>DATFKW010000001.1:0-3818 GCA_035268405.1 Gammaproteobacteria bacterium
CCCGAAAGCCGACATGCCGTAGATCAGGCCGAAGTTGATCGCCTTGGCGGAGCGGCGCTGCTCCGGGGTGACCGCCTCCAGCGGCGTGTCGAAGACCTCGGCGGCCGTCGCCTGGTGAATGTCGCGTTCCTCGTGGAAGGCGGTCTGCAGGCCCTCGTCGCCCGAGAGATGCGCCATGATGCGCAGCTCGATCTGTGAATAGTCGGCCGCCACCAGCCGGTAGCCCGTCGGCGCGATGAAGGCCTGGCGGATGCGCCGTCCCTCCGGCGTGCGGATGGGGATGTTCTGCAGGTTAGGCTCCGAGGACGACAGCCGGCCGGTGGCCGCCACCGCCTGGTGATAGGAGGTGTGCACCCGGTTATTGGCGTCCGCCAGCTCCGGCAGCTTGTCGGTGTAGGTGGACTTGAGTTTCGCCAGTCCGCGGTATTGCAGCACCAGCCGCGGCAGCGCGTGCAAGGCGGCGAGCTCTTCCAGCACGTCCTCGGCCGTGGAAGGCTGGCCGCTCGGCGTCTTGCGCAGCGGCGTCAGGCCCAGGCGCTGGAACAGGATTTCCTGCAGCTGCTTGGCGGAGCCGATGTTGAACGGCCCCGCCGCCGCCTCGAAGGCCGCCGCCTCGGCCGCCGCCATGCCCTTTTCCAGCTCGCGGCTCTGCTGCCGCAGCAGGTCCGTGTCCAGCAGCACGCCGTGGTATTCCATTGCCCCGAGGATCGGCACCAGCGGCCGCTCGAAATCGTCGTAAACGCGTTCCAGCCCCGGCGTCTCGGCCAGCTGCGGCCAGAGCGCCTGGTGCAGCCGCAGCGTCACCTCGGCGTCTTCGGCGGCATAGGGCGCGGCTACTGCCACCGGCACCTGGTCGAAGCTGATCTGCTTGGCCCCCTTGCCGGCCACGTCTTCGTAGCGGATGGTCTGGTGGCCGAGGTATTTCATCGCAACCGAGTCCATGTCGTGGCGCGTGGCCGTGGAGTCGAGCACGTAGGACTCCAGCATGGTGTCGTAGCGGATGCCCTGCAGGTGAATCCCGTGGTTCTCCAGCACGTGCAGGTCGTACTTGAGGTTATGGCCGATCTTGCCGCGCTGCGGATCCTCCAGCAGCGGGCGGAGCTTCTCGAGCGTCTCGTCCAGGTCCAGCTGCACCGGCGTGTCCGGGTCGCGGTGCGCCAGCGGCACGTATGCCGCCCGGCCCGGCTCCACCGCGAAGGAGACGCCCACGATGCGCGCCCGCATGTAGTTGAGGCTGTCGGTCTCGGTGTCGAAAGCGAATACCTCGGCCGCGGCCAGCTTTTCCAGCCAGGCATCCAGCGCGCTCTCGGTGAGCACCGTGTCGTAGTCCGCGGCGGGCACGGGCGGCGGCTCGGTCGCCGGCGCGCCGGCCTCCGCCGTGTCCGCCGCCTGCGGCAGCTTGCGCAGCAGCGAGCCGAATTCCAGCCGCGTGTAAAGCTCGCGCAGCCGCTCTACGTCGGGCGCGCGGCGCAGCAGCTCGGCCGGCGCCGAATCCAGCGGTACGTCGCAGCGGATCACCGCGAGCTCGCGCGACAGCTCCAGCTGGTCGAGGTGGGCGCGCAGGCTTTCGCCGACCTTGCCCTTGATCTCGTCGGCGCGCGCCTTGAGCGTGTCCAGGTCGCCGAATTCGCCCAGCCACTTGGTCGCCGTCTTGGGGCCGCACTTGGGGACGCCCGGGATGTTGTCCGAGCTGTCGCCTACCAGCGCCAGCCAGTCGGCGATGCGCGCCGGCGGCACGCCGAACTTGGCCTGCACCCCGGCCGGGTCCAGCACGGTCCCGCTCATGGTGTTCACCAGCGTGACCTGCTCGTTGACCAGCTGCGCCATGTCCTTGTCGCCGGTGGAGATCAGCGTATGCATGCCGGCAGCGCAGGCCTGGCGCGCGAGGGTGCCGATGACGTCGTCCGCTTCCACGCCCGGCACCTGCAGGATCGGCAGGCCCAGCGCGTCTATGACTTCCAGCAGCGGCTCGATCTGCGCCGACAGCTCGTCCGGCATGGCCGGGCGGTTCGCCTTGTATTCCGCGAACAGCTCGTCTCTGAAAGTCTTGCCCTTGGCGTCGAACACCACGGCGAAATGCTCGGGCGCGTGCTCGTCGAGCAGCTTCAGCAGCATGTTGACCACGCCCAGCACCGCGCCCACCGGCTCCTGGCGGCTGTTGGTCAACGGCGGCAGGGCGTGGAAGGCGCGGTAGAGATAGGAGGATCCGTCCACCAGTACCAGCGCTTTCTCGCTCATGCCTCGGCTTCCTCGTAAAGACATTCGCCGCGCCACAAGTCCTCCACGGACTCGCGCCGCCGCACCAGCCGCGCATCGTCCCCGGACACCATCACTTCGCAGCTGCGCGGCCGCGCGTTGTAGTTGGAACTCATGACGAAACCATAAGCGCCGGCGTCCATCACCGCCAGCAGGTCGCCGGGCGCCACCGGCAGGCTGCGGTCGCGGCCCAGGAAATCGCCCGTCTCGCACACCGGCCCGGTGACGTCCACCGGCTCCGGGTCCGGCGTGCCGCCCTCGGCGGCGGGCAGTATGTCGTGCCAGGCCTCGTAGAGCGCGGGCCGGATGAGGTCGTTCATGGCCGCGTCCACCAGCGCGAACTTGCGGCCGTGCCCCTGCTTCAGGTAGGCCACGCGGGTCAGCAGCAGGCCGGCGGGCCCGGCGATGGCGCGGCCGGGCTCCAGCACGATCTCCAGGCCGAGCTCGCCCAGCGCGCCGGCCACCACCTCGGCATATTCCTCCGGGGCGGGGGCCTGCTCGCCGCCGTGATCGATGCCCAGGCCGCCGCCGGCGTCCACGTGGCGCAGCGCCACGCCGTCTTTCTGCAGTGCCTTGACGAAGTCCGCCAGCTGCTCCAGCGCCGCCGCCAGGGGCGCCAGCGCCATCATCTGCGAGCCGATGTGGCAGGCGACGCCCTCCAGCCGGAGACCGGGCAGGGACAGCGCCCGGAACACCAGCACGCCGGCGTCCTCCAGCGCGGTGCCGAACTTGTGCTCGCGCCGCCCGGTCGAGATGTGGCGGTGGCCGCCCGCTTCCACGTCGGGGTTCACGCGGATCGCCACGCGCGCCTCGTGGCCGGTTTCGACCGCCAGCGCCGAAAGCCGGTGCAGCTCGGGCTCGGACTCTACGTTGAAGCAGGCGATCTCCTGCGAGAGGGCCAGCCGCAGCTCCTCGTCCAGCTTGCAGGCGCCGGAGAACACCACCTTGCGGGGGTCGCCGCCGGCGGCCAGCACCCGGGCCAGCTCGCCGCCCGAGACGATGTCGAAGCCGGCGCCGCGTGCCGCCAGCACGCCCAGCACGGCGAGATTGCCGTTCGCCTTGACCGCGTAGCACAGCCGCGTCCGCAGGCCGGGGCGCGCAGCCTCGAAGGCCCCGGCGAAAGCGTCGTAACGCGCTTCCAGCGCGGCGCGGGAATAGACGTAGCAGGGCGTGCCGTAGCGCGCCGCGAGCGCCTCCAGCGGCAGGGACTCTGCAAACAGCCGCCCGTCGCGGTAGCGGAAGAAGGGCGTCACGACCGGGCCGCCGGTCCGCCCGCGTCCGGCTTTTGCCCCTTCGGCTGGTCCCCGTCGGGCTGGTTCTCGCCGGGCTCGTTCTCGTCCGCGCCGCCGGGTTCCTCGAGCATGATGGGCGGCTCCTCGGTGACCTCCGGCCGGGGCACTTCGCCCTCCAGGTAAAGGTCGCCGTACATGCCGCAGCCGGCCAGCAGCAGCGCCGCGAGCCCCAGCAGTGGCACCCCGATTGCAGCCATGGCCCGTCTCATGATGACTCGCGCGGCATCACGGCCATGGTCAGGCGCGAGACGCAGACCAGCTTGCCGTCCT
>DATFKW010000002.1:0-6953 GCA_035268405.1 Gammaproteobacteria bacterium
CGGCCACCACAAGCGCGTGGCCGAGCTCTCGGTGGCGATTGCCGAAGAGCTGGGGCTGGACGCGGAACGGCGCCAGGGACTCCTGCTGGGCGCCTCGGTGCATGACATCGGGAAGATCTCCATTCCCGCGGACATCCTCGCCAAGCCGGGCCAGCTGTCCGCGATCGAGTACGAGTACGTCAAGAATCATGCCGTGTCCGGATACGAACTGCTCCAGGGGCTGTCTTTCCCGTGGCCGCTGGCGCGCATGGCGCTGGAGCACCACGAGCGGATCGACGGCAGCGGCTACCCCCGCGGCCTCAAGGGCCAGCAGATCATGCTGGAGGCGCGAATCCTGGCTGTGGCCGATACGGTGGAGGCGATGGCCTCGCACCGCCCTTATCGCCCTGCCATCGGCATCGAAGCCGCCCTGGAAGAGATCGAGCGCCACGCCGGCGTGCGCTACGATGCCGAAGTCGCGGAAGCCTGCCTGGGGCTTTTCCGCGAGAAAGGCTACGGCTTCTCCTGAAAAAGCCGCGCCGCAGCCGGGCAAGGGGCCCGGCTGCGGCGCCTGGTCACACCGCGAGATGAGTCGCCGCGCCCCTAGGGGTTGAGCGGCGCTTTTTCGGTGGGCGTCACGCCCTTGACCGGCTCGGTCTCCAGCTGCTCGGTGCCGGGCGCTTCAGGCGCCCGCCAGCGCAGCGCCATGGCCTGCGCCTGGCGGCTGTAGTCCATGGACTCGGCGAGAATCCGGGCGGCTTCCTGGTCGGCGTGGAAGCCCTTGGAGTTCTCGCTGCTGATGTAGTCCAGCCGCCACATCGCCTTGCGCTGCAGCTCGAAGATGGGCGCCAGGTCCTCTTCCGTCGCGCCGGCCGCCTTGGCCTCCATGATGGCGTCCAGCATGTCGGCCACGGCCGCCCCCGCGCGGTTCGTCATGGCGACGGTGCGTTCCTGGATCGTTTCCACGCGGTTGCGCAACTCGTCCGCTTCGACGTTGTGGCAGGTCTGGCACGCGTTGTTGATGTTCTCCATCGGACTTTGCACGTTGTGGTCGCTGACCTTCATGGCGCCTTCGCGCTCATAGGGCATGTGGCAGTCCGCGCAACTCACGCCGCTGCGGGCATGGATGCCCTGGCTCCAGAGCTCGAACTCGGGATGCTGCGCCTTGAAGGCTTTCGCGCCCGTCTCGCCGTGCTTGTAGTCGTAGAACTCCGTGCCGTCCGGGAATTCCATCTCGTTCCACACCTGCTCGGCGTCGTCCACGGTCAGCCCTTCGCCCCAGGGGAAGGTCAGCGTCGTCTTGTTGGCGCAGTAGTACTCGACATGGCACTGCCCGCAGGTGAAGGAGCGCATTTCCTGGCGGGTCGCCAGCTTGTTCGGATCGTAGGGCTCCTTGCGGCTGCCGGCGCGCCACTGCTCCACGCTGGGCAGGTGCGAGGCGTCGCCGTCGCCCTCGGCGAGGTCCCTGATTCCCTGCATGAAGCCCGGCCGGGTCACGCGGATCGACATGGTTTCCGGGTCGTGGCAGTCGATGCAGGTGACCGGGTGCGCCTCGCCCAGCGGGAGGTGATCCGCCGGGACGGCCTGGCCGGCGTATTCGCCGGTGAAGCCGCCGGTGGGGGCCTGCGGGAACACCGGTTCGTTCTCGCCGGGCGTGCCGTCGGGCGTGGCGTAGAGCATCGCCAGCACGTCCTGGTAAGGCTGCTGGCTGAGCTCTTCGAAGCCGCGGATGACGGCCGGCATGTTGAATTCGCTGGACAGTTTCTCCGCGGTCACTTCCTCGCCCATGGCTTCCAGCCCCACGCTGCGATAGAGCACGGTGGTCGAAGCGTGGCAATGCAGGCAGGCGCCGGCCTGGGGTTTTTGCGTGATGCGCTCGGTCACGCCCTGGTCGTAGAGCATGTAGGCGTGCCCGCGCGCCTCGCGATAGTCGATGCTGAAGGCATAGCCGGCGTACAGTCTTTTCAGCCAGGGCTGCTGCTCCAGCTTGCTTTCCGGCATGGCGCTGCTGCCGCCGTAGAATTCGCCGCCCGAGGTCGATTTCCAGCCGTCGAACTGGCGCGGCCAGTTCTGTCCCCACGGCTCGGGGTCGGTGGTCATCTCGTCCACTTCCACGACGCGCACGAAGGGCTGCCTGGCGTCCTGCTTGTGAGTGAACATGGTGATCAGCACATAAGTCACGGCGGCCGTGGCCGCGACCGCGACCACGAACACGAGTCCGAGCAGCAGGACATTCCCGCGCTGGGCACGGGCCCGGCCGGAAGCCGTGCGGTTGCTGTTTTCGGGAGCTTTTTTGAACATCATGAACCTCGAAGTATGACTAGCGCCGGAGAGCATGGCCGACGTCGCTATGGCAATGGACGCAAAGCTGCATGTCGCCCCCGTGTTCGGCCGGGCGCAGGGGATCCACCAGGTCGCCGTGGCAATGCAGGCACGCGCCCTGGGTCACCCGGCGGTTGCGGGGCTTGATCTGGATCGGCTCGGGGAAATTGCCGGTCGTGAAGGCCAGTGCGTGGAAGAAACCGTTGTCGGCCTTGGTGATCCACTTGCCCACGAAATCATGCGGCAGGTGGCAGTCCCCGCAGGCGGCGACATCGCGGTGGCTGGACTTCACCCACGAGTCGAAGTGGTCCTGCATGATGTGGCAATTGGCGCAGGCCGTCGGGTCGTTGGTCAGGTAGGACAGGCCGTCCCCGTAACCCAGGGTGAACGTCCCGAGGCCGCCTAGCACGCCGACCACGAGGGCGACCGCAACCGACAGGATACGCACGCTCCTGCGCCTGGAGGTGCTTTGTTTCACTGGGATTTTTGCCATTCGTATATATCAAATACATCAATTGGGCGGCCAACTTAAGCGCCGCGGGCACTGGCCGCAATACGCGTTATCCGCAGCCGCCCAAAAGAGCGTCGGGACAGCGCCGGCACGGCGCGTGCACACTCAAAAGCTAGCAGAGAACAGCTGAATTGCCATGCGCCAGCGCAGGCGCCGACCGCGTGCGGGCGGGTTCCGGGGGGTGGCTTCGGGCGGGCTCAGGCGGCTTCGGAACGGAAGCTCTTCAGTCGTTCCGCGACCTGGCGGCGGATGCGGTCGAGCGCATGCGGCTCGGCCAGTTCGCACGGCGGACGTCGGCGCAGCAGCGGCCAGCGCTCGCCTTCCAGCACGCGCTCGAGGTAGAAGAGGTTCCGTTCCACTGCCACCATGTAGGGGTTGCGGCCGTCGAACACCGCGTCCATGTAGCGGTAGACGCCCCCGAAAGCGCGGTCGAGTCGCGGATAGCAGACCTGGCGGAAAAAAGCCGGCGTCTGCCGCAGCAAATCCAGCCCGGAGCGGTAGCGCGTGATGATCCGCCCCGACGGCTCCTGCCACACGGCGATGCCCCCGAGCACGAACTCCGGGTAAAGCCGGTCGCGGCATTTTTCCAGGTAGCAACGATCCGCCATCTGCGCCAGCAGGTCCGCCGTGCCCATCAGGTGGCCCAGCTTACGGTCTTTCTCGGAAACCACGCGGATCTGGTCGAGGCGCACTTCGTAACCGGTGTAGTGCACCACCTGGCGGGCGATGCCGGACGCGGCCCCCAGCCCGACCTGGTTCAGGTAGCGGTCGAGGAACTGGGCGCTGCGGGTCACGTGCGAGCGCGTGAACTCGGCGCCGTTGTAATGGCTCTCGTCGCCGGAATGGCGGATGTAGCCCGAGTCATGAAACAGCGAGCAGATGACGCCCAGGATGGCCCGCGGCGCCCCCAGGCGTTCGGCCTCGGCCACCGACAGCTCGTGCCCCTCGATCAGCCGGCCGAGGGCGAGCGTCATGTCCAGCGTGTGCTGGATGTCGTGGTAGACCGTATCGCAGCCCAGGTAACCCGGCGTGCGGCCGCGGAAAAGGTCGTCGAAGTCCTCGAAGGCGCGGCGCAGCACGCGCAGCTGCATGCCGGGATAAAGGCGCGTGAAGCTGTCGTGTATGACCTCCCAGACAGGCTCCCAGTGGGTCACCGGCACGGAGTTGGTCACGTCGTGGTCGCTGCGCCGGTCACGCAGCATCAGCACGCGGGCCTTGGGTCGGACTGCTTCCATGGAATCAGTCTATGGGACCGCCGGCGCGCGCGCCATCGCCGGGGGGTGGTTCTGTGACCCCGTTCACAAGGCCCCCTCAGGCCGTGTCGAATACGGCGACCACGGGTGCGTGGTCCGAGGGGCGCTCGTTGCGCCGCGGTTCCACGTCCACGCCGGAATGGGTGCACTGCCCCGCGAGCGCCTTGCTCGCCAGCAACAGGTCGATGCGCAGGCCGCGGTTGCGGCGGAAGCCCGCGGCCCGGTAGTCCCACCAGCTGAACACCCCCTCCGGCTGCTCGAACAGCCTGAAGGTGTCCACGAAACCGAGTTCCAGCATGGCCTGCAGGGCGGCCCGCTCGGGCTCGCTGCACAGCACCTTGCCGGCCCATTCCTCGGGGTCGTGCACGTCGCGGTCCTCCGGCGCGATGTTGAAGTCGCCCATGACGATGCAGCGCGGGTGCGCCGCCAGCTCCGCCGCCAGCTGGGCCTGCAGCCGGGCCAGCCAGTCCAGCTTGTAGGCGTACTTCTCGCTGCCGACCGCCTGGCCGTTCGGCACATAGAGGTTCAGCACGCGCAGGTCGCCCACGGTGGCGCCCAGCACGCGCCGCTGGTGGTCGTCCAGCCCGTCCAGGTCCCTGATGACCTCGCTTTGCGGCTCCCTCGAGAGCAGCGCCACGCCGTTGTAGGTCGGTTGACCGCTGAAGCTGACCTCGTAACCCAGCTCCAGGAACGCCTGCGCGGGAAAGGTGGCGTCCACCAGCTTGGTCTCCTGCAGCCCGAGGACGTCCGGCGAATTTTCGTCCAGCCAGGCCAGCACCTGCGGCAGGCGCACTTTAAGGGAGTTCACGTTCCAGCTGGCTACGCGCATGGCTTCAGGCGGCCGAGGCCGCTTCTCCGTCGATGCCCGCCAGCCGCAGCAGCGGGCCCGGCTCCGGGGCGCGGCCCCGGAAGGCCTTGAACGCTTCCATGGGATCGACGCTGCCGCCGACCTCCAGGATGCATTCGCGGAAGCGCCGGCCCGTGGCCGTGTCCATCACGCCGCGTTCCTCGAACAGGCTGAAGGCGTCGGCCGACAGCACCTCGGCCCACTTGTAGCTGTAGTAGCCCGCCGCGTAGCCGCCCGCGAAGATGTGGGAGAAGCCGTGCGCGAAGCGGTTGAAGGCCGGGTAAGGCACCACCGCCACCTCTTCTCGCACGGCGTCCAGCGCGGCGACGATGCCCGCCGCGTCCGGCGGCGCGGCGGCATGCAGGCGCATGTCGAAGAGTGCGAACTCGACCTGGCGCAGCATCTGCATCGCGGACTGGAAATTGCGGCTCGCGATCAGCCGCTCGAGCATCTGCTCGGGCAGCGGCTCCCCGCTCTCGTGGTGTCGCGAGAGCTGCCGGATGACCTCCGGATGCCAGGCGAAGTTCTCCAGGAACTGGCTGGGGAGCTCGACCGCGTCCCAGGCCACGCCGTTGATGCCCGCCGCGCTCGGCCAGTCGACCCGCGTCAGCAGGTGGTGCAGGCAGTGCCCGAATTCGTGGAACAGCGTCACCACGTCGTCGTGCGCCAGCAAGCCGGGCCGGTCGCCGGTGGGCGGCATGAAGTTGCACACCAGGAAAGCGACCGGCAGGACCGTTTGCTCGCCGAAGCGCGCCCGGCGCACGCACTCGTCCATCCACGCGCCGCCGCGCTTCTGCTCGCGCGCGTAGATGTCCGTGTAGAGATGGCCGATCGGCTGGCCCGCGGCGTCCTCGATACGGAAGAAGCTGACGTCCGGGTGCCAGGCATCCACTTCGCCGCCCGGCGCGATGCGGATGCCGAACAGCTTCTCGGCGGTGTCGAACAGCCCCGACAGCACGCGATCGGCCGGGAAATAGGGCCGCAGCTCCTCGTCTTTCACCTCGTAGGCCTGTTCGCGCAGACGCTCGGACCAGAAGGCGATGTCCCAGGCTTCCAGTGGCTGGCCCGCCAGCTGCTGCACGGCTTCCAGCTCCGCGGCGGCGGTGGCCCGGCTGCGTTGCGCGAGGTCCTCCAGGAAAGCCTGCACCTCGTCCACGGAGGGCGCCATCTTGGTGGCCAGCGAGAGCTCGGCGTAATTGTTGAAGCCCAGCAGTTCCGCGGCTTCCCGCCGCAGGCGCAGGATCGCTTCCATTACCGGACCGTTGTCGTATCGACCGGCGTGCGGGCCCTGGTCGGAGGCGCGCGTGACCCAGGCCTCGTACATCTCGCGGCGCAGCGCCCGGTCCTTCGCGTGACTCATGACGGCGTGGTAGCACGGAAAGTCCAGCGTCAGCACCCAGCCGTCCAGGCCGCGGTGACGCGCCGCCTGCGCAGCCCGCTCGCGGGCGTCTGCGGGGATTCCCTCCAGGCGCGCCTCGTCCTCGACCTGCAGGCGCCATGCCTGGGTGGCGTCGAGCACGTTTTCCTCGAACTTCGCGCCCAGCAGCGCCATTTCCTGCGCGATGGCGCGGAAGCGGGCCCGCGCCTCCGGCTCCAGCGCCACGCCGGCGAGGCGGAAGTCGCGCAGCGCGTCCCGGAGGATTTTCCGCTGCCCGGGCTCGAGCTGTTCCCCCTGTTCCTCGAGCACGCGCGTGAAGGCGCGGAACAGCCCTTCATGCTGGCCGATCTCGCTGCTGTACTTCGAGAGCAGCGGCAGGCAGGCGTTGTAAGCTTCGCGCAGGGACTCGGTGTTCTGCACGGCATTCAGGTGGCCGACGGGCGCCCAGGCGCGCGCCAGCCGATGGTCCACGGCTTCCAGCGGCATGACGAGGTTGTCCCAGCGCGGCGTTTCGGCCGCCGCGATGACTTCCTCGATGCGCCTGCGGCTCTCCTCGAGTAAGGTGCGCACGGCGGGCTCAACGTGGTGTGGCCGGATGCGCGAGAATGACGGCAGTCCGGAAGTGTCCAGCAGGGGGTTGTCCATGAGCGCTCCAGGGCTCTT
>DATFKW010000003.1:0-2792 GCA_035268405.1 Gammaproteobacteria bacterium
AAGTGATCAATGAGATCTACGGCCACCCCGTGCGGGCCGTGCACCACGACCATCAGCATGATCACCAGCATGCGCCGTCGCGGGACGAAGGCTGATGGAGTTCCTGCAGGCCATCGCCGAGCACGAGTTCCTGCAGCGCGCGCTGGCCGGCGGCCTGCTCGCGACCGTGGGCTGCGGCGTGATGGGCAGTTACGTGGTGGTGCAGCGGATCAGCCTGCTGGCGGGCGCGATCGCGCACGCGGTGCTCGGCGGCATGGGCATCGCCTGGTATTACGGGCTGGACCCTCTCGGCGGCGCCCTGGTCGCCGCGGTCATCGCGGCGCTGGTGATCGGCTGGGTGAAGCTGCGTTTCGCGGAACGCGAGGACACCGCCATCTCGGCCATCTGGGCGCTCGGCATGGCCGTCGGCATCCTGTTCATCGCCAAGACGCCGGGCTACAGCGTGGACCTGATGGGCTACCTGTTCGGCAACCTGCTGATGATGTCCAGCAGCGACCTGCAGCTGATCGCCGCGCTGGACGTGGTGATCCTCGGGCTGGTGGCCTTGCTCTATCGACAGTTCCTGGCGGTTTGTTTCGACCCGGAGTTCGCGCGCGTTCGCGGCCTCAACGTGGAGCGCTATTACCTCCTGCTGCTGGTGCTGGTGGCGCTCACCGTGGTGATGCTGATCCAGGTGGTCGGCCTGATCCTGGTGATCGCGCTGATGACGCTGCCCGCGGCCATCGCCGGGCGCTTCACGCAATCGCTGGCCGCCATGATGGGGCTCGCGGTGCTGCTGGGCGCGGTCTTCACCGCCGGGGGCCTCGCCATCTCCTACGCGCCCGACCTGCCCACCGGTCCCGTGATCATCGTGCTCGCGGGACTCGCCTACCTGCTGGCCGCGCTGCTGCGGCGCGGCACCCGCTAGAGAGGAAAACCGAATGATCGATCGCAAGCTCGTCGAAATCCTGCGTTGCCCGGTGAGCAGGGCGCCCGTCGCGATGCTGCCCAAGGACCGGCTGCGGACTCTGAATGCCGCGATCGAGGCCGGAGAGCTGCAGCATGCGGACGGACGCAAAGTTGAGGGCCCGCTAAAGGCTGCGCTGGTCACCGAGGACGGCAAGCGCATTTACCCGGTGCGCGACGGCATCCCGGTGATGCTGGCCGACGAGGCCATCCTGGCGGACGGCAGCGCCGCGGCCGAGCCCCCGGCCGAATCCCCCGGGGAATCCGCGTCCGAAAAGCCGGGCTGAGCATTCCGCCTGGCGGGCACCGCCCGCCACCCGCCGGCCGCCGGCCGCCGGCGAACTGTCCCCGCGCCCGCCAGCGACTATCCTCTGGTTGTCATTGCCGCATGAGCTGATCATCGGATGCAAAAACGCCTGGCGAGGTACATCGGCGCGCTTGCGCTCTACCCCGCGCCGATCCTGTTTGGCTGGTACCTGGCGCTGTCGGCCGCAGGCACCTTGCTGCTGCTGCTGCCCGCCTGCCGTATTCCGGGCACCGCGCCCCTGAGCCTCACGGACGCGATGTTCACCGCCACCAGCGCGGCCTCGGTGACCGGGCTGATGGTGGTCTCCACGGAAACCCAGCTCAGCACGGCCGGCCAGGGCGTGCTGCTGGTGCTGATCCAGCTGGGCGGCCTCGGCGTGATGACCATCGGCACGCTCTTGTTCGTGAGCATCACGGGCCGACAGCCGGTCCGCTTCCACATGTTCACCAAGGAGACCCTGAACGCCCCGCTGAGCGCCGACGTCCGGCGGCTGATCCTGCTGGTCATCGGCGTGACGCTGCTGTTCGAGTTTGTCGGCGCCGTCGCGCTGCTGCTGGCGCGCCTGGGTGACGGTCCCTTCCTCGAGGTGCTGTGGTGGGCCGTGTTCCATGCCGTGTCGGGCTTCTGCAACTCCGGGATTTCGCTGCAGGACGCCAGCCTGGCGCCCTGGTCGGGCGATCCGGCGGTCATCCTCACCATGAGCGCGCTGATCGTCGCGGGCGGGCTCGGTTTCCCCGTGCTGCTCGACATGTTCCATCTGCGTCGCAGGAGCCGGGACCGGCGCAGCCTGCGCTTCCACACCAAGCTGGTGCTGGCCGCCTCGACCATCCTTCTCGCGGTGGGCATGCTCGCCATCTGGTGGCTGGAGCGCGACGGCGCGCTGGGCGGGCTGCCCGCCGGCCAGGCGGCCATGAACGCGCTTTTCCAGAGCGTCACCGCCCGCTCGGCCGGCTTTACCACCATGCCGGTCGAGCATTTCGCCTATCCCGCGATCTTCCTGCTGATACTGCTGATGGTGATCGGCGGCAGCTCCGGCTCGACCGCCGGCGGCGTGAAGGTCTCTACCGTCTCCATACTGGCGCTGGCCGGGGTGGCCCATGCCCGGCGACGATGGCAGACGGCGGCCTTCGGTCGGCGCGTGCCGGATCGCATGCTGCGCGCGGCCGCAACCGTCATGGCGGTTTATCTCACTATACTGGTGACGGGCTTCATGGCGCTGCTGATCCTGGAGGCCCGGGGACTTGCGCAGGCGGAAGCCGAGGGCTATTTCCTGGACCTGGCCTTCGAGGCGGTGTCCGCGCTCGGCACGGTCGGGTTGTCCACCGGCGCCACCGCCGAGTTGGGCGAGGCCTCGCGGCTGGTGATCATCACCATGATGCTGCTGGGCCGCACCGGTCCCCTGGCCATCGCATCGGTGTTGCTGGCGCCGCCCAAGGGCCCGAAAATCCGTTACCCGGAAAGCGAGGTGATCATTGGCTGACAAGAATGCCCCTTATGTCGTCATCGGCCTGGGCCGTTTCGGTTCGGCGCTGGCAAGGCG
>DATFKW010000004.1:0-12843 GCA_035268405.1 Gammaproteobacteria bacterium
CCCCGCCGGCAGCGCGTTCACCACCTCGGCCGCGCGCACGCGGCCCGTCTCGTCCACAGCCACCTCCAGTTGCACGAAGCCGGACACCTCGCGATCGGGGATCACCAGCGGCTCGATCTCCCGCAGCGGCCGGCGCTCGGGCAGCGCGCGCCTCTCCTGGCCGAGCAGCGCCGCCACGTCCACGCGGTCGCTGGTGGACAGCAGCTCCACCGGGTGGGTGTCGAGGCTGTCCTCGGGCTGCTCGAACAGGCCGAAAGCCCACAGCACGCCGACCATCAGCGCGGTCACCACCACGCTGGCCATGCCGGCGAACGCGACGAAGCGCAGCAGCCGCTTCACGGTGCGGACGCTGCCGGGGCGGCGAGCCAGCATGCTCGGAACGGTGTTTTCATCAATGGGCGTCCTGCTCGACGGGTTTCCTACTCGATGTCCACCAGTTCGACATCGAACACCAGGGTGGAGTTCGGCGGGATCACGTTGCCGGCGCCCCGCTGGCCGTAGCCCAGCGCGGGCGGGATGATCAGCCGGCGCTGCTCGCCGACCTGCATGCCGACCACGCCCTGCTCCCAGCCGGGGATGACGCGGCCGGCGCCCAGCGGGAAGCGGAAGGGCTGGCCACGGTCCCTGGAGCTGTCGAATTTCTCGCCCTTGTTGTCCTCGGCGGCAGGATCGAACAGCCAGCCCGTGTAATGCACCACCGCTGTCGTGCCCAGCGCGATGGTCGGCCCGTCGCCGGGCTCGAGTTCGATGATGGTCAGCTCGGCGGGCGCCTCGACCTGCTCGCCGGACACCACCGGCTCGGGCGATTCGGCGGAAGGGCCGCAGCCCGACAGCAGGGACAGGCACAGCAGGGCGGTCGACGGGAACACAAGTCGCATGGGGGACTCCTCGCGGGGGGAAGTCCGCACCATAGTGCAGGCGCCGCGCGCGGCGCAAGCGCCCGCCGGCTCAGCCGCCGCGGCGCAGGCGCGTCACCTCGGCCAGGTAGGGGTCGCCGTGTCCCGCCGGCAGCACCGCGGGCGGGTTCTCGGCGACGGCCGGCTCGCGGCTGCGGCGCGCCAGTTCCGCCAGGTAGGGGTCGTCGTCGCCCCGCCAGCTCCGCTCTTCGTTGAGCACGCCGGCGATGCGGCGGCCGAGGCGCGCCAGCCGCGCGCCGGCGGCGCGCAACCAGTCGTCCAGCTCGTCGACCCACTGCAGCATGAACTCCACGGACTCTGTTCCACGGTTCCCAGGATGAGCTCGAGCTTGCCACCGGCCGGCGGTCCTTACCGTGACGCCCCTCGCGAAATCGGCAACCGAAGGGCGCGCAGCGGCGCGGCGCGCACAGGGGTCACAGCCAGCGCACGTCGTCCACGTTGATGCGCATGAACTCCTCGCGGTCGTCCGTGCCGATGCCCCAGGCCGCCACCAGCCGCGACGGCACCCGGCAGTCGCCGAAGCGCGTTTCGGCCTCCACGCTGATGCCGTAGGGCGCCAGCGACACCTCGCCGTTGGCCGAAACCCGGCGCCGCACGATGCTCGCCTCGCGCAACCGGCCGTCGTCCGCCACCACCACCGTCATGGGCGTGGCGCCGTTGGGCAGGGTGACCACGGCGCGGTCGGTGCCGCCCCGCGACCAGCGCGCGCCGTGCTGCGGCGACAGCGCCGAGGGCAGCCAGGCGAGCTCCACCATCAGCCGCCCGGCCGCGGAGCGCACCATTTCCGGCCCGCGACGCTCCAGGAACGGCCACCACCCCGCGAGCGCGTACTCGACGCCGGCGTCGTCGGACAGCAGCCAGTCGGCGCCCTCCGCGCCCAGGTGGCGCATCACGGTGATGCGCGACTCCCAGATGAAGCCGCGCTCGGCGCAGATGCGCTCGCGCGCCGCGAACGGCACCCAGTCGTCGGCGCCCACGCGCAGCGTGCCGCTCATGCTCACGTCGGCGGAGCGCGCCAGCAGCGCGCCCGGGTCCAGCGCGCGGCGCAGGTAGACGGCGGCCGGCACCGGCAGCGCGTCCACGCTGTCCGGGTTGAAGCGTTCCTCGCCGACGTTCACCTGCAGCAGCACTTCGCGGATGCGGGCGAAGCGTTCCCTGCGCAGGCGGCGCGCGCGCGCCAGCCAGCCGAGCCCGGCGAGCAGCGCCAGCAGTAGCAACAGGGTCAACAGCGGCATGGGCCGTCCCCGCGCCGGGTCGCGCCGGCCGTGCTCATGGCGTCACCCGGCGGGCGGCGTCCGCCGGCCCGGCCCGCCCCCGGGCGAATCCTCCGGGTCGGACGCTTCCCTGGCGTCCGCGGCATTCCTGGTGTCCGCCCTGGTGGTGTCCGCCGCGGCGTCGGCGCTTTCCGTGGCCCGCGCGGCTTCCGCGGCGCGGCGCGCCGCAGCGCGGGCGCGCCCGATCCACGCCCAGCTGTCCATCGTTTGCGGGCTGCAGCCCGCGGCTGCGTGCTCGTCCCCGGAATCCATGCTCATTTGATTGCCTCTCGCCGAAAGTCCCGCCGCGCGGGATGCGCGGGGCGACGGATCGTTCGCCATGCGGCGGCTCAGGACTCGGCGTCCCACGCCGCCTTGACGCGGGCCGCCCAGGCCTTGTAGCCGTGCAGCGTGTAGATGGAATCTTCCGCCAGGGCGCCGTGCCGCGCGGCGGGCGATCCGCGTGCGGGCACGCGGCCGGGCAAGCCGGGCGGCAGCGCCGGCAAGCGCGTCCTGGACAGCTGCCGCTTGCGGGGAGGGTCGGCCATGAGGGGCATCCTGGTGAATCGAATGGACGCCAGCTTAGGCAACCGGCTTCGCCGCTCACCGTGACCGGCATCACAGCCCGGCGCACAACGGGCGGGCTGCCGGCCAGTATTGTGAAGGGCGTCACGAGCGCGCCGCGCGCCTCAGGACACGAGGCGGTAGCAGGGCTGGTATTCCACGCCGGGCAGGCGCATGCGGTGCTGCTCGACGAAGGACTCCAGCAACGCATCCAGCAGGTCCACGATCTCGCGGTCGCCGTGCAGCTCGAAGGGGCCGTGCTCTTCGATGCGGCGGATGCCCTCGTCCTTGACGTTGCCGGCCACGATGCCGGAGAAGGCGCGCCGCAGGTTGGCCGCCAGCCGGTGCGGCGGCTGGTCGCGGCCCAGGTCCAGCGCGGCCATGGCCTCGTGCGTGGGGACGAAGGGCTGCTGGAAGTCGTGCTCCACGCGCAGCCGCCAGTTGAAATACCAGGCGTCGCCGTGGCGCTCGCGGTAGGCCTTCACTTCGCCGAGGCCGTCGCGCATCACGCGCCCCACGCGCTCGGGGTCGTCCAGGATCACCTTGTAGCGCTGCGTGGCCGGCGCGCCGATGGTGTGGCGCAGGAAACGGTCGACCTGCTCGAAATAGGGCGCGGAGGACGCCGGTCCCGTCAGCACCAGGGGAAAAGGCATGGCGTCGTTGGCGGGATTGAGCAGCACGCCGAGCATGTAGAGGATCTCTTCGGTCGTGCCGACGCCGCCCGGAAAGACGATGATGCCGTGCCCGAAGCGGGCGAAGGCTTCCAGCCGTTTCTCGATGTCCGGCAGGATCACCAGCTCGTTGACCAGCGGGTTGGGCGGCTCGGCGGCGATGATGCCGGGCTCGGAGATGCCCACGTAGCGGCCGTCGCTGATGCGCTGCTTGCCGTGCGCCACCGCGGCGCCCTTCATCGGCCCCTTCATCGCGCCCGGCCCGCAGCCGGTGCAGACGTTCAGCCCGCGCAGCCCCAGGTGGTAGCCCACGCTCTTGGAGTAATCGTATTCCTCGCGGCCGATGGAGTGGCCGCCCCAGCACACCACCAGGTCGGGTGCCACCCGGGTGCGCAGGATGCGGGCGTTGCGCAGCAGGCGGAACACGGCGTCGGTGACGCCGGCGCGGGCGTCGTCGGTGGCCGGCTCTTCCTCCGCCATGTCGCTCATGTAGATCACGTCGCGCAGCACGGCGAACAGGTGCTCGCGAATGCCGCGCACCAGCTCGCCGTCGACGAAGGCCTGCGCCGGCGCGTTGCTCATGCGCAGGCGGATGCCGCGCTCCACCTGCAGCAGCTCGATCTCGAAGTCGGCGAAGCGTTCGTACACCGCGCGCGCGTCGTCCAGCGTGCTGCCGGTGTTCAGCACCGCCAGCGCGCAGCGGCGGAACAGCGACTGCAGGCCGCCGTGGCCGATGTCGCGCAGCTTGGCCACCTCCAGCTGGGAAAGCAGGTCCATGCTGCCCACGGGCGAGATGGTGACGGTGTCGCGCAGCTTGTCGCTCATGGGCGGATGTGGATCGGCGTGCCGTCCGCCACGGCCAGCCAGATGTCGATCATGGCCGAGTTGCTGACCGCAATGCAGCCGTCGGTCCAGTCCGACTGCAGGTAGCGGCGCGCGGGATGCTCCGGCTCGTTCGGCAGGCCGTGGATCATGATGTTGTTGCCCGGGCTGACGCCCAGCTCGCTCGCCCGGCGGAGGTCCGCCGCGTTCGGGTAGGAAACGCGCAGGGACAGGAAGTAGGCGCTGTCGGGATTGCGCCAGTCCAGCACATAACGGCCCTCCGGCGTGCGCTGGTCGCCCTCGCGCTCCTTGTGGCCCTCGGGGCGCGCGCCCAGCGCGATGGGAAAAGACTTGAAGACCTCGCCCCGGCTGAGCAGCTCGAGGCGCCGCTCGGCCTTGTAGACGACCACTTCGTCCGCCATCGGCAGCGGCGCCGGGTCGGGCGCGACGGCGCGGTCCGCGGCCGCCGGCAGAGTGCAGGCCAGTGACAGCAGCACGAGTATGAGCGCGGGCAGGGCGGGGGCCCCGGTCGGGCGCTGCGCCGGAGCTGCGGCCGGGCGGGCGAAAATGCGGCGGGCGGCGTTCATGGGCGCGCACAGGATAGCGCGGCCGGACGGCCGGTCACAGTCCCGGCTGATCGAGGCCCAACTGCTCGAGCCCCTGGCGGAACACGATGGCGTCCGGCACGCCCGCCGCAGCCAGGCGCTGCAGGTCGATGCGAAAGTCGCTGCGCGTCACCGCCATGGCCTGCGCGAGCGCGGCCGCGCCCGCCCGGTCGCCGCTGCCCTGCAGGGTCAGCAGCTGCGCCGCCATGGCTTCCACGGCGCGCGTCATGTCCTCGGCCTGCACGCGGTAGAGGCCGCTGTCCGGGTCGCGCCGGAAGGCGCCCCAGTCGCGGAAATGGTTGAACAGCAAAAGTTGCGCGCGGCCCGCGTCGCTGCCGGGATCCAGCTGGATGGCGCGGAAGGCGCCGGCCAGGAAGCTGGCGTAGTGCTCGGCGAGGCGCGTCTCCGGCAGCTCGCCGCGCGCGTGCAGCTCGGCGGCCATCCACAGCGAGAGCACCGCGGCCTTGGCCGCCTCCACCAGCCCGGCCTGCGCCCCCAGCGCGGCCGCCACCTCGATGCCACTGCTCACCGTCCGGCGCGGCCCCAGCGCGTGCGCCATCTCGCGCAGCATGGCGTCCAGGAAAAAGGCCTCGAAGCGCACCTGCCCGCGCTGCTCCGGGACCAGCATGCGCGCGGCGACCGGCGCGACCAGCGCCTCGAAGCGCGCCCGCATCACGTTCCGCAACTGCAGCTGCCGCGGCCCCCGCTCCAGGCGCACCCGGCGGTCGTCCGCCGCGTCGGGCGCGATCACGCCGGCGCGCGCCGCGCCGTAACCGGCGTGGTAAAGCAGGTCGTAGACGGCCAGCTTCATGTCCACCTCGGGCACCTCGGCCTTGAAGGCCGCAGACACCGGCAGCGCCCGCTGCAGCTCGGGCAGGAACACCTTGAAGCGCGCCAGCCGCGCGCCCCAGGCCCAGTCGCGCAACAGCAGGTAGGCGCCGAAGGTCGACTTGAGGCCGAAGCGCGCGTCCTCGTCGGTGCCCAGCGGGCCGATGAGCGCGTCGATGTCGCTGTGCGCCAGCGCCAGCCAGGCGCGCTCGGCGCGCGGGTGGTCGCCGACGATCAGCGCGCGGGCCCGCTGGGTGAGGTAATGGCGCAGGTCCTCGTCCTGCGTGATCTCCGCGGCGCGCGCCAGCAGCCGCGCCACCTGTCCGAGTTCCGTCGGCCAGGCCTGGTGGTAGGGCACCGCCACCAGCGCGCCGGCGGCGTCGCGACGGATCACGGTGAGCGGGTCCGCGGCGGCCGGGTCGTCCCAGGCCGCGAACTCGGCGGGCGTCATGTCTTCCGGGTAAAGGCCGCCGGGCGCGAGCTGCGCGCGGTGGACTTCGCCGACGAGGTCGGCGGCGCGGACCAGCAGGCGGATGATGCGCGCCTGGCGCAGGCTGATGCCGGACAGGTCGGCCTGCAGCTCCACCTCGACCACGCCGGGGGCAACCGCCTCGCGCTGCATGTCCTCGGGCGGAGCGGCGCCGGTCGCCGCGGCCCAAAGGCCGAGCGCCAGCAGCGCCAGCAGCCTGGTCATTCAGGCAGGGGTCAGCCGCACTTGGAGTCGCCGCAGTTCAGGCAGGTCATGCAGCCGTCCATCATCACGACCGCGGTGGTGTTGCACTTGGCGCACAGCTGCGCGCCCTCGGGAAAGGAGTTCTCCGCGAAGGCGTCCTGCTGGGCAGTGCGGGCCTCGAACTCGGCGCGCTTCTGGTCGATCAGCTGGCGCTGGTGCTCGTCCAGCCCCGGCGCCGCCATCATGCCGATGCTGATGAGGTGCTTCTCGACCACCTCGCCCAGCTCGGCGATCAGCGACGGCATGTACTTGCCGCCCGGCTTCCAGTAGCCGCCGCGCGGGTCGAACACGGCCTTGAGCTCCTCCACCAGGAAGGTCACGTCGCCGCCCTTGCGGAACACCGCCGACATGATGCGCGTCAGCGCCACGATCCACTGGTAGTGGTCCAGGTTCTTCGAGTTGATGAAGATCTCGAAGGGCCGGCGGCTTTCGTGCTCGGTGCCGTAGTTGAGCAGGATGTCGTTGATGGTCACGTACATGGCGTGCTCGGCCACCGGCGGCTTGATCTTGTAGGTCGCGCCGATGAGCATCTCGGGACGCTCGAGCTTCTCGTGCATGCGGATCACCTTGCCCTCGGTGCCTTCCTCCACGCGCGGCGTGGGGGCGGGCTTCTCCTCGGGCTTGGCGACGTGATAGCCGACGATCTTCTTGCCAATCTTGGTTGCTGCCATGGGTTCTGCTGTCCTTCGTGTTCGTTGCGGCGGGGGGATTCCGGGCTGCGGCGCGCGCGCCTCAGAACTTGCCGTAATAGCCTTCCTTGAGGGCGTCGAAAAGGTTGGCGGCGGTGTGCATCTCGCCGTCGTATTCGACTTCCTCGTCGCCCTTGAGTTCGACCGTGTTGCCGTCCTCGAGTTCGAAGACGTAAGTGGTGTTCTTCAGGTCCTGTTCCTTGACCAGCACCCCCTGGAAGGCCGCCGGGTTGAAGCGGAAGGTGGTGCACCCCTTCAGGCCCTGCTCGTAGGCGTAGGTGTAGATGTCCTTGAAGTCCTCGTAGGGATAATCGGTGGGCACGTTGGCCGTCTTCGAGATGGAGGAGTCCACCCACATCTGCGCGGCGGCCTGGATGTCCACGTGCTGGCGCGGCGAGATGTCGTCGGCGGTGACGAAATACTCCGGCAGCACTTCGCCGTCCTGCTCCGAGCCCGGCAGCGCCTGCTCGTTGACCAGCGAGCGGTAGGCCAGCAGCTCGAAGGAGAACACGTCCACCTTCTCCTTGCTCTTGCGCCCCTCGCGGATGACGTTGCGGAAGTAGTGGTGCGCGAAGGAGGGCTCGATGCCGTTGGAGGCGTTGTTCGCCAGCGACAGGGAGATGGTGCCGGTGGGCGCGATCGAGCTGTGGTGCGTGAAGCGCGCGCCCACCTCGGCCAGCTCGTCCACCAGCTCGGGGTTCACGTCGGCGACGCGCTGCATGTAGCGGCTGTAGCGCGCATGCAGCACGCGGCCCTTGACCCGCGCGCCGACCCGCCAGCCGTCCTTCTTCATCTCGGGGCGCTTGCGCAGCATCTCCTCGGTGACCGTGAACTCCTCGTCCATGATCGGCGCCGGGCCCTTCTCGCGCGCCAGTTCCAGCGCGCTCTCCCAGCCGGCCAGCGCCAGCTCGCGCGCCACTTCCTGGGTGAAGCCCACGGAGCCCTTGTCGCCGTAGCTCATGCACAGCATGGTGATGGTGGAGCCCAGGCCGAGGAAGCCCATGCCGTGGCGGCGCTTGCGGTAGATCTCGTCGCGCTGCGGGCCCAGCGGCAGGCCGTTGATCTCGACCACGTTGTCGAGGATGCGCGTGAACACCTTGACCACCTCGCGGAAGCGGTCCCAGTCGAAGCGCGCCTGCGGGGTGAAGGGGTCCACCACGAAGCGCGTCAGGTTGACCGAGCCCAGCAGGCAGGAGCCGTAGGGCGGCAGCGGCTGCTCGCCGCAGGGGTTGGTGGCGCGGATGGTCTCGCACCACCAGTTGTTGTTCATCTCGTTGACGCGGTCGATCAGCACGAAGCCCGGCTCGGCGAAGTCGTAGGTGGAGGTCATGATGACGTCCCACATGCGGCGCGCCGGCACCGTCTTGTAGACCTTGCAGGCCACCAGCCCGGCCTCGTCGCGCACGTAGTCGCCGTCGCAGGGCCACTCGCGCCACACCACCTGCTCGCCGTCCTCCAGGTCCAGCTTCTCGTCCTTCAGCTCCTTCATGCTGATGGGGAAGGCCAGCCGCCAGGGCGCGTCGTCGGCCACCGCCTGCATGAACTCGTCGGTGATCAGCAGCGACAGGTTGAACTGGCGCAGGCGGCCGTTCTCGCGCTTGGCGCGGACGAACTCCATGGCGTCCGGGTGGCCCACGTCGAAGGTGCCCATCTGGGCGCCGCGGCGGCCGCCGGCCGAGGAGACCGTGAAGCACATGCGGTCGTAGATATCCATGAAGGACAGCGGGCCCGAGGTGTAGGCGCCGGCGCCGGTCACGTAGGCGCCGCGCGGGCGCAGCGTGGAAAACTCGTAGCCGATGCCGCAGCCGGCCTTCAGCGTGAGACCGGCCTCGTGCACCTTGCCGAGGATGTCGTCCATGGAATCGCGGATGGTGCCCGAGACGGTGCAGTTGATGGTCGAGGTGGCCGGCTTGTGGGCCAGCGCGCCGGCGTTGGAGACGATGCGGCCGGCGGGGATCGCGCCGTTGCGCAGCGCCCAGACGAAGCGCTCGTACCAGTGCTCGCGGCGGTCCTCGGGCTCCACGTCGGCGAGCGCGCGGGCGATCCGCTGGTAGGTGTCGTCCATGGTCTCGTCGAGGACGGTGCCGTCCTTGGCGACGAGCCGGTACTTCTTCTCCCAGATATCCACGGAAGCGGCCTGGAAAGGAATGTCGTTGACCGATTCCACCGGATTCACCCGTTCTTGCAGCGCTGTCTTCATTATGCCTCGATCCCCCAGGGCCCCTCGTCCATTTGAAAAGATTCTCCTCGCGCGGCCGCGCGTGAACCGGCGGCCGACTTGACACGCTGCCGCTCTTGGGGGCGGCTCGCGGCCGAACACAATATGTTGTGTTACGGGACGGTTAAGTTACGGCTCGGGGGCCGGCCTGTCAAGCCGCGTGTCGGAAACTACCTATATCTCCTTTTATTAGACAAAACAGTTACTTGTAAATCTTTTATAGAAACCGTCTATGATTTTCGGCCGGTCGATACAAAAAAATCTTTTTTCGCGCTGCAGCACAAGATGTTGTGTTGTCGTGGAAATGGGGCCAATCCCCATTTTCGTCCGAAAATGGGGATTGGCCCCATTTTCCCAGCCCTTGAAAACCGCTCCGGCGCCCCTATTTACCGGGACATGAACCACTTCATCCCATCGTTTACAGGAGGTAAGCCATGAGTCTTATCCGCTACCAGCCCTGGGGCCTGATGCGCTCCATGCACGAAGACCTGGACCGGCTGTTCGAGCAGCGCCTCGGCATGGACGAGACCGCCGGCAGCGTCGCCAACTGGACCCCGCCGGTGGACATCCGCGAGGAAGAGAACCGCTTCCTGCTGCACGCCGACATCCCGGGCGTCAAGCCGGACGACATCGAGGTCACCATGGAGAACGGCGTGCTGACGATCTCCGGCAGCCGCGAGCACAGCAGCGAAGAAAATGGCGAGGGCTATCGCCGCGTCGAGCGCGTGGCCGGCCGCTTCTTCCGCCGCTTCACGCTGCCCGACACCGCCGACGCCGAAGGCATCACCGCCAAGAGCCACAACGGCGTGCTCGAGGTCGTGATTCCCAAGCATGAGCGCGTCATGCCGCGGCGGATCAGCGTCGACGTCAACTAAGGCGAGCGTCGACTAGACTGAGAGGACCGGCGCGCAATGGGCTGGCGCATGGGACCGCGGGGAACCATGCGCCGGTCCGCGCATCCAACAGCAGCA
This sequence comes from Gammaproteobacteria bacterium, assembly GCA_035268405.1. GTDB lineage: Bacteria > Pseudomonadota > Gammaproteobacteria > Steroidobacterales > XN24 > XN24. The sequence goes on from DATFKW010000004.1 coordinate 10,272, forward strand.
CAGCCACAAAGAGTTAATTTCATGATTGCACGACCCGTCGCCGCATTCGCGGCCATCATCGCGCTCGCGGCCGCCGCGCCGCTGAACGCCCAGTTGCCCGCCGCGGTGGACGGCACGGCCATGCCGTCGCTCGCGCCGATGGTGGAGCGCACCGCGCCGGCCGTGGTCAACATCGCGACCCGCGGCAGCGTCGAAGTGGGGGGCGGCGGTCACCCCTTCATGGACGACCCCTTCTTCCGCCGTTTCTTCGACATGCCCAACCAGCCGCAACAGCGCCGCGAGACGCGCAGCGCCGGCTCGGGCGTGATCATCGACGCCGACGAGGGGCTGGTGCTGACCAACGCGCACGTCGTCGACGGCGCCGAGGAGATCACTGTCACGCTGCAGGACGACCGCAACTTCGATGCCGAGATCATCGGCACCGACCCCGGTTCGGACATCGCCCTGCTGCGGATCGACGCCGACGGCGAGGGCCTGGCCGAGCTGAAAATGGCCGACTCGTCGGCCACCCGGGTCGGCGATTTCGTGGTCGCCATCGGCAACCCCTTCGGCCTCGGCCACACCGTGACCTCCGGCATCGTCAGCGCCCTGGGCCGCTCCGGCATCAACCCGGAGGGCTACGAGGACTTCATCCAGACCGACGCGTCCATCAACCCCGGCAACTCCGGCGGCGCGCTGGTCAACCTGCGCGGCGAGCTGGTGGGGGTGAACTCCGCCATCCTGTCGCGCGGTGGCGGCAACATCGGCATCGGCTTCGCGATCCCCGCCAACATGGCGCGCTCGGTCATGGAGCAGCTGCTCGAGTTCGGCGAAGTGCGCCGCGGGCTGCTCGGCGTGAACATCTATGACATCACGCCGGACATCGCCGAGGCCTATGGCATCGAGGAGACCACCGGCGCGATGGTCTCCCAGGTGGTGCCCGAATCGGCGGCCGACAAGGCGGGCATCGAGGCCGGCGACATCATCCGCAAGGTGGACGGCGAAGCCATCGAGAACGCCAACGCCCTGCGCAATACCATCGGCCTGAAGCGCAGCGGCGCGACCGTGACGCTGGAGATCCTGCGCGACGGCAAGAAGCGCACCATCAAGGCCAAGCTCGGCGAGCAGGCCAGGACTGCGCAGCTTGACGCGCAGGAGATTCATCCGGGCCTGCAGGGCGCGGAGTTCGAGACGCTGGACCCCGCCACGCCGGATTACGAGGGCCAGTCCGGCGTGTTGATCACCAGCGTGGCGCCGGGCAGCCCGGCCGCGCAGCGCGGGCTGCGCACCGGCGACCTGATCACCGGCGTGAACCGCGAGAAGGTCAGCAACCTGGCCGACCTGCAGGAACACGCGCAGGGTCGCTCGCTGCTGCTCAACATCCGCCGCGGCAACGCCAACCTGCTGCTGCCGATCCGTTAAATGGGGCCAATCCCCATTTAGCTCAAAAATAAGGCCAATCCCCATTTAAATGGGGATTGGCCTTATTAATTCATCAGCATGTCCGCGGCGACCAGCAACAGCAGCACCGCGAACAGGCGCCGTAGCTGGCGCACGGGCAGCCGGTGCGCCAGCCGCGCGCCCAGCGGCGCGGTGAGCATCGCGGCGACGGCAATCATGGCGATCGCCGGCCAGTACAGGTAACCACTGGCGCCCGCCGGCAGCGCCGCCCCCCAGCCGGCCGCCGCGTAGCCGACCGCGCCCGCCAGCGCCACCGGCAGCGTGCAGGCCGCCGCCGTGCCCACCGCGGTGCGCAACGGCACCGCGTGCCAGGCCAGGTAGGGCACCGTCATGACGCCGCCGCCGATGCCGCCCAGCGCCGACACCGCGCCGATCACCGTGCCCGCCCCCAGGAAGCCTGGCAGGCGCGGCAGGCGCCCCTCGTCCGCCGGTTCCACGCGCGGCGCCAGCCCGATCTGCACGGCCATCGCCGCCGCGAACACCCCGAACACCACTTCCAGCGCGCGCGTCGCCAGCATGTCCGCCAGCGCCGCGCCCAGCAGCGCCCCGGCCACCACGCCCGGCGCCAGGCCGCGCACCGCCGGCCACAGCACCGCGCCGTAACCGTGGTGCGCGCGCGCCGAGCTGAAGGCCGTGAACACGATCACGGCCAGGGAGCTGCCGATGGCGACGTGCATGCGCGCCTCGGCCGGCATGGCCACCAGCCCGGCGACGAACACCGCGTTCAGCGCCGGCACGATCACCAGCCCGCCGCCGATGCCGAACAGCCCGGCCAGCAGCCCCGAACAGGCGCCGATGGCCGGAAAGATCAACAGCATGGCCAGCAGGCTCGGCATGCGCGCCCCGGGTTGAGAACCGCGAAGCGGCGAGCATAATGGTTACGTCCCCGGGCCGCGAGGCCCGCGGACCCGGACCCCTGCCGAACGCGCCGCGAACCCGACCCCCGGAGGACCCGAGTCCATGCGCCTTACCGTCCTGCTCGCCATGCTCACACTGCCCCTGCTGGCGCCGCCCGCCGCCGCCGACGCCGCTATCACTGAGCAGCAGCGCGAAGCCTTCCGTGCCGCGCTGTTCCACGCCGAGACCGGCCGCTGGCCCGGCGTGGAGGCCGAACTCGAGGCGCTGGGCGACT
>DATFKW010000005.1:0-11886 GCA_035268405.1 Gammaproteobacteria bacterium
TTGCTCTCGCGCACGCTGAGCACGCCACGCATGCGGCTGACCAGCCGGGCGGGCCAGCCCCCGGCGGGCCCCGCGCCACGCGAGATGAGCGCGGCCTTGCTGTCGAAGATGACTTCCACCTCCTCCAGGTCGTTCGCCAGCAGCGTCGAGCCGGTGGAGACCAGGTCGCAGATCAGGTCGGCGCGCCCCAGCCGCGGGGCGATCTCGACTGCGCCGGACAGCAGCACGACTTCGGCGGCCACGCCCTGCCGGTCCAGCCACTGCTGCAGGATGCGCGGATAGGTGGTGGCGATCTTCAGGCCCTGCAGGCTTTGTGGCGAGGCGTAATCGAAACCCCGCGGCACCGCGATGGAAAGCCGGCAGCGACCGAAGTCCAGCGGCAGCTCCGGTCGCACGTCCATCGCGTCGTCCACTTTTTCCTGGAAGACGTTCATGCCCACGATGCCGAGGTCGCAGGTGCCGTCCGCCACCAGCTCGGGAATGTCGTCGTCGCGCACCAGCAACAGGTCCACCGGCATGTTCTCGCCGAAACAGATCAGCTGGTCCCGGCCCCGGCTGTAGATGAGCCCGCAGGTCTCCATCAGGTGCAGCGAGTTGTCCGTCAGCCGGCCCGACTTCTGCACCGCGATCTTGATGCGGGGCTCTTTCTCAACCGTCATGAATTTTCTCCGTCCAGTCGTTCGGCCACGGCGAGGTAACCCCCGTTGCCGTCGGCCAGGAATCGGGCCACGCGCCCGATGGTGGTCACGCTGATGCCCGTCTGTTCGTTGATCTGCCGATAGGTCAGCCCGGCGCGCAGCAGCCCGACCACGCGCCAGCGATCCACCAGCGCCTGCAGCTCGGCCGGCGTGCACAGGTCGCGCAGGAAGCGCCGCGTCTCTTCCGCGTCCCGCAGGGCCGTGACCGCGGTGCACAAGGCCGCCTCCGCCTGCTGTTCGTCGAGCTTGGAGAGACTGATTCGATTCTTCATAATGTGCAGGTCTCACGCCGAACGGCTACCACACCTATTGTGTTAGCGCATTAATACGCTATCACAAAGAAACTGGCAACCCCCGTTGACCGAAACAAGTATGCGAGCGGAGCGTTCTCGGCCTAATATTGGGAGGATCTAATATTGGAGCCTTCGTGTTCGAGGTCCTGGTATTCCAGCCGAGGACGCGCGGCTTTCCGCTGCACAAACCCCATCACTGCTCTAGTAACCCAGGAGTCCAGGCATGCGTAAACTCTATCTGGCGGCCGGCGCGGCTGCCCTCTGCATGGTCGGCGCAAGCGCGCAGGCTGCCGACGTTGAAGCCGGCGAGGCCAAGTTCAAGCAATTCTGCGCAACCTGCCACGGCCCCGCCGGCGCAGGCGACGGGCCCGCTTCCGCTTCGCTGAATCCCAAGCCCCGCGCGCTGAATGATCCGGAATGGCAGGCCTCCGTCGATGACGCGTACATCAAGAAGATCATCACCGAGGGCGGGCCCGCGGTGGGTCTTTCGCCGATGATGACGGCCTGGGGACACGCGCTGAAGGGCGACGACCTCGAGAACGTCGTCGCCTATATTCGCCAGCTCGACGACTGAGCGGCACGGGCCGGCGCGCACGCGCCGGCCCGTTTATCTGCGGCGCCTCAGGCGGGGCGCTGCAGGGACGGCGCAGGAGAAGGCCGACCCGACTCGTGCAGGGCGAACAGGGTGGCGCTCAGCAACAACACCGCGCCGCCCTGGTGGGCCGCCCCCAGGGTCACCGGCACGTAGGTCAACAGGGTCGCGACCCCGAGCGAAGCCTGGATCACCGTCATCACCGCCAGCAGGTGCATCGCGACGCGCGCCGCGGGCGACAGCGGCAGGCGCAGCGAGCGAAGCCAGGCCAGCAGGACCAGCGCGACCGTGACCAGCCCCAGCAGGCGATGGGTGAACTGCACGGTTGCCGGATTCTCGAACCAGTTGCGCCAGGCGGGCTGCAGGTGCAGCAGGCCGTCGGGCACCCACTGGCCGGCCATGGTGGGAAAGGTGTTGTAGACCAGCCCGGCCTTGTTGCCCGCCACGAAGGCGCCCGACATGATGGTCGCGGCAAGCAGCAGCAACAGCCATCGCAAGCCCCTGCTGCCGGCGGCCGCAACGCGTGGCCGCGACAAGCCGAGCGCAAGCCAGAACATGGCCCCGTAGATGGCCAGGGCGAGCCCCAGGTGCATGCCCAGCCGATAGGGACTGACGCGCGGAATATCGACCAGCCCGCTCTTCACCATGAACCAGCCCATGTATCCCTGCACCATGCCCAGGGCCAGCACGCCCAGCAGCGGCATGCGCAAGCGCGCCGGGATCTTTCCCCGCACCCAGAACACGGCCAGCGGCACGATGAACACCAGCCCGAGGACGCGCGCGAGCAGCCGGTGCGCGTACTCGTAGGCGTAGATCAGCTTGAATTCCGGCATCGACATGCCGCGGTTGACCTGCTGGTACTCCGGGGTCGCGCGGTAGAGGTCGAACTCGGACTGCCAGCCGGCATCGCTGAGCGGCGGCAGCACGCCGGTGACCGGGCGCCAGTCCGTGATGGACAGCCCGGACCCAGTCAGCCGGGTCACGCCGCCGAGCACCACCAGGGCGAACAGCACGGCGCAGCAGGTAAAAAGCCAGGCCGCGACCTGGCGCTCGGAAGATGTTGGTGTGGCGTTCATTTCGATTCCGTCTTCGACCAGATCAGCAAGCTGGAGCCATGCCGGGAGCCATGCCTGGAGCCGTGCAAGGAGGCCTGGCCGGCCGTCCCGATCTGGGCGGCCCGGTCCCTGCGGCGAGGCGCATCTTAGCAAGCCCCGCACCGGGCCAGGCGGCGGCGCCACCGGCGGTTGTTCCCGGGCGCCGGCCGCAGCGCCGGAAGAGGCGTTTCCGAGCCCTTTCTCTTGACTTTGCAATGGGTCTCGGGGACGATATGCGGCTTCGTGCGCGGACCTCGTACTGCGCATCTCCAGCATCCAACGGGAGTCGATACCTTGGCGAACATCAAGTCGGCCCAGAAGCGCGCTCGCCAGAGCGTCAAGAACCGGGCCCACAACATGGCGATGCGCTCCAAAATGCGCACCTACCTCAAGAAAGTCTCGGTTGCGATCGAGGCCGGCGACCGCGAGGCAGCCGAAGCCAGCTACAAGGTGGCCATGCCCGTGCTCGACTCGATGGTAAACAAGGGCATCGTGCACAAGAACAAGGCGGCGCGCCACAAGAGCCGCCTGAACGCGCGCATCAAGAGCTTGTCGGCCTGAGCCGACCGGCGCGGCCGCCCGGCCGTTCCCGCGCGAACCCCAGGAAGCCGGCCGCTGCGCCGGCTTCTTCGTATGCGGCCCCCGGACTCGGTCGACTCAGTCCGCTCGGTCCGCTCGGTCCGCTCGGTCGGCGCTGTCGGTACTATCGTTACTGTCGGCGTGCTCGCCGCCACTGTGGTCGCCGTCGCCGGCTTCCGCCGCCGCTGCCGCCCCCGTCTCGGGGACCGGCTCGCCGGGCGCCTGGCCTGTCTCCAGCCATTGCAGGCCACGCTCGCGCACCTTTGCCTGCCGCTCGAGAAAAGCGCCCACCGCGCGCACCAGCTCGTCGGCACCCTCGCCCGTCATGCCTGAGACCGTAAACACCGGGCCCTTGTAATCGAGCGCGTGCACCACGCGTTGCGCAACCTCCTCGGCCATGCCCACCCGCAGCTTGTCGATCTTGTTGATGACCAGCCAGCGCGGCCAGGCCGCCAGCTGGTCGCTGTAGGCGCGCAGCTCGTCGATGATGTCCCGCGCCCCCTGTTCCGGCGGCGGCTCGCCTTCGGTCCAGGAAGCGTCCACCACGTGCAAGAGCAAGCGCGTGCGTTGCAGGTGGCGGAGGAAACGCGTGCCCAGCCCGTGGCCCTCGGCCGCCCCTTCGATCAGGCCGGGAATGTCGGCGATGACGAAGGTCTGGTTCTCGTCGAGCTCGACGACGCCGAGGTTGGGGTGCAGTGTGGTGAAAGGATAATCGCCCACCTTCGGGCGGGCCGCGGTGACGGCGCGCAGCAGCGTCGATTTGCCGGCGTTCGGCAAGCCCAGCAGCCCCACGTCGGCCAGCAGGCGCAGCTCCAGGCGCAGGTTCCGGTATTCGCCGGACGTGCCGGGCGTGCTCTTGCGCGGCGCGCGGTTGACGCTGCTCTTGAAGTGGACGTTGCCCTTGCCGCCGATGCCGCCCTGCGCCACCAGCAGCTTCTGGCCGGGCTCGACGAGGTCGCCGAGGACCTCCCCGGTGGTGTGCTCGTGCACCACCGTGCCCACGGGCACCGGGATTTCCACCGGCTCGCCGGCCCGCCCGGCGCAATTGCTGCCGGCGCCGGGCGCGCCGTTGGCCGCGCGAAAGCGCCGCTTGCGGCGGAAATCCGCGAGGGTGTTCAGTCCGGCGTCCGCGACCAGTGTGACGCTGCCGCCATGACCCCCGTCGCCGCCGTCGGGGCCGCCCAGCGGGATGTATTTCTCACGGCGAAAACTGACGCAGCCATTGCCGCCTGCGCCCGCCTGGACCGTGATGATGGCCTCGTCAACGAATTTCATAGCGCAAGCCCCCGCCCGCCTCCATCCACGCGCCGCATGATTACGACGCGCGCAAACAAAAAGACCCCGGAGCTGCCGGGGTCTTCAAATCTAGCGCAAGCGGTTGGTTCAGTCCGTGACGACGCTCACGAACTTCCTGTTCTGCGGTCCGCGGGTCTCGAACACCACGCGGCCGTTCGACTTGGCGAACAGCGTGTAGTCGCGCCCGCAGCCGACATTCACGCCGGGATGGAACTTGGTGCCGCGCTGGCGCACGAGGATGTTACCGGGGACCACTTCCTGGCCGCCGTATTTCTTCACGCCCAGTCGCTTCGACTGCGAGTCGCGGCCATTGCGGGTGCTGCCGCCTGCTTTCTTGTGTGCCATTTCCCGTTACCTCCTCGGAACCGGCCGTCAGCCGGAAACGATCCCGGTGATCTTGACCTGGGTGAAATCCTGGCGATGACCCTTGGTCCGCCGGTAGTTCTTGCGCCGGTGGAACTTGACGATCTCCACCTTGCGGGCCTTGCCTTGCGCCATGACGGTCGCCTGGACCTTGCCGCCGTCCACGAAGGGCTTGCCCACGCTGACCTGCTCACCGTCGCCGACCAGTAGAACCTGGTCGAACTCCACGCTGGCGCCCTCTTCCGCGTCGAGTTTCTCGACCCGCAGGACCGCGCCTTCGCTGACCCTATACTGCTTACCGCCTGTGGCGATCACCGCGTACATGGATGCTCCTGGATACCAGCTCCCGGGCCGAACTGGCCCGGAGAAAGCCGTGCATTGTATGGGCTCCGCCCCGGCGGGTCAAACAAAATCCTCGGCGCCCGGGGGCTGCGGCCCCGGGCGTTATTCGGGATAATACGCCGGCCGGGCGCAGCGCGCCCTTCAACCTGGCGAGCGACGATGCCCCCTTCCGCCCCCTCGACCCCCGTGGCCTCCGCGGCCCGCAAGCCGGACCAGTGGTCCCTCGAGCATATCCGCGCCCTGGTCGCCGCCGATCTCGAGCAGCTGGATGCCTGCATCGCGAACAGCCTGCGCAGCGAGGTGGCGCTGGTCAACGAGGTCGCGCGCTACATCGTCGCGGGCGGCGGGAAGCGCCTGCGGCCCCTGCTGGTGCTGCTGGCCGCGCGCGCCTGCGGCTACCAGGGCCAGCGCCATGCCGAGGCCAGCGCCATCGTCGAGTTCATCCATACGGCGACCCTGCTGCACGATGACGTGGTGGACAGCTCGGAGCTGCGGCGCGGGCGCGGCACGGCCAATGCCGTGTTCGGCAACGAGGCCAGCGTGCTGGTGGGCGATTTCCTTTATTCGCGCGCCTTCCAGATGATGGTCCACATCGGCGAAATGCGCATCATGGAAGTCATGGCCGACGCGACCAACACGATCGCCGAGGGCGAGGTCCTGCAGTTGATGAACTGCAACGACCCGGACACCGACGAAGCCCGCTATTTCGAGGTGATCCGCAGCAAGACCGCCAAGCTCTTCGAGGCGGGCGCCCGGGTGGCGTCCATCCTGGCGGGCGCCGACCAGGCCGTCGAGGCGGCGCTGGCCGAATACGGCATGCGACTGGGCACGGCTTTCCAGCTGGTGGACGACGCGCTCGACTACGACGGCTCGGCCGCGGACATGGGCAAGAACATGGGTGACGACCTTGCCGAGGGCAAGCCCACGCTGCCGCTGATCCAGGTCATGCGCGAGGGGACCCCCGAACAACGGGAAACCATTCGCCGGGCGATCCGGCACGGCGGACTGGAGGACATCGACGAGATTCGCCGCGCTATTGAATCGACCGGGGCGCTCCACTACACTGCCCGGCTTGCGCGCGAGCAGGCGGACAAGGCCGTAGCGTCGCTGGCCGCGCTCCCCGAGACCGCCGCCAGGGACGCCCTGGCAGCACTTGCGCGCATCGCGGTCGAGCGAACGGCCTGACGGCCGTCGCCAACACAAGTACGGGGTGTAGCGCAGCCTGGTAGCGCGTCTGCTTCGGGAGCAGAAGGTCGGAGGTTCGAATCCTCTCACCCCGACCACCGCCGGATCCTCGCATCGAGGGCGGCCCGGCCCGCGCGGCAAGCGCCGCGCGCACCGGCTGCGACGCCAGCCTCCTCAGGAAGACTGCTGGTAGACGTGCAGATCCCGCTGCGGGAACGGGATGCTGATGCCTTCCTGGTCGAAGCGCTTCTTCATCGCCTCGTGCAGGTCGAAATACACGCCCCAGTAGTCCGCGCTGCTCACCCAGGGCCGCACCGCGAAATCCACGCTGCTTTCGCCCAGGCTGAGCACGCCCACGACCGGCGCCGGGTCCTCCAGCAGGCGGCTTTCCTCCGCCAGCACTTCATTGATCACGCGCTTGACCTTGTCCAGGTCGTCGCCGTACCCGACGCCGAACACCATGTCCAGGCGCCGCGTGTCGCGCGCCGAGAAGTTGGTGATCGCGCCGGCCGTGATCTGCGAGTTGGGGATGATGATGATCTTGTTGTCAGGGGTGCGCAGCCGGGTGGTGAAGAGCTGGATTTCTTCCACTGTGCCCATGGTGCCGCCCGCGTCGATGAAATCGTCGGTCTTGAAGGGGCGGAAAATGATCATCAGTACGCCGGCGGCGAAATTCGACAGGGAGCCCTGCATCGCAAGGCCGATCGCCAGGCCGGCGGCACCGAGCACGGCGATGAAAGAAGTCGTCTGGATGCCGAGCTGGTTGACGGCGGCGATCACCACCATGGTGAGCAGGCCGAAGTAGGCGATGTTGCGGAAAAAACCGACCAGCGTCGAGTCGGTGCCGGCCCGCTTCATGGCCCGCTCCAGGAGGTTGGCGAGCTTGCCGACCACCCAGCGGCCGATGATGAAGATCAGGATCGCCGAAATGAGCTGCAAGCCGAATGCGGACGCGGCCTCGATCAGCGCGCTGCGCTGCTCGGGACCGAAAAGACTGGTGATTTCTTCCATGGGTTTTTCCCCGTTCTGAAATGAGAGGCATCGCTTTTTATTGATGAACAAACCGGCCGCGGCTCCCTGCCGCGCCAGGCCGGCGGCATGGATAATACGACAAATCGCCCGCGGGGCGTGACCCGGTCGCTTTGCCGCATGCATGCTCTGGCGTATGCTCGCGAGGGCATCGACCTCGGGAGAACATGCGATGGGCACCTGGATTCTGCTCGCCATCATTGCCGCCGTCCTGCTTTGGGCGGTGGCGATCTACAACAAGCTCGTCAACCTGCGAAACGCGGTGAAGAACGCTTTTGCGCAGATCGACGTACAACTCACGCGTCGCTATGACCTGATCCCCAACCTGGTCGAGGCGGTCAAGGGCTACATGAAACACGAGCGCGAGACGCTCGAGGCGGTCATCTCGGCCCGCAACCACGCGGCCCAGAGCCTGAAGAACGCGGCCGCGCACCCGGAAGACGCCGGCGCCATCAACCAGCTGTCGGGCGCGGAATCCGCCCTGTCCTCGGCGCTCGGACGCCTGTTCGCCCTATCGGAGGCTTATCCGGACCTGAAGGCTGACCGCAACATGATGCAGTTCCAGGAGGAGCTGACCAGCACCGAGAACCGCGTTTCCTTCGCCCGCCAGGCCTTCAACGACGCCGTGATGCGATACAACAACGCGCGCGAGAACTTCCCCAACAACCTGGTCGCCAAGTCCTTCGATTTCGACGCTGCGGCTTTCCTGGAAATCGAGTCAGAGGAGAAGCGCGCCGTTCCGCAGGTCAGCTTCTGACCCTGATCGAGATCCGGCGCGGTTCGCCATGGATTTTTTCGGACGCCAGGAATCGGCCCGCAAGCGATCCCGGTGGCTGCTGGTCGCGTTCGCCGCGGCCACCGGCGCGGTCGCGCTGGCCGTGGGCTTCGCGCTGGCCGTCATCTTCGCCCTGGCGGCCACCCCGGACGGCGCCGTGCCGAGCACGGACGCGGACCCGGGGCTGTTTGTCGGCGCCGCCATGTGCACCGCCGCGGTCATCGGGATCGCCGCATTGTGGCGGCTGCGCGGGCTACGCGACGGCGGCGGCGCGATCGCCGTCAGCATGGGCGGCGAGCGGGTCACCGGGCTCGAAAAGGACCCGCTCAAGAGGCGGCTGCACAACGTGGTCGAGGAAATGGCCATTGCCTCCGGGTTGCCGGTCCCCGAGGTCTACATCCTCGAGAACGAGCCCGGCATCAACGCTTTTGCAGCCGGCCTGGAACCCGCCAGCGCCGCGGTGGCCGTCACGCGGGGCACCCTGGAACGCCTGACCCGCGACGAGCTCCAGGGGGTGATCGCGCACGAGTTCAGCCACGTGCTGAACGGCGACATGCGACTGAATGCCCGCCTGATGGGTTACGTCTTCGGGCTCGTGGCGGTAAGCATGGCCGGCCGCCTGCTGTTGCGCGGCGGCATCTACGGCGGCGGCCGCGTGCGGGGTGGCCGGCGACGGGGAGGCGGCACCGCCGCCCTGCTGGCCGCCGGCCTGGCCATTCTCGTGCTGGGCTCGATCGGCGTGCTGGCCGGCCGGCTGCTGCAGGCCGCCGTCTCGCGCCAGCGCGAAGAGCTGGCCGATGCTGCGGCGGTGCAGTTCACTCGCAATCCCGCCGGCCTGGCGAACGCGCTCAAGCGAATCGCGGCCTCGCCGCTGTCATCCGCGGTGCGGGCCGTGCGCAAGGAAGAAATCGGCCACATGTTGTTCGCCAGCGGCCGGCGCAGCCTCGCCGGCCTGCTGGCCACGCATCCGCCGGTGAAGCGCCGCATACGGGCGCTCGATCCGGCCTGGAAGCCGGGGGACCCGCTGCCGCCGGCCCCGCAACCGCCGACCGCGTCGCTCGCGTCACGCCCGCCCGAAGAATCGCCCGCCGAAAGCCGCGGTCCGCTGTCCGGCCTGCCGGAATTGCCCCAGCTGCCCGGACTCGACGCGGTGACCGCGGCGGGACTGGTAGGCGCCGTGGACCTGGCCATGGCGCAGCGCGTGCTGGCGATGGTGCCCGAGGTCATGCACCAGTCCGTGCTGGAACCCGAGGGCGCCGCGCAGGCCTGCCTGGGCATGCTGCTGGACACCCGCGAAGATGCGCGCGCCAGCCAGCTGGCTTTGCTCGAGGCGCGGCTCGGCGGGCTCGCGGCCGACCGGATTGCCGAGGCCGCGGGTCACCTCGCCGGCCTGACGCCCACTCTCCGCCTGGCGCTGCTCGACCTTGCCGCGCCCGCCCTGCATCACCTGCCGGAGGCGCGGCGCGACGACCTGCTTCACCTGGTCCAGCGGCTGGTGGAGCTGGACGGGGTGATCAGCCCGCGCGAGGCCGCGCTGGCGGCCGCGATCGAATCCCGCCTGGACCCGACCGAGCACAGCGGCAAGCCCGACGCGCGCGGAGCGCTGGCCATGCTGGCGCTGCTGGCCCGGGCGGGGCACGAAGACGAGTTCCAGGCGGAGCTGGCCTGGACGCGCGGCGTGTCCGCGCTGGAGGCAAGCAGCTTCCCCCTGCCCTCGCCCTTGCCGGCCTTCGCCAGTATCGACGCTGCTGCCGGCGCGGAGGCCGCCGCCCGGGCGGCCCGGCTGGCAGCCATGAAATCGGTGTTCAGGCAGGCGCTGGTGCAGGCGCTTGCGGAAGTCGCCGCGCACGATGGCCGGCTGCACGCCAGGGAGCTGCAGCTGCTGCGCGCGAGCGCCTCCGCGCTGGCCTGCCCGATGCCGCCCGTGGACGCTCCCTCGAGTTAATGGCCTTCCAGCAATCCGTGTCCGCGCACCGGCGCGCCGCCGAGCAGCGGCAGCGAGAGCTCGCCGAGTTGCGCATCCACCTCGTCCTGGGTGGCGCAGGCCAGCGCCGCCCGCACCCGGCGCTCGTCCAGGTGGCCGGCGAACAGCTCGATGAAGTCGAACATGTATTTTCGCAACGCGATATCGCGGCGAAAGCCGATCCAGGTGGTACAGCGCGGGAAAAGCCCTTCCGCATCCAGTGTCGCCAGTCCGCCCTGCGCGCCCTCGTTCTGCGCCATGCTCGCCACGATCCCGATGCCCAGGCCAAGTTCCACGTAGGTCTTGATGACGTCGGCGTCGCGCGCCGTGAACACGATCTTCGGCTCCAGGCCGCGCGCCGCGAATGCCTGCTTGAGACTCGAGCCGCCCTCGAAATTGAACACGTAGGTCACCAGCGGATGTTCGGCGACCTCCTCGAGCGTCGGCCGGCGCTGCAGCGCCGCCAGCGGATGTCCCTGCGGCACGATGATCACGCGGTCCCAGCGATAGCAGGGCAACATCAGGAGCTCGGGAAAACGCTGGCGGGACTCTGAACCGATGACGAAATCCACCACGCGCTTCTCGACCATTTCGGCCAGTTGCTCGGAGGTGCCCTGGTGAAGGTCCAGCGTCACGTCGGGATAGCGATCGCGGAAGCGGCCGATCACGGGGGGGAGGACATAGCGGGCCTGCGTGTGCGTCGTGCCGATGGACAGGCGCCCGGCGGCCTCCCCGTAGATATGCGGCGAGATCCCGCGGATCGCCTCGACTTCCTGCGCGATGCGCCCGGCGCGCTGCGCGACCTCCTCGCCTTCCGGCGTCAGGGCCACCAGGCTCTTGCCCTTGCGCACGAACAGGCTCAGGCCGAGCTCCTGCTCGAGAAGCTTGAGCTGCTTACTCACGCCCGGCTGGGAGGTGGCGAGACGCTCGGCCGCCTGGGTCATGTTCAGGCCGTTGTCGATCACCGCCAGCAGGTATCGCAGCTGCTGCAGCTTCATGCGCGAGCGGTTGTGCGGATCATGCAGCGAAGCGCCGCGGCTGGCTTGTCATAACAAAAGAGCATATAAACAAAAAGAAATGGTATTTCCCGGATATCCAGGCTGGCTTATATCATTTTGAGCATAAGCCAAAGGAGATCTCAATGATCCACGAAAATATTCTCAGCACCATAGGGTCCACTCCGGTGGTGAAGCTGAATCGGATCGGGCCGGAACACGCCACCATTTACGTCAAGATCGAATCCTTCAATCCCATGGCTTCGGTGAAGGACCGGCTGGCCTTCGCGATCATCGACGACGCGGAGAAACGTGGCGCGCTCAAGCCCGGCCAGACTGTCGTGGAGGCGACCTCGGGCAACACCGGCATCGCGCTGGCCATGGTCTGCGCGGCGCGGGGCTATCCCTTTGTCGCCACCATGGTCGAAACCTTCTCGGTGGAACGCCGGCGGGTGATGAAGGCGTTGGGCGCGCGCGTGATCCTGACGCCCGCGGCGGAACGCGGCACCGGCATGGTGCGCCGCGCCGAGCAACTGGCGAAAGAGCACGGCTGGTTCCTTGCCCGCCAGTTCGAGAACGAAGCCAACCCGGCCTTCCATCGCAATACCACCGGCCCCGAGATCCTCAAGGATTTTGCCGGCCGCCGGCTGGACTACTGGGTCAGCGGCTGGGGTACCGGCGG
>DATFKW010000006.1:0-19185 GCA_035268405.1 Gammaproteobacteria bacterium
CGGACACCCAGTAGCTGGCCCTGAGATGGCCCATGCTCGTACGCCACTGCAGCCCCAGTTCGATGTTGTCCGCAACGATGGGCTGCAGATCGAGGAACTGGTCGATATCGAGGCCCGGCGTGCTGATGCCGCGCAGCACCCGCCCCGCGTCGGGCATGGTGAAGCCTTCGGAGTACACGCCGAAGGCTGTCCAGGCGTCCGCGATGCGCCAGTTGAATCCGGCGTTGACCAGCGTCTCGCCGAAATCAGGACTGCCGCCGGCGACAAAAGTGTTGTCGTAAGCCGCGAGCGTGGTGAAATCGTCCACGTCCAGCTTGGCCTCTTCTCGCCGAATTCCCGCCGTCAGACCGACATTGCCGAGCTGCCAGTCGCCTTGTGCAAACGGCGCCCAGTTGACGTAGTTCGTCTCAGGCACCCAGCTGCGGCCCGACTGCACGAGGTCCTGCTCCGTGGTGTCCTCGAGATAGTCCAGGCCCAGCGTCAGGTCGAAATCGCGCGCGGGCCAGTCTGGCAGGTTGTAAGTCAGCTTGGCGCCGAGCTTGCTGCTGCGGTTGCGACTCTGGTCGAAGAAGTCGGCACCGAGCGCCGGGTCCTGGAATACGCCAAAGACGCCGCCGCCGTAAATTGCGTCGAAGTCCTGGTGGTAGAGCTGCCAGTGCAGGCGTCCGGGGCCGAGCGACTCGTGCGCATAGTCCAGCGCGAGATTGAGTACCGAGTTCTCCGCCGGGTCGCCGGGCACCGTGCCGCGCTCGGAGGTGGCCGGCAGGCCCGTCGCCTGGTCGCCGGGAACGGTAACCCAGTCCGCGTCGTTCTCGAGCTCGAAGACATTGACCGTGAACTGCAGGCGCTGATCGCCGAAGCTGTAGCCCAGCTTGCCGAAAAAATCCTGGCTGGTGCTGTCCATAATATCGCCCTGGGTGTTGTCCACCGCGATCAGGCGATCCTCGGCATCGAAGAACATGCCGGTCTTTTCGAGCCCGGCGCCGACCAGGAGATCGAGTTCGCCGAGCATCCCTGCATAGCGTCCGTGCAGGCGCCCGCCGAAGCTGTCGCTGTCGAAGTCGTCGTTCGCCCGGGCCGCGACCGAATAAGCGATCTCGGCGGGCTGCCCGGAAGAAGAGCGACGCGTGACGAAATTGATGATACCGCCGGTGGCGCCCGTGCCCTGGATAGCATTGGCGCCGTGCAGGATCTCGATGCGTTCGATCATTTCGGGGTCAATGACGTAAGTATCGCGCGAGCCGTCGCGCAAGGGGGTCGATTGCGGGATGCCGTCGATCAGGATCAAGGGGGAGCGGCCACGAAGAGTCTCTCCGAAGCCGCTCATTTTCTGCCGGCTGGGGGAATACGATGGCACGGCCTGGCCGATGAGCGCCGCGATGTCGGTGCCCAGGGCGAGTTGCGTGTCGAGTTCCTCGCGCGTGATCACGGTCACGGTGTAGGGCAGGGCGGTGTCCGGCTGCCCGGTCCTCGCGGCCTGCACCCTGACCGGGGACAACTCGGCAGCGTCGTCGTTAACGGCCTGTTGGGCGAAAAGTGGGGCGCTCAGCAGCGCAGTCGCGAGGGCGATGATCAGCCGCATGTCGTGATTCTCCGGGTGGCAAATTGATGCGCCCGGGAGTCTAAAGGTATGCAAATCGCAATGCAAACGATTCGCATTCCGCTATAATTTCTTTCAGAGGACCCATTGGCCGGGGAATCGTCGGGAGTTAGAAGCGGGAGCTGACGAAAGCGCTAGCGGCGCAATTCCGGCGTCAGGTGGGGCTCGATCAGCTGCAGCAGGGCCTCGTGGATTTTCGGGTTGCCCGCCACCAGGTTGCCGCTCTGCTGCCAGCCGTCGCGACCGTCCAGGTCGGTCACGATGCCGCCGCATTCCTGGATCATCAGCGTGCCGGCGGCGATGTCCCAGATGTTGAGCCCGATCTCCCAGAAGCCGTCCAGCCGGCCGGCGGCCACGTAGGCCAGGTCGAGGGCCGCGGCGCCGGGCCGGCGCACGCCGGAGGTCTCCTGCATCGCCGCCTTGAGCATGCCCATGTAGGCGTCGATCCATTCCGAGCCGGGCTTGTAGGGATAACCGGTGCCCAGCAGGGATTTTTCCAGCGTGCGGGTCTCGCTGACGCGCATGCGGCGGCCGTCCACGGTGGCGCCGGTGCCGCGCGAGGCGGTGAACAGCTCCTGCCGCAGCGGGTCGTAGATCACGCCGTGCTCGATGCGGCCGCGATGCATCACGGCGATGGAGATGCAGAATACCGGGAAGCCGTGCAGAAAATTCGTGGTGCCGTCCAGCGGGTCGATGATCCACACGTACTCCGCATCGTTGCCGGCGCCGCTGGCGCCGCTCTCCTCGGCCAGGAATGCGTGGTCGGGGTAGCTTCGCCGCACGGTCTGGATGATGTCGTCCTCGGCCATCCGGTCCACTTCGCTGACGAAGTCATGGCGGCCCTTGGAGTCGACCTTGATGGCGTCGAGCTGGTTGATGTGGCGCACGACCAGGTCGCCGGCGCGGCGCGCGGCGCGAACGCCGATGTTCAGAAGGGGGTGCATTGGATACTCTCTCCCGGGGGGCAGGCGGGCGGGATGCCACGTCGTGCGCGCCGGAACCGCTCATAGCCGGTTAGAATAACAAGTCGCGTCACAGCCTGCAGGCCTTTCGATCCCGATGAGCATCCCCGTACGCATCGTGCTGGTCGGCACCACGCATCCCGGCAATATCGGCGCGGTGGCCCGGGCCATGTGCACCATGGGCCTGGACCGCCTGAGCCTGGTTGCGCCGCGCGAGTTCCCGAGCGCCGAGGCCACCGCGCGGGCGGCGGGCGCGGACGGGATACTGGAGCGGGCCAGTGTCTGCGCGAGCCTGGACGAGGCGCTGACCGGCTGCCGCTTCGTCGCCGGCGCCAGCGCCAGGCTGCGCGCTCTGCCCTGGACCGCGGTGGCGCCGCGAGAACTGGCGCCCCAGCTGCTGGCGGAAAGCGCCCGCGGCGAAGCCGCGGTGGTGTTCGGCCGCGAGAGCAGCGGCCTGAGCAACGACGAGCTGTCGCGCTGTCACGCCCTGCTGCATATTCCCACCAGCGAGCACTTCAGTTCGCTCAACCTGGCGATGGCCGTGCAGGTGGTCTGCTACGAGCTGCGCCTGGCGATGCTGGCAAGCGCGGCCGACGGCGACGCCGCGGGCGCGTCGGGCAGCGAGGTCTCGGGCGGGGCCGACGGCCAGAGAGAGCCCCTGGCCTCGGCCGAGGACCTGGAGCGCTTCTACGCGCACCTTGAGCGCGCGTTGATCGGCGCGGGCTTCCTCAACCCCGCGAACCCGCGCCACCTGATGCTGCGCCTGCGCCGGCTGTTCAACCGGGCACTTCCGGAGGAAAACGAGGTCAGAATACTTCGCGGAATCCTGAGCGCGCTGGAGCAGCGATGAACGACAAGCACGAGACCATCTACCTGGACTACGCCGCGACCACCCCGGTGGACGAGCGCGTGGTCCGCTGCATGGTCGATTGCCTCGGGCCGGATGCGTGTTTCGCGAATCCGGCGTCCAGCTCGCATGCGCCCGGGCGGGAAGCCCGCAACCGGGTGGAACGCGCGCGCCGCGAGGTGGCGGCGCTGCTGGGCGCGAAGCCGCCGGAGATCATCTGGACCTCCGGCGCGACGGAATCCGACAACCTCGCGATCAAGGGCGCCGCCCGCTTCCATGCGGATCGCGGGCGCCACATCGTCACCAGCCGTACCGAGCACAAGGCGGTGCTGGACACCTGCCGGCAGCTGGAAAAGGAAGGCTGGCAGATCACTTACGTCACGCCGGGCGAGGGCGGCATCGTGAGTGCGGCCGAGATCGAGCCGGCACTGCGCCCGGACACGGTGCTGGTGTCGGTCATGTTCGTGAACAACGAGATCGGCACCGTGAACGACCTCGCGCCCATCGGAGAGCTGTGCCGCGAACGCGGCGTGCTGTTCCACGTGGATGCCGCGCAGGCAGCGGGCAAACTGCCGGTGAACGTGGACGCACTGGGCGCCGACCTGCTCTCGGTATCGGCGCACAAGGCCTATGGCCCGAAGGGCGTCGGCGCGCTCTACTTGCGCGGCAGCCCCAAGAGCCGCCTGGAGCCGATGATCCACGGCGGCGGGCACGAGTGGGGCATGCGTTCCGGCACGCTGGCGACCCACCAGATCGTCGGCATGGGCGAAGCCTTCCGCCTCGCCGCGGCGGAGCAGCCGGCCGAGGCGGAGCGCCTGGCCTCTTTGCGGGATCGCCTGTGGGCCGGGCTGTCCGGGCTGGGCGGTGTGCACCTGAACGGGGACCCGGCGCGGCGCGTGCCGGGCATCCTGAACGTCAGCTTCGAGGGAGTCGAGGGCGAGAGCCTGCTGTTCGCGCTGCGCGAACTGGCGGTCTCCAGCGGCTCTGCCTGCACTTCGGCCAGCCGCGAGGCCTCTTACGTGCTGCGCGCGCTCGGTCGCGACGATCAGCTGGCGCAGAGCTCGCTGCGACTGAGCATCGGGCGCTACAGCACGCGGGAAGAGGTGGACCGGGCCGTCGGGCTGGTCCGCGCGCAGGTCGAGCGCTTGCGCGAAATCAGCCCTCGCGACGACGATGAAAGCACAAAGGGGGCGGCATGAGCCTGCACGCGGGTTTGCCCGAGTATTCCAGCGAGGTGCGCCGCCGCTTCGAGCGTGCGCCGCGGCTCGGACACCTGGCCGGCAAGCTGCCGGGCCGGGTATCCGGCGCGGCCGGCGATGTCCGCCAGGGCGTGCGCGTGGTGTTCGAGGCGCGGCTGGCCGAGGGCCGGGTCGCACAGTGCCGTTTTCGCGCCTACGGCTGCCCGCACGTCATCGCCGCGGCTTCATGGGTGGCCGAACACGCCGAGGGTCGCCGGGTCGATCCGGCGTGGCCGGATGTGCACCAGCTTGCGCGGCTCTTGCAGGTTCCGCCCCACAAGCTCGGCAGCCTGCTGGTCGTGCAGGACGCCTTCCGCGCCTGCATGGCGGCGCCGCGCGAGGCATAATGCGGACCTGCACTTGCGCTGCCGGGGCGGCGCAGCCGAGGCCGCAGCGCCCGGCCTGACAGCCTGAGCAACCCCCGGCACAACCGAGGAGGAGACACAGAACATGGCGATTACGCTGACCGAATCCGCGGCGACACGCGTGAAGAACTACCTGGCCCGCCGTGGCAGCGGCCTGGGCATCCGCCTGGGCGTGAAGCGCACCGGGTGCTCAGGATGGGCCTATGTCGTTGATTATGCAGATGAAAAATCTGGAGACGAGGTGGTTTTCGAAGACCATGACGTGCGCGTCTTCGTGCATCCGGAGCACCTCAAGCTGATCGACGGCACGGAGGTGGATTTCGTCAAGCAGGGCCTGAACGAGGCCTTCCAGTTCCGCAACCCCAATGTAAAGGGCGAATGCGGCTGCGGCGAAAGTTTCAACGTCTGATTGTACGCCCGGGGTCCCTGGGCTTAAGATATTCCGTTACGCCCTCCACTGGTGCGCAGTGGAGCCGGCCGCTGCATGATGCCGTTTTGCAACGGTTTTCGGCCGGAATCGAGACTTAACCCGGACATCAAACCCGGACTTCAATCAAGGGAATCCCATGGCGATCGAACGCACCCTCTCCATCATCAAGCCGGACGGCGTACAGAAAAACCTGATCGGCGAGATCTACCGGCGCTTCGAGACCGGCGACCTGCAGGTGATCGCCGCCCGCATGACGCATCTCTCGCCCGCGGATGCCGGCGCCTTCTACGCCGTGCACCGCGAGCGCCCCTTCTATAACGACCTGGTTTCCTACATGACGTCCGGGCCGGTGATGGTCAGCGTGCTGGAAGGCGAGGGCGCCATCCTCAAGCACCGCGAGATCATGGGCGCGACCGACCCCGCGAAGGCGGACCAGGGGACGATCCGCGCGGATTTTGCCGACAGCATCGAGGAAAACATCGTGCACGGCTCCGACGGCCCCGAGACGGCGCGCCAGGAGATCGGCTTTTTCTTCGCCGGCACCGACATCTGCCCGAGGACGCGCTGAACGCACCATGAGCGACGCGCGCGTCAATCTGCTGGGACTCTCCCGCCAGGGGCTGGAGGACTTCTTCGTCGGCATCGGCGAGAAGCCCTTTCGCGCGCGCCAGCTGATGGGCTGGATCTATCGTTACGGCGTGTCCGATTTCGAGGCCATGACGGACATCTCGAAGGCCTTGCGCACGCGACTGGCGGAGATCGCCGAGATCCGCCCGCCGACGATCCGTTCCGAGCATGACGCGGCCGACGGCACGCGCAAGTGGATGCTTTCCATGGACGGCGGCCAGGCCATCGAGACGGTGTTCATCCCCGAGCCCGCGCGCCGCACGCTGTGCATTTCGAGCCAGGTCGGCTGCGCGATGGACTGCGCCTTCTGCGCGACCGGCAAGCAGGGCTTCAATCGCAACCTGTCGGCCGCCGACATCGTCGGCCAGGTGTGGCTGGCCAACCAGCAGCTGGGCTGGCTGCCGGACGAGAGCCCGCCGGTCACCAACGTGGTGTTCATGGGCATGGGCGAGCCGCTGGCCAACTACCGGGCGGTGCTGCCGGCCATCCAGGTGCTGGTGGACGATTACGGTTTCAACCTGTCGCGCCGCCGCGTCACCGTCAGCACCTCCGGGCTGGTGCCGCAGATGGAGCGCCTCGGCCAGGAGTGCAACGTGGCGCTGGCCGTGTCGCTGCACGCGGCCGACGACGCGTTGCGCGACGAGCTGGTGCCCATCAACCGGCGTCATCCCATCGCCGAGCTGCTGGACAGCTGCTGGCGCTACGCCGAGCGGCGCGCCGGGCGGCACATCACCTTCGAGTACGTCATGCTGGACGGCGTGAACGACCGCCCCGAGGACATGCGCAAGCTGGCGAAGCTGCTGGGTCACCGCCCCGCCAAGGTCAACCTGATTCCTTTCAATCCCTTTCCGGGCACGGAGTTCCGCCGCTCCCCGGACGAGGTGGTGGAGCGCTGCCGGGACTTCCTGCTGCGCAAGGGCATCCGCGCGACCATCCGGCGCACGCGCGGCGACGATATCGACGCCGCCTGCGGCCAGCTCGCGGGCGAGGTGAACGACCGCATGCGCTACCGGCTGGGCGACAAGCTCGTCAGCGTCACGGCGAGGGCTTCCTGATGCCCGCGGCCCTTCTCCTTGCGTTCTTCCTGGCGCTGCTTGCGGGCTGCGCCAGCGGCGCGCCCGACAGCAAGGTCTCGAGCGACGACGCGGCACGCTTCAACGTGCAGCTGGGCATGAACTACATGCGGCGCGGCGACCTCGAGGAGGCGCGGAACAAGCTGGAGCGGGCTGTCGAGCAGGACAGCTCTCTGCCCTCCGCCCACGCTGCCCTCGGCATTCTCTACGAGCGCGTGGGCGACACCGCGCGCGCCGGCGATCACCTGATGCGCGCCACGCGCCTGGCGCCGGACGATCCGAACATGCTGAACAGCTATGGCGGCTTTCTCTGTCGGCAGGGAGAGCGAGAGGAAGGCATCCGCCATTTCGAGATGGCCGCCCGCAACGCTTATTACAAGACGCCGGAAGTCGCACTCACCAACGCAGGGGTTTGCGCGCGACGCATTCCCGACGCGGAACAGGCGGAGACCTACCTGCGGCGCGCGCTGGGAGTGAATCGCACTTATGGCGAGGCCTTGCTGCAGATGGCGGACCTGAGCCTGGAAATCGGCGAACCCCTGCAGGCGCGCGCCTTCGTGCAGCGTTACGAGGCGGTGGCGCCGGCATCTCCGGCCAGCCTGGAGCTGGGCCGCAGCATTGAACTTGCAGCGGGCGACCGGCGCGCCGCGCAGGCTTACGCCCTTCGCCTGCAGCGTGAGTTCCCCGATTCGAACGAGGCGAGGAGGCTGGCGCGTGACTGACGAGCAGCACTCGGCCGATGCGGAAACGCAAGCCGTGAATTCGCCCGGCACGCAGTTGCGCGAGGCGCGCGAGCGGGCCGGCTGGACCATCGAAACGCTGGCGGCCGAACTGTGCCTGCCGGCTGAGCGGCTGCGCGCGCTGGAAGCCGATGACCACGAGAGTTTCGGCGGCGTGGTCTACGTGCGCGGTTACCTGCGGCGGGCGGCGGCCCTGCTGGACCTTCCGGCGGAAAGCCTGATCGCCGCCTACGAGTCCTGCTGCGACGCCCCGCAGCCGACGGACATCCTTCCCGGCCTGCTGCCCGGCAGGCCGCCGAGCCGGGGCGTGCCTGGGTGGGCGGCGCCGCTGAGCGGCGTCGTGGCCGCGGCCGTCGCCCTGGCGTTCACCTGGTGGACGCTGGCGCCCGGCGGCTCGGACACAGCGGGCGTCGAGGCGGAGGCGCCGGCGGAAACGCCGCCGGCACTCGAATTCCTGGCGAATGAAGAGCCGCCGCTGACCGAGGCACAGGACGACAGGACCATCGACAGGCCTCTGTCCACCGAAATCGCAGCGGCTGGCCACGGCCCGGCGCAGGGTACGGCCCGGAACACTATCTCGAATCCGGACTCGAATCCGGACTTTAACCGCGGCTCGAGCCCGGATTCGGGCCGGGACCCGCTGCCGGATCCCCTCGCCGAGCAGCCGCAGGACGCCGCCCTGGCCACCACCCGGGTAGTCGAAATCCCGGAGGCGCAGGTGCCGCCGCCCGGCACGGTCGAATTGCGCTTCGAGTTCACCGAGGACTGCTGGCTGGAGGTCGAGGACGCACAGGAAAAACGCCTCGCGTACCGGCTTTACCGGGCCGGAGACGTCGCGCGCCTGCGCGGCACCGCGCCGGTGTCGGTGTTCCTCGGCAATGCCGCGGGCACGCGCCTGTCGGTCGACGGCTCTCCCATTGCAGTCAGGCCGGCGGCCCGCCGGGACGGCACCGCGCGGCTGACGGTCGGCGGCGGCGAAGGCTGAGGCCGCAGCAGCCGTGGCGGCCGCGATCCAGCCCATCCGGGGCATGAACGACATCCTGCCGCAGAGCGCGGCGGTCTGGCAGTGGGTGGAGGCACAGGCCCGCGAGGTCTTCGCCGCCTACGGTTACGGCGAACTGCGCATCCCCATCGTGGAACGCACCGAGCTGTTCAGCCGCTCCATCGGCGAAGTCACGGACATCGTCGAAAAGGAGATGTACAGCTTCACGGATCGCAGCGGCGACCGCCTCAGCCTGCGCCCCGAGGCGACGGCGAGTTGCGTGCGCGCCGCCATCAGCAACAGCCTGATACACAACCAGCAGCAGCGTTTCTGGTACGCCGGGCCGATGTTCCGCTACGAGCGGCCGCAGAAAGGCCGTTACCGCCAGTTCCACCAGCTCGGCGCCGAGGCCCTGGGCTTCGAGGGCCCGGACATCGATGCGGAGCTGGTCCTCATGTCGGCCCGGCTCTGGCGTGCGCTGGGGCTGACGGACTTGCGGCTGGAACTGAACTCGCTGGGAACGCCGGAATCTCGGCGCGCCTACCGGGCGCTGCTGGTCGAGTACTTCGATGCGCATCGCGAGCAACTGGACGCCGACAGCGTGCGCCGGCTGGAACAGAATCCGCTCAGGATCCTCGACAGCAAAAACCCGGCGATGCAGGCGCTGATCGCGGCGGCTCCGGCGATCACGGATCACCTGGACCCGGAGTCCGCGGATCACTTCGAGCAGCTCACGGCGGCGCTCGACGCCGCGGGCGTCGCTTACAGCGTGAACCCGCGGCTGGTCCGCGGACTCGATTACTACAGCCGCACGGTGTTCGAATGGCTCACCGATCGCCTGGGCGCCCAGTCGGCGGTCTGCAGCGGCGGCCGTTACGACGGCCTGGTGGCCCAGCTCGGCGGCAGGCCCACGCCCGCCATCGGCTGGGCGCTGGGCATGGAGCGCCTGGTGGCGCTGGTGCAGGACCATGCGCCGGTCGCCGGCGCGCCGCATGCCTACCTGGTGCCGGTGAGCGAGGCCGCCCAGCCCGCCGCCTTTGCGCTCGGCGAGTGGCTGCGAGACGCGGTGCCCGGCTTGCGCCTGGTGAGTCACTGCGGCGGGGGTTCGCTGAAGTCGGCCATGAAGAAGGCGGACCGGAGCGGCGCCTCGCTGGCGCTGATCCTGGGCGACGAGGAGATCGAGTCCGATCGCGTGCAGGTCAAGCCGATGCGCGGGGAAGGCGAGCAGCGCTCCGTGGAACGGGAGGCCCTGCGCGCGACGCTGGGAGAAGCGGTGGCGGCGGAGCGCGACTGACGGAATTTTGTTGCAACGAGACGCCGGCCCCGGGGCCCGGCGACGGAGAACGAAGTGGAAGACTATCTTTCTGAACGCGAACAGGTCGATCGGATCCGCCAGTGGTGGAAAGAGAACGGCGCCTGGATCATCGTGGGCGTGGGCGGCGGCGTGCTCGCGCTGGTCCTGTGGAACTGGTGGCAGGGTTACCAGGTGGATCGGGCCGAGGAGGCCTCGGCGATCTACTCGGTGGTGACGGAGGCCGCGCTGGAGGACCGCATCGACGAGATCCGCGTCGGCGTGGAACGCCTGGAGTCCGGCTACGGCTCGTCGCCCTACCTGCAGCACGCCCGCCTGGCGCTGGCCGGCGCCGCGGCGCGTGCCGAAGAGTTCGGCGTTGCCACGGACCAGCTCGAGCAGGTCATGGCCGATGCCCGCGATCCACAGCTGAAACTGGTCGCGCGCTTGCGGCTCGCCCGGCTGTCGCTGTCCGCCGGAGAGCCCGGCCGCGCACTGGAACTGGCGCGGGCCGCGGAGGCCGGGGCCTTTGCACCGGCGTTCAAGGAGATCGAGGGCGATGCGCTGGCCGCACAGGGTGACGAGGCCGGCGCCCGGGCGGCCTACGAGGCGGCCCTGGCCGGCGCCGCGCAGTACGGCGGCGTCATCGACGAAAACTTGCTGCAACTGAAGCTGCAATCGCTGTCGCAGCCTGCGGCGACGGAAGGCGACGCCTCGTGAGGCCAGGCCCCGGCGCCCGGCTGCTCTGGCCGCTGTTGCTGCTGCTTGGCGGCTGCGGCCTGTTCGGCGGCAAGGACGAGCCGATCGAGCCGCCGGCGGAGCTCACCAGCATCGAGCCGACGCTGCGCATCAGCGAGGCCTGGGAGGTGCGCGTGGGGCCGGGTTCCGAGCTGCTGGGTCTTGCGCTGCAACCGGCGCTCGAGGGCGGCCGGGTCTATGCCGCCGGCCGCGATGGCGAAGTGCATGCCCTGGACCTGGAAACCGGCGAGGCCCAGTGGACCGTCGAGACCGGACTGAGCTTGTCGGCCGGGCCGGCGGCGGGCCACGGAATGGTGGTGGTCGCCGGCAGCAAGGGCGACATCGCGGCGCTGGATATCGCGAACGGCAATCCCCTGTGGTCCGCGACCTTGTCCAGCGAAGTGCTGGCCAAGCCCGCCCTGAGTGCCTCGGTGATCGCGGTGCGCACGGTGGACGGCGCGTTGCGGGGCTTGTCGGCGGAGAACGGTCGCCAGCTGTGGGTGGTGGAGCGGCAGCCGCCGCGCCTCTCGATGCGCGGCACGGCCGGCGCGGTGATCGCCGCAGACCGGGTGGTGACCGGTTTCGACGACGGGCGCATCGGGGCCTACGAGCTGCGCACCGGCGAGCCCGCTTGGGAGAACGTCCTCTCGGTCGGTCGCGGCCGTACCGAGATCGAGCGGCTTGCCGACGTGGACGCAACGCCGCAGGTGGTCGGCGGCGACCTTTACGCGGTCGGCTACGACGGGCGCCTCGCCAGCCTGGCGCTGGGCGACGGCCGCATCCTGTGGGCGGTCGAAATGTCGAGTTACAAGGATCTCGGCGTCGACTGGACGAGCGTGTACCTGTCGGACACCGAGAGCGAAGTGGTGGCGCTCAACCGTTCCAGCGGCGGCGAGCTGTGGCGCCAGGATGCGCTGCGCATGCGGGCACTGACCGCACCGACGCCTTTCGGCGACAGCGTGGTGGTGGGCGATTTCGAGGGCTGGCTGCACTGGCTGGACTCCATCACGGGCACGCTGCAGGCCCGTTATCGCGCCGGCGGCGCGGCCTTCGCGACCGCCCCGGTCAGCGGCGGCGAGCTGCTGATTGCCCAGGACGAGGACGACCGGGTGTACGCGCTGCGCGTGGAGCCGAGGGACTGAGGTCCCGGCCGCGATGCTGCCCGTCATTGCGCTCGTGGGCAGGCCGAACGTCGGCAAGTCCACGCTGTTCAACTTCCTGACCCGGACGCGCGACGCGCTGGTCGCCGACCTGCCGGGGCTGACGCGCGACCGGCAGTACGGCTTCGGCAAGGTCGGGCCGGTGCCTTACATCGTGGTGGACACGGGCGGCCTGACCGGCGAGAAGGACACGCTGGACGGGCTGATGGCCCGCCAGACGCTGCAGGCGCTGGACGAGGCGGACGCCGTGCTGTTCATGGTGGACGCGCGCGAGGGCCTGACCGGCCCCGACCACCAGGTGGCCGAGCTGCTCAGGCGTCGCAACCGGCCCGCGATCCTGGTGGTCAACAAGGCCGAGGGGCAGCAGGCGGCGCTGGCCGGCGCGGATTTTTATCGCCTCGGCATGGGCGAGCCCGCGGTGATCTCGTCGGCGCACGGCGACAACGTGCGGGCCCTGATGGACGAAGTGCTGGCGCCGTTCCCTGCCGAGGAGGACGGCGAACAGGCGGCGGCCGCCGAGGGCATCCGCGTGGCGGTCATCGGCCGGCCGAACGTGGGCAAGTCGACGCTGATCAATCGCATGGTGGGCGAGGAACGGCTGGTGGCCTTCGACCAGCCGGGCACGACGCGGGATGCGGTGGAAGTGCCCTTCGCGCGCGACGGACAGCAGTACCGGCTGGTGGACACCGCCGGCGTGCGGCGCCGCTCCCGGGTCGACGAAGCCGTGGAGAAGTTCAGCATCATCAAGACGCTGGGCGCCATCGACGCCGCCTCGGTGGTGATCGCGGTGATGGACGCCCGGGAGGGCATCACCGACCAGGACGCAAGTCTGCTGGGCCTGGCCGCCGAGCGCGGCCGTGCGCTGGTGATCGCCATCAACAAGTGGGACGGCCTGCCCCCGGACCAGCGCGACACCGTGCGGCGCCAGCTGGACCTGAAACTGCCCTTCGTGGACTACGCGCCGGTGCAGTACATCTCCGCCCTGCACGGCACCGGCGTCGGCGACCTGTTCGAGCTGGTGAACCAGAGTCACGCGGCGGCGCATCGCAGCCTGCCCACGCCGGAGCTGACGCGGGTCCTGCAGGACGCGGTCACCGCCCACCAGCCGCCGCTGTCGCGCGGCCGGCGCATCAAGCTGCGCTATGCTCACCAGGGCGGCCGCAATCCTCCCGTGATCGTGGTGCACGGCAGCCAGGCGGAGTTGTTGCCCGAGGCCTATCGCCGTTATCTTGCCAACACCTTCCGCAAGGCCTTCAAGCTGCGCGGCACGCCGGTGCGGATCGAGCTGCGCTCGGGCGACAACCCTTACGCCGGCCGGCGCAACCCGCTGACGCCGCGCCAGCAGAAGAAACGCGAGCGCTTGATGAAGCACGTGAAAAAACGGCACTAGGCCCGGGAAACAAGAGCATGAGCCAGCGAGAGACCACTGCGCGCACCCCGGCCTTCGCCCCCAGCGAGGCCCGCGCCGCCACCGGCGCGCGTCGTTTCGTGCGCCTGCAGGCGCCCTTCACCATGCACCGCGGCGGCGTGCTGCCGCGGCTGGACATCGCCTACGAGACCTGGGGTGAGCTGGCGCCCGACGGCAGCAACGCCGTGCTGCTGTTCACCGGGCTGTCTCCATCCGCGCATGCCGCTTCGTCTCCCCAGGACCCGTCGTCCGGCTGGTGGGAAGAAATGATCGGGCCGGTGCGCCCCATCGACACGCGCCGCTGGTTCGTCATCTGCGTGAACTCCGTCGGCAGCTGTTTTGGCTCCACGGGGCCGGCGTCCATCGACCCGCGCACCGGCCAGCCCTACAAGCTCGCTTTCCCGGTGCTGACCATCGAGGACATCGCCACTGCGGGCCTGGAGGTCGTGAAGCACCTGGGCATCCGCAAGCTGCATACCGTGATCGGGCCGTCCCTGGGCGGCATGACGGCACTGGCTTTCTGCACGCTGTTTCCCGAGATGAGCCGCGGCCTCGTGGCGATCTCGTCGGCGGCGCGCGCCACGGCTTTCGCCATCGCGCTGCGCTCGTTGCAGCGCGAGATGATCCGCTCCGACCCGGCCTGGCGGGGCGGCGATTATCCGGCCGACCAGCCGCCGATCGCCGGCATGCGCCTGGCCCGCAAGCTTGGCATGATCACTTATCGCTCGGCCGAGGAGTGGGACCAGCGCTTCGGCCGCGAGCGGGCGGAGGGCGAGCACGACGCCGGCGACCAGTTTGGCGTCGACTTCGAGGTCGAGTCCTACCTGGAGCACCATGCGAACAAGTTCGTCGGCCAGTTCGATCCGAACTGTTATCTCTACCTGTCGCGCGCGATGGACCTGTTCGACGTGGCCGAGCACAGCGGCTGCGTGGCCACCGAGCTGTCCAAGCCGGGCATCGAGCGCGCGCTGGTGGTGGGAGTGGAGACGGATTTCCTGTTCCCGCTGCACGAGCAGGAGCAGCTCGCGGAGTGCCTGGAGCGGCCGGGACGCGAGGTGGAGTTCGTGGCGCTGCCGTCACTGCAGGGACACGATTCCTTCCTGGTCGACATGGACGGCTTCCGACCCGTCCTCGCGCGTTACTTCGACAAGGCCTGATCTCCGCCCTGGCCCTCGCCTTGGCCCGCGTCGCCGGCGGGCGTGCCCGGGGCGTCGTCTGCGGTGGACTTCACCACTGCCTCCAGCGAGCCGCGCGCCAGCGTGACCCGCAGCGTATCGCCGGCGTCCGCCTGTCCCGCAGAGCGCAGGATGACGCCGTCACGGGTCCGCGTGGCGATGGCATAGCCGCGCTCGAGGGTCGCCAGCGGGCTGACGGTGTGCAGCGCATGCGCGGCGCTCTCGGCGCGCGCGCGCGAGGCCTGCAGGCGGTGGCCCATGGCGGTCGCGAAGCGCCGCTCCAGGCCGGCCACCCGCTCCGCCGCCGAGCGCAGGCGGGGACCGGGTGCGTGCGCGGCCAGCACCGCAGCGGCCTGCCCGAGCCGCTGGCCGCGTACCGCCAGAAATCCGCCGACCGCTCGCTGCAGCCGCATTTCCAGCTCGTCCAGCCGCTGGCCGTGCTGGCGCAGGCGATTGCCCGGATGCGCGACCGCCAGCCGCCGCTGTTGCCACCCCAGCCGTTCGGCTTTGGCCTGCAGCCGTCGCGTGATGGCGTTGCCCAGGCGGCCGGCGTCCTTGTTGAGACGCTGCAGCCATTCGCCGGCATCCGGCACGGCCAGCTCCGCGGCGCCAGACGGCGTGGGCGCGCGCAGGTCGGCGGCGAAATCGGCGATGCTGAAGTCCACTTCGTGGCCGACGCCGGAAATCACCGGGATCGCGGATGTGCGGATGGCGCGCGCCACCACTTCCTCGTTGAAACTCCACAGGTCCTCCAGCGAGCCGCCGCCCCGGGCGAGGATCAGCAGATCGCATTCCGCGCGCCGGGAAGCCAGCGCCAGCGCGGAGGCGATTTTGGCGGCGGCCCCGTCGCCCTGCACCGGCACGGGATAGATCACCACCGGGATCGCCGGGAAGCGCCGCCGGAGAATGTGCAGGATGTCGCGCACGGCTGCGCCGCTGGGCGAGGTGATCACGCCGATGCGCCGCGGCAGGCGCGGCAAAGGCCGCTTGACCGCCTCGTCGAACAGGCCTTCCGCGCGCAGTCGCGCCTTGAGTTCTTCGAAGCGCCGCCGGAGCGCGCCTTCGCCGGCCTCCTCGGCATGCTCCACGATCAGCTGGTACTCGCCGCGTGGCTCATAGACGCTGACCCGCGCCCGCAGCCGCAGCTGCATGCCGTTGCGCGGGGCAAAGGCCAGCTTGAGCGCGGTGGAGCGCCACAGCGCGCAGCGGACCTGCGCGGCCTCGTCCTTCAGCGAGAAATACAGGTGGCCGGAGGCGGGCCGCGCGAGGTTGGACACCTCGCCCTCGATCCACAGGGCCGGGAGCCCGGTCTCGATCAGCAGCCGCACCTCCCGGTTCAGGCGCGAGACGGTCCAGACATCGCGTTCGGGCAGCAGGGAATCTTCAGCGTGCATGGGGCGAATCATACCGCGAGATTTACCGCTGTCGGGCCGGCGCGTACAATGGCGGGTTTACACTCCCACCGTCCAAGGGGGACCGCCGATGCGCCTGATCCAGGAAGCCCTCACTTTCGACGACGTTCTGCTAGAGCCTGCGTACTCGGAGGTGCTGCCGCGCGAGGTCGGCCTGGACACCAAGCTGACCGCGGAGATTTCTCTGCAGCTGCCGATCATGTCCGCGGCCATGGACACGGTCACGGAGGCCCGCCTGGCCATCGCGCTGGCCCAGGAGGGGGGCATCGGCGTCATCCACAAGAACATGGTGGCGTCCTCGCAGGCGCGCGAGGTGCGCCGCGTCAAGAAATACGAAAGCGGCATCATCAACGACCCGATCACGGTCACGCCGGACAAGACGCTGCGCGAGGTGCTCGAGCTGACCCGGGCGCGCGGCATCTCCGGCGTGCCGGTGGTGGACGGCGCGCGCGTCGCCGGCATCGTTACCAACCGCGACCTGCGTTTCGAGACCCGGCTCGACCTGGCCGTCGCGGACGTGATGACGCCCCGCGAGCGCCTGGTGACGGTGCGCGAGGGAGCCGACAAGGAGGAGGTGCTGCAGTTGCTGCATCGCCACCGCATCGAGAAAGTGCTGATCGTGGACTCCGAGGACCGCCTCAAGGGCATGATCACCGCCAAGGACTTCCAGAAGGCGACCGATTTCCCCCACGCCTGCAAGGACGAGCGCGGGGCGCTGCGGGTGGCCGCGGCGGTGGGCACCGGCGCCGACACCGACGAGCGCGTGGAGGCGCTGGTCGAAGCGGGCGTGGACGTGCTGGTGGTGGACACCTCGCACGGCCACTCGCGCGGCGTGCTGGAGCGCGTGAAGCGCGTCAAGCAGGCATTCCCCCACATCCAGGTGATCGGCGGCAACATCGTGACCGGCGACGCGGCGAAAGCGCTGGCGGAAGCGGGCGCGGACGGCGTCAAGGTGGGCATCGGGCCGGGCAGCATCTGCACCACGCGCGTCATCGCCGGCGTGGGCGTGCCCCAGGTCAGCGCCGTGGCCAATGTCACGGCCGCGCTGGAGGGCACCGGCATCCCGGTGATCGCCGACGGCGGCATCCGCTATTCAGGCGATTTCGCCAAGGCCATCGTGGCGGGCGCCCACAGCATCATGGTGGGCAGCCTGTTTGCCGGCACCGAGGAATCGCCGGGGGAGGTCGAGCTTTACCAGGGGCGCTCCTACAAGACTTACCGCGGCATGGGCTCGCTGGCCGCCATGTCCCAGCGCCACGGTTCCAGCGACCGTTACTTCCAGGACGCCACCGACGAGGTGGAAAAGCTGGTGCCCGAAGGCATCGAGGGACGGGTGCCCTACAAGGGCAGCCTGCTGCAGATCATCCACCAGCTGGCCGGCGGTCTGCGGGCGGCCATGGGCTACACGGGCTGCAGCACCATCGAGGAGATGCGCACCCGGCCGAAGTTTGTGCGCATCACCAACGCGGGCGTTCGCGAGAGCCACGTGCACGACGTGGGAATCACCAAGGAAGCGCCCAACTATCGCGTCGACTGAACGGACGGGCCGATGAGTACCGATATCCATGCACAGCGGATCCTGATCCTCGATTTCGGCTCCCAGTACACGCAGCTGATCGCGCGCCGCGTCCGCGAGGCCGGCGTCTACAGCGAGGTGCGCGCCTGGGATTGCCCGGCCGACGAGATTCGCGCCTTCGCGCCGGCGGGGATCGTCCTGTCGGGCGGTCCCGAGTCGGTCACCATCGAGGAGGGGCCGCGCGTGTCGTCGGCCGTCTTCGACCTGGGCGTGCCGGTGCTGGGTATCTGCTACGGCATGCAGACGATGGCGGCCCAGCTGGGTGGCGAAGTGGCCGGTTCCGAGCAGCGCGAGTACGGCTATGCGCGCGTCAGGGTGACTGGCGCCTCCAGCCTGCTGGACGACATCGAGGACCATGCCGGCGACGACGGCGCCGCCGAGCTGGATGTCTGGATGAGCCACGGCGACCGCGTCGAAAGCCTGCCGCCCGGCTTCATCGCCATTGCCGGCACGGACAGCGCGCCGCTGGCCGGCATGGCCGACGACGGCCGGCGCTTCTACGGCCTGCAGTTCCACCCGGAAGTCACGCACACGCGCCAGGGCACCCGCATCGTGTCGCGCTTCGTGCACGACATCTGCGGCTGCGCGGCGGACTGGACGCCCGGTAACATCGTGGAGGACAGCATCGCGCGCGTGCGCGCGCTGGTGGGCGGCGAAAAAGTCCTGCTGGCGCTTTCGGGCGGCGTGGATTCCTCGGTGGTGGCGGCCCTGCTGCATCGCGCGATCGGCGACCAGCTGGTCTGCGTGTTCGTCGACCACGGCCTGTTGCGCCAGGGCGAAGGTGACCAGGTGATGGCCACCTTTGCGCGCCACATGGGTATCAAGGTGATCCGGGTGGACGCCGAGGCGCGTTTCCTGGACGCACTGGCGGGGGTGAGCGACCCGGAGGCGAAGCGCAAGATCATCGGCCGCGAATTCATCGAGGTGTTCGACGAGCAGGCGCAGCAGCTCAAGGATATCGACTGGCTGGCGCAGGGCACCATCTACCCCGACGTCATCGAGTCGGCGGGCGGCAGCACCGGCAAGGCGCACGTCATCAAGTCCCACCACAATGTCGGCGGCCTGCCCGAGCGCATGCGCATGCAGCTGGTGGAGCCGCTGCGCGAGCTGTTCAAGGACGAGGTGCGCAAGATCGGCCTGGAGCTTGGGCTGCCCTGGGACATGGTCTACCGCCATCCTTTCCCGGGCCCGGGCCTGGGCGTTCGCATCCTCGGCGAAGTGAAGAAAGAGTATGCCGACCTGCTGCGCCAGGCCGACCACATCTTCATCAGCGAGCTGCGCAACCACGGCCTCTATGACGAGGTCAGCCAGGCCTTCGCCGTGTTCCTGCCGGTGCGCTCAGTGGGCGTGATGGGCGACGGGCGCCGCTACGATTACGTGGTCGCGCTGCGCGCGGTGGAAACCATCGATTTCATGACCGCGCGCTGGGCGCACCTGCCCTACGAGTTCCTCGACCTCGTGGGCCGGCGCATCATCAACGAAATCGCCGGCATCTCGCGCGTCACCTACGACATCTCGGGCAAGCCGCCGGCCACCATCGAGTGGGAGTGACCTGGGCACC
>DATFKW010000007.1:0-19662 GCA_035268405.1 Gammaproteobacteria bacterium
CCCATCACCCGCTCCAGAACAAAGAAGCCCCCGCGTGCGGGGGCTTCGTCGTTCCGGGTGATGGGATGAGGACCCACGTGGGTTCGACAAATCGGCAGGACTGCCGATTTGGACGGGTGAGCGCAGCGAGGCCGCCCGCAGCGGCTACTCCACCGTCACCTCGGCATCCTCGATGATCACGTCGTACTCGTAGCCCATGCCGAAATCGACATTCCGGCCGACGGGCCCGGCCACCAGCACGGTGTCGCCCACCTTCGGCAGGACGTCGACGGTGGTGACAGTGAGATCGTTGGTGCCTTCCTCGCCCGAGCCGTCAC
Source organism: Gammaproteobacteria bacterium (assembly GCA_035268405.1). Classification (GTDB taxonomy): domain Bacteria; phylum Pseudomonadota; class Gammaproteobacteria; order Steroidobacterales; family XN24; genus XN24. The sequence goes on from DATFKW010000007.1 coordinate 318, forward strand.
GCACGTGCAGCCAGTTCTTGCCCATGATGCCGGCATTCACCTTGACGACCTTGCCGCGGAATACGACTGCTTCGCCTTCCAGCTGATCCTTCCCGGCGAATATTTCCGCGATGGTCTTGCCGTCTTCGGCTTTCTCGATACCGGACAGGTCGACGTTCCCGGCGGGCGCGGTGGGGACCGGGTGCGGTTTCGATTCGGACATGACGGAGGCCGTGGTCTCGCCCGCTTCAGCTCCAGGAGCAGCCGGTTCCTGGCTGCAAGCCGACAGGGCCAGCGCGGAGGCCAGAGTGAGCAGTAAAGCCGTGGTCGATTTTGACATGGGGGAGCATCCTCCGAATTCGGGCAGGTGAATGAGCGCGGCAACCGCCGTCACCCGCGTTAAAAAGAATACGCATTCTACCTGTGCCGGGCGAGGCGTGCGCCAGTAGTGGTTTCCACCCGCGCAGACCGGCCCGCGAAATGTCCCTGCTGGTGGTGCCTGGGGCGGCCGCCGCCGAAGCGCTGAATCTGCGCTGCCTCGCCAACCGAAACCTTCCCCGGATTCCTTCTCGGCAACCATCCCGGTTGACCTGAGAACCAACAGGAGAAATTCGGATGAAATCCTTTGCAAGAATCTTCAATGATCGTTACCTGGTGATGCTGGTCGGCACCTTCATGCTGGCGACTGCAGCATTCGGCGTGACCTCGGTTGCGCAGGCCTCTCATCACTCCGAAAAGAAGGCGCACGGCGCCAAGGACATCGTGGAAACTGCCGCGGCCGCCGGCACCTTCGAGACGCTGCTGGCAGCCGCCCAGGCCGCGGGTCTCGTCGATGCCCTGAAGGGCGAGGGTCCGCTGACCGTGTTTGCGCCTACGGACGAGGCCTTTGCGGCGTTGCCGGAAGGTACGGTCGAAGACCTGCTCAAGCCCGAGAACAAGGACGCCCTTGCCGGTATCCTGCTTTACCACGTCGTGGGCGGGAAGATCATGAGCGGCGATATCGGCAGCGCGGCTTCGCCGGCCACCCTCCAGGGCGCCACCATCGACGTCAAGGCGAACTACGGCAAGGTCACGGTGAATGGCGCTAACGTGGTTGCCGCCGACATCGGTGCCAGCAACGGCGTGATCCACGTCATCGACGCGGTGATCCTGCCGCCGGCCAGCTGAGCGGCTGCGCGGGCGCAGCGAGGCTTTTCGGCTCGCTCGCCCGAGCTCATTCAGCATAAGGAGATCGCATCAGGGATGACGATCACCGGGAGCCTCCGCATGCGGAGGCTTCTTTTTTTCCAGGGCCCGGCCGCTTCAGCCGCGTTCGCCCCGCCTGGCTGCGGCGTACGCAGCGAACTGCGCACGCGTGAAGCGGACCGTCCAGTACAGGGCGACGAGTCCCGGCACACCCAAGAGCGCGGCCCGCGCATAATCGGTCTTCTGAATCGCCACCACGCCGGCATAGAGCAGCATGCCGGTGAACAGGATGGCGATAGCGGCCAGCCCGAGGCCCTCGAAAAGTTCCCTGCGCGCGGCGTTCATCTTGTCCTTATGCTCCGGCGGAAAAATCCCGGCCCCCGTCGAGGGGCCGGGACTTGTCGTTTTGGAGGCGGCTCGCGATGGCTCGCTGCCGGCGGCAAGCCGCCTCCAGTGGCTGCTAGTTGCAGTCGGTGCGCTTGAAAACCACGCGGCGGTTGGCGGCGCGGCCTTCCTCGGTCTCGTTGCTTGCGACTGGCTGGGACTCGCCCAGGCCGACGGTGGTAAACCGGGCGCCGATGATGCCGGCATCATCCAGGTACTCCTTGACGGCATTGGCACGCCGCTCGGAGAGCTGCTGGTTGTAGGCCTCGGGGCCGCGGCTGTCGGTGTGCCCTTCGATCACGCCACGCACCTGCGGCAGCGCTTCCAGGACAGGTATGAGCTCATCGAGCAAGGCCTTGTCCCCGGGGGTGAGCTCGGCGGAGTCGAAGCCAAAGCTCAGCGAGAGCGTGTAGTCGCAGCTGCAGCCATAGGAGTCGACGCGCACTCCGACCGGGGTGGTCGGGCAGCGGTCGAGGGTGTCGGGCACGCCGTCGCCGTCCGTGTCAGCCGGCGGCGGGGGCGGCGGCGGGGCAGGCTCGGGGGGCGGCGGAGGCGGAGGCGCTGCCGCCGGGGCCGCGGCCACGGCAGGCGCCGGGCGACCGAAGCGATAACCCAGGTTCAGGCTGTAGACCCACGGGTCGATCTCGATGGTGCCGAGCTTGTCGCCACCGAGCGTGGCGTCCGCGTCGATGTCGATCCAGCGGATTGCATAGTTCACGAACCAGCTGTCATTGATGCCGACGTCGATGCCGGCCTGGAACGCCGGGCCGAAAGAGTCGTCCAGCTTCAGGCCGGATGGTTTTTCGTTCGAGAACAGCGTGTAGTTCACGCCCGCGCCCACATAGGGACGGAAGCGCGAATCCGGCATGAAGTGGTATTGCACGCTCAGGGTCGGCGGTATGTGCTCCACGGAGCCGCCAAGCACGGGCGGCGCCGTGTTGTTCTCGTAGACTTCGAAACCGTGGTTGAAGGTATCGGCCGCCAGCAGCTCGAGGCCCCAGTTGTCCCTGATCATGTAGGTAATGTCGAAGGTGAAGCGCTCGTCGTTGTCCACCCCCAGCACGACGTTGGGCGCCAGGCGCAGGTTGTCGTCCTTGGGCGCCACCTGGCTCATGCCGGCGCGGAACAGCCAGTCACCTTCTGCGGCGAGTGCTCCCGCCGGTGCCGCGACAAGCAGCGTGCCGGCAATCAGCACGCTCAAATTGGTCTTGTTCATTCATTGATCCTCGGTCAAGTCCATATGAAAAACGGATCCGGAGCCTGTCACTCGGTCTCGCTCGGCAGAAAAGGCTCGGATAACCACAATTGTTATTACAGATGAACGCCGATCTCCATAGGTAGTTCACGCGGGCCGGCCAGCTGCACGCCTGGAATTACGGCCCGAGTCGCGCAGGATCTCGCGTGCGGCATTCATTCCCGGCAGCCCCGTCACGCCGCCCCCGGGGTGAGTGCCGGAACCGCACAGGTAGAGTCCGGGCAGGGCACCGCGGTAATCAGCCTGGCCGAGCAGCGGTCGCGCGCTGAACAGCTGGTCCAGCCCGAGCGCGCCGTGAAAGATATCGCCGCCCAGCAGACCGTATTCCCGCTCCAGGTCCAGCGGCGACAGGATCCGCCGGCCGAGAACGCTGGCAGCGAAGTTCGGGGCGTGCCGGTTCACCGTCTCGATGGCCAGGTCGGCGAAGGTCTCGCGGTGCGCGTCCCAGCCGCCGTCCGGCTCCGGGTTGACCTGCTGGCAGAACAGGCTGGCCACGTGTCGCCCCGCGGGCGCCAGCGAGTCGTCCAGCGCGGAGGAAATCACCAGCTCCACCACGGGCTCGCGCGCCCAGCCGGGGTTGTGTTCCCTGGAGCGCGCGTCGAAATAGGCGCGCTCGAAATATTCCAGCGATTCGCCGATGAGGATGCCGCTGGCGTGATGTGGCTGCAGGTGACTCCCGGGCGCCGCACGGAAATCCGGCAACTCGGAAAGCGCGACGTTCATGCGGAAAGTGCCCGAGGCGCAGCGGTAACGCTTGAAGCGGGCCAGCAGGTCGGGGTCGAGATCGGCCGGGTCGAACAGCCGCGTGTACAGCAGCCTGGGGTTGATCCCGGCGATCACGCGTTTCGCCTCGAGCTCGCTGCCGTCGGACAGCGTGACGCCCACCGCGCGCCCGTTGCGCACGTTGACGCGCTCGACCGTGGCCTTTGTGCGAAGCTGGACGCCGCGCGCCCGCGCCTCCGCGGCAATGGCGTCGCTGATGGCGCCCATGCCGCCGATGGCGTGACCCCAGGCGCCCGCTTTGCCGTTCACCTCGCCGAACACATGGTGCAACAGCACGTAAGCCGTGCCGGGCGCGTAGGGGCTGGCGAAGTTGCCGACAATGGAGTCCCAGCCGAGCACCGCCTTCAGCGGCGCCGACTCGAACCAGTCGTCCAGCAGTTCGCCGGCGCTCCTGGTGAACAGTTCCAGCAGGTCGCGGCGGCCGCCCATGTCCAGGCCTTTCAACCTGCGCGCCACCGTCAGCGATGCCAGCCAGTCCGCCAGCACGAAGCGGTCCGAGACGTTCGGTGGCGTTTCTTCGGCGAGCGCCCGCAAGATGGTCGCCATCCGTTCCAGCATTGCGAACCAGGCCGGCAGCCGCCCGGCGTCGCGCGCCGAAAAACGGGCGAGTTCTTGCGCGCCGAGATCGCCGCCGAAGCGGAAGGCCCGGCCGTCCCCCAGCGGAAGAAAATTGGCGAAGGGTCGCTCGACCACTCGCAGGCCGTGCTCGTGCAGCCGCAGATCGGCAATCACTCGCGGGTTCAGCAGGCTGACCGTGTAGCTGCAGCTGGAATTGCGGAAACCCGGGTGAAAAGCCTCGGTGACCGCCGCGCCGCCGACCAGGTCCCGCTGTTCCAGCACCGTGACGCGTTGCCCCGCGCCGGCCAGGTAGGCTGCGCACACCAGCCCGTTGTGGCCGCCGCCGATGACCAGTGCGTCCGGGCGCTCCCGGGAAGCCTGCGAGGAAGAGGCGCGGCGCTTGGGCATGCCGGCGACTTTAGCCGCCCGGCGAGCGAACACCAAGCACAAAGACGTGTGCAGGCGCTAATATCATTACTGACAAACATTGACCGGAATGGGCGCTCCCATGAAGAAAATCCTTCTGTACGGCCTCCTGGCGCTGGTGCTGGCGGCTTGCGCGACGAGCCCTACCGGCCGGCGCCAGCTGATGCTGGTCTCGCCCGACCAGGCCATTTCCGCCTCGCGCGCCGCTTATGTGCAGCAGATGCAGGCCTTCAAGGAGAAGGGGCTCATCAGCCAGGACCAGGCCCTGGTCGAGCGGGTGAACCGGATCACCGGCCGGCTGGTCGCGCAGGCGATCCGGCAGTATCCCCGGACACGGGACTGGGAGTGGAGCGTGGAGGTGATCGACGAGCCCGACACGGTCAACGCCTGGGCCATGGCCGGCGGACGGATGGCCATCTACAGCGGGCTGATCGAGCAGACCGAGGCCACTGACGACGAGATCGCCCAGGTCATGGGGCACGAAATCGCCCACGCCCTGGCGAACCACACGGCGGAGAAGATGTCGGTCGCGATGGCTTCCCAGCTGGGGATCCTGGCGGTCGGCATGTCCACCCGCGACGAGCGCGCAGTGGCCGGCGCGGCGGCGGCCGCGGTGATCGCCGTGAGCCTGCCGCACAGCCGGACGGCGGAAACGGAGGCGGACCGGATCGGGATCGAGCTCGCGGCACGGGCGGGCTATCACCCGGACGCCGCGGCATCCTTGTGGCGGAAGATGGCGGAGGTCGGCGGCAGCGGCCCGCCGCAGTTCCTGAGCACGCATCCCTCGCCGGGCAACCGCCAGGAACGACTGTCGCGGCTTGCCCCGCAGATGATGCCTTACTACGAGGCAGCCGAGAATCCGCCCGTTTACCCGATCCAGCAAGGTCGCTACGAGGTTCCGCCCGGCTGACCGGGATCACGAGGAAGGCACAAAAGAAGAGGCCCCGGAAATTGTGTTCCCGGGGCCCAAACCAAGAGGAGAGTGTCGGGAGCCGCGACCGGGACTGCAAACCGGCCGGCGATGCCTCCATGGCTTACCGGCCGGCACCACGTCCGTATGGTCTCGACTGCCAAGATCCTTTTTAAGCTCTCGGCGCCATTATTTCATTGATCGAGGTCAAGTTTCGACGCGGCTGCGGAAAGTCCCTACGCGGTTCCCGGCGAGCGGCTAGCGGGCGGCCGTCTGCGTGGCCGCCGCCGGGGCCCTGAAGCGGAACACGTGGTAGGGGCCGCGATCCTCGATCTGCGACCGCCGGGCCAGCATGACCTCCGGGAGCGCGCTGTCGCTGACGTAGATCCAGCCGTCGGCGCCGACGGCGAGGCTGTCCGCCCAGCGGATGCGGGGCGACTTGACCAGGGTGGCCAGCTCGCGATCGGAACCCATGTGCAGCACCGCGCCGTGTTCTACGTCGGTCAGGTAGATCCCGCCGGCGCCGTCGGTTGCCAGCTGGTCGCTGAGCGGCTTGCTGCCCACCGGCTCGACGCGCCCGGCCAGGTCCTCGGCGGGCAACTCCGGGTCCCGCAGCGCGCCCGTGGGCACCCGGTAGAGGGTGTCGTGGGCCATTGCCGCGAGGTAAAGCCACTGGCCACCCGGATCCATCGAGAGCCCGTGCAGGCCGGGCTTGAAAGGAACCTGTCCGCCCAGGTAGCGCATCTCGCGCACCGGCGTCCGGATCAGCCAGCCCTGCGCGCGGAGCGCGCGGTGCGATTCCAGCAGCCGCCGGGACTTGCGCGTCGCCGTGTCGTAAATCACCACAGCCGGGGACTTGCTCAGCAGGCCGGTGTCCGCGATGTAAACGGTGCGGCCGTCCGGAGCCACCTCCAGGTCGTGCAGGAAGGAGCCGCGCGGCGCGGTCTCGCGGGGGAAAACATGCTCGTGGACCACCAGCCCGCTGGCCAGGTCCACGGCGACGATCCGGGGGCGGCCCAGGCCATGGCCGGCGGGATCCGATATCCACAGGCGGTTGAACCGATCCAGCGCCAGGCCGGCGGGCGTGGACAGCAGGGCTGCCTGCGTGTCCGCGGCGGGGAAGGGCTCCGCCCGGCCGTCGCGCCATTCGAAAACCCTGGGCCCCTCGGGCCGGCCGGCGGGATGAGCGGTGAAAAAGATACGGCCGCCGGCACTGATCGCGATGGACCCCACCGGGTCGGGATGCGTCAGCACGGAGTGCAGGCCGGGTTCGCCGATGGCGGGCGCGCCCGTGAGGTTCTTGTAGGGCTGCGCGCCACCGAAATAAAAGCGCAGGCCGACCACGGTGGCGACCGTGAGCAGGACCAGCAGGGCAAAGATCTTGAAGAGTGTTTTCATGGTGGATCCGTCGTGGGATCCACCTTATGCGGGTGTACCGGCGGGCGGAAAGAACTGCGTCACAAAGTTGCGGCCGGGTCGCGGGCCCGGCCGGGCAGCCTGGCGGCGCTGTTCGGGCAGCGGGATCGGGCAGCGGGATCAGGTGACGGGAGCGGGCCGCGGGTTCAGCGGTCGGCTTGCGCCAGCGCGTCGCGCACCCGGCGGAGCAGGATGCGGTCGATCACCGGTTTCTGGATGAAGTCCATCGCGCCGGCCCGGATCGCCCCCACGGCGGTGGCGACGTCCGAATCCCCCGCAACCACAATCGCGGGCACCTGCACCCCCCGGGTCCGCAACTCGTTGAGCAGTTCCACGCCGTTCATGCCGGGCAGGTCCAGGCCGGTGACGAGCATTGCGATTTCCAGCCGGTCGAGCGCGTCCAACAGCGCTTCCGCCGATTCGAAGGCGCTGACTTCATGCTGCAGGTGGCTCAACAGCTGCGAGAGCGCCTCCCGTTCGGGAGCCTCGCTTTCCACGATGCAAATCGTGGCCTGCTGTGCCTCAGCGCTACTTCCCGAGACTGGGGGCATGTGTTTTGGAACCGGACAAGGCTAGCGGTACGGCCGCCCGCGGGGCGACTTCCTCAGTGATGTTCTTATTTTCGCTATGGGAGTATTGAAACTCGCTGGCGACATGGAAATACGAACATCTACCTAAGGGGCTGCTCTTGACAGCGCATTACAGCGCATTGCGGCCCGCCGGCGGCATCGCCGCCGGAAAGGGAACAGGGTCGTTGCGTGATTTCGCCGGGGTTTCTTTCAGCCGCCGGCCTGGTTTTCGGCGACCATCACCATGCGCACCAGGTGGGCGAGCGAATTGGCCTGCATTTTTTCCATGACGCGGGCGCGGTGGATCTCCACGGTCCTCTGGCTGACCCCCAGGTCGCCGGCAATCACCTTGTTGGCCTTGCCCTGCACTACTTCGCCCATGACCTGCTTCTCGCGCGCGGTCAGGCTCTCGATCCGGTCCAGGATTTCGAGGCGCTCCAGTTCTCCCTCGCGCTGTTCCGCCGCCTGCTTCATGGCGTCGTTGATGCGATCCACCAGTTCCTGGTCCTCGAAGGGTTTTTGCAGGAAGTCGACGGCCCCCTGGCGCACCGCCTCCACCGCCATGGGGATGTCGCCGTGGCCGGTGATGAACACGATGGGGATGTTGCAGCTGATCTCCGCCAGGTGCTTCTGCAGTTCCAGCCCGGTCATGCCCGGCATGCGTATGTCCAGCACCAGGCAGCCATAGTCGCGCGGGTCGAAGGCCTTGAGGAAATCCCGGGCGCTGGCGTAGCACCGGGCCCGGTAGCCGACTGAGCGCAGCAGCAGGCCGAGCGAGTCGCGCACCGCCTCGTCGTCGTCAACAATGAAAACAGTCGCTTCGCTGGACGCCATTATTCCTGTTCCTCCTCGGGGGCCGTGGGAAGCCCGATCCTGAATGTGCCGCCACTGCCGGCAGCCGAATCGTATCGCAGCGCGCCGCCGTGCGCCTCAATGATCGACCGGCTCAGCGAGAGCCCGAGTCCCATGCCCTCCGCCTTGGTGGTGAAAAAAGGCTCGAACAGCTGCTCCAGGAGGTCGTCCGGAACGCCCGGTCCCGTGTCCTGCACGGCAAGCTCCACCTCCTCTTCGCTGAGCACCTGCGTCCGGATGAGCAGCCGGCGCGTCTCCGGGTCGCAGACGTTCATCGCCTCCACCGCGTTGCGCGTCAGGTTGAGGAGCACCTGTTGCAGCTGGATGCCGTCCACCTGGATGGCCGGCAGGTCCTCCTGCAATTCCAGCTGCAGCTCGACCTCGTGGGTGCGGCAGTCCATCTCGACCAGCGGCAGGATCTCGTGGATCAGTTCCCGCGCCTCGCGGTTGCGGCGGTCCGGCGTGTGGCGCCGCACGAAAGCGCGCAGGCGCTGGATCACGTCCCCGGCACGGCGCGCCTGAGCGGTCACGCGGCCGAGGACCTGGCCCAGTTCTTCGGGGTCCATGCCGCCCGCGGCCACCAGCCGCTGGCAGGCCTGGGTGTAGTTGGCGATCGCCGCCAGCGGCTGGTTGAGCTCGTGCGCGATGCCCGCCGCCATTTCACCCAGCGTGCCCAGGCGGGCCACGTGCGCGAGCTTCTCGCGCTGCTTGCGCGCTTCCAGCTCGGCCTGCACGACGTCGGTGCGATCGAGGATCTGGCTGATGATGAGGGTCGGTTTGCCGCCGTCATCGACGATCACGCTGAGGTGCACCAGCGAGTGGACGATCGAGCCGTCCTTGTGGATGAAGCGCTTCTCGTATTTCACCGAGTCCGCGCCCGACAGCAGCAGGTCGAAATGCCGCTGCGTCTCGGCGATGTCCTCGGCCGGCGTCACGTCCCGCACCGACCGCGCCAGCAACTCGCCTTCGCTGTAGCCCAGCATCGCGCACAGGGCCTGGTTCACCGACAGGTAATGCCCGTCGATCTCGTGGCCCGCCGCCAGCGTGGCCATGCCCACCGGCGCCCGGCGGAATATGAGCCGCAGCTCTTCCTCCGCCTGGCGCAGCTGGAACTCCGTTTCGCGCTGCTCGGTGACGTCCTCGCCCGCGCTGAGCACGCCCGTGATGCGCCCACGGTCGTCGCGCAGGAACTGGTTGCGCCAGAACACGCGGCGCTGGTGTCCCGAGCTGGTCACCACCGGCCCTTCCAGGAGGTTGAACGCGGATTCCCGTCCGGCCAGGGCTTCCTCGAAAAGTATTCTCGACCGGCCGGCGAAGCCCGGCGGCTGGCAGGTGGCGAAAAAATCCTTGCCGAGCATTTCGTGCTCCGGGGAACCGAAGAGCTCGCAGGCCTTGCGGTTGACCAGCGTGATGCGTCCCGACTGGTCCACCGCGATGATCATCACGTTGACCAGGTCCAGGTAGAGCTGGGCGCGGTCGCGCTCGCGCCGCAGGGCTTCCTCCGCCTGGCGCCTGAAGGTCTGGTCGAGAATGGTCCCCTGGATGTGCCGTTCGCCCGTCACGCGGTCGGCGGAGATCTGGTAGATGCTCTGCAGGTGCCGGATGGTGCCGTCCGGGCGGATGATGCGGTACTCCAGCTCACCGCCGCCGGAGGTCTTGCGCGCATCTTCGGCGAGCCGCGCCTCGACTCTCTCGAGGTCGTCGGGATGCGCGAAGCGCCGCACGAACTCGGCCGGGCTCAACGGTGACTGGTCGGGCTCCAGGCCGACGATCCTGAAGAACTCGTCGGACCAGAAATTGGTCCTCGCCTCCGGCCAGTCGCCCTCGAAACTGCCCACGTGCGCCAGCGACTGCGCCGTCAGCAGGTTGGTTTCGACCTGGTGGAGGCGCGCTTCCGCCGCCATGCGCTCGCTGATGTCGCGGATGATGCCGATGAAGCTCGGCAGCCCCGCATTCTGCACCTGTCCCACGGACACTTCGGCGGGGAACACGCTGCCGTCCTTGCGGCAGGCCTCGACCTCGCGCGGGGCCAGCATGAAACGGGCTTCGCCGGTCTGCTGGTAGCGATTGATGTAATCGTCGTGGTTGGCCCTGAAGGGGGTCGGCATCAGCAGGGCGATGTTCTCGCCGACGATCTCGTCCGCCGAATAGCCGAACACTCGCTCTGCGCCCGGATTGAAGGACTCGATGATGCCCTTGCCGTCGATCAGCACGACGGCGTCCGGAGTGGCATTGAGAAGGGCCGCGAGCTTGCTTTCCGCGTGGCGCTCGTCGGGGGGGGCGGTGCCGGCGGAACTGTGCTGCGGGCCATCCATCAGGTGTTTAGCTTCCTCGTTCATGTCTCTCGCCGCCCTGCGGCGCGTGGCCGGTAGCCCGGTGACGGTCTAGAATAACTGCAGGGACGCGCCTAAGGCACCCCGCATCGTGCGGGATGCGCGCCTGGCGCGCGGAGCGCTGCAGGATGAACAAGCTCGAGAAGATCATCGCGGCCGTGGAGCCCCACGCGACTTCGACCGCCGCGGCCCGCCTCGGGGCCCGCCTGGCGGACGCGCACGGCGCCGTGCTGGAACTGTTCACGCCGGTTTATAACTCGCGGGTCTCGCTCGCGCATTTCGAGGACCGCGACAACCTGCGGCACGCGCGGGAACTGCTGGTGAAGCGGCACGAGGAGCGCTTGCAGTCCGTCAGCGCCGGGCTGGATTGCGCGGGGAAAGTGAGCACCCACGCCGCCTGGGACCATCCGCCTGAAGAAGCGCTCGTACGGCGGGTGCTGGACGAGGACGCAGACCTGTTGATCGTCGAGCTGCCGCCCGGCGGCGGGAGCGACGCGCCGGCGCTGTCGTCGGCCCAGTGGCAACTCGTCCGCCATTGCCCGGCGCCGGTGCTGCTGACCCGGGGCCATGCCTGGAAGGCTGCGCCGCGCATCGTTGCATCGCTGGACCCGATGGGAGGGCACGGCCGGCATGCCGAGCTGGATGCCGCCATCCTGCGGCTCGCCGAGCGCATCGCTGAACGCGCCGGCGGCACGGTACACGCCTTTCACGCGTGGCATCGCAGCCTGCACGCGCTGATCGGGGACTTCACGCAACCGCTGGCGCCCGAACTTCCCGAGAGCGAGACGGAGCGCCGGCACCGGGAGGCCGTCGAGGCGGTGCTGGAGAAGACCGGCAGCAAGCCGGCCAGCCTCTCGCTGGTCGAGGCCAGGCCCGAGGACGGCCTGCCGGAGCACTGCGCGCAGCTGGGAGCGGACCTGGCGGTGATGGGCGCGATCGCCCGCAACCCCTTCGGCCGCATCTTCATCGGCAGCACTGCAGAACGGGTGCTGGGACAGCTGCCCTGCGACCTGCTGGTGGTGAAGCCGGAGTCCTTCCGCACGCCGGTGCCGCGGGAGCGCTGGCCGCACGAGGATTCGCCGCCGCCCGTCATCGGGGTGCCCGGCATCTGAGGCGGGCGCCGCGCCGCCGCCTCCGGCGCCGGCCTGGCGAGCGCGTGCAAATTCGGTGATTCAGAACGACTGCGGGCGTGGTTCGTGTTAATTTCCGAATGCCGCCACGGTGGGTTTGCACGACGACCATGTCCCAGTCACTTCGAATACTGCTGATTGCCGACGATCCGGAGGTCATCCGCCGGATCGGGCAAGGCCTGCAGCGGCAGGACAGCGGGCTGATCCTGATCGAGGGCGCGGAAAGCCTGGCGACCGCGCGGCGCCGCTTGAACTCGGGCAGCTACGACGTTGCGCTGGTGGACCTCGCCCTCGGGCAGGGGGACGGGCTGCACCTGCTTTCGGAACTCGGCGAGATCGCGCCGGACCTGGCGGTGGTCGCCCTGGCCGCGGACGGCGCCGGGCCCGATGCGGCAGCTTGCCTGGCGCTGGGAGCGCAGGACCGCCTCGCCCCGGAGGCGATGGATTCGAACGGCTTGCTGGACCGCCTGCGCAGCGCGACCGACCGCGCGCGCGCCGGCCAGGACTCCCGGCGACGCAGCCAGCGCATAGCCGCCAGCCTGGGCGCGGCCGGAGACCTGGCCTGGCATTACGAGTCCGGCGAACAGCAGGCCTGGCTGGCGGCCGCGGATCCCGGCGCGTGGGCCTTGCCCAGCCCCGAATGCAGCGAGTCGCTCGAGGCATTGCGTTCGCGCCTGCACCCGGACGACCGCGAACTGGCCGTGCGGCGCATCGGCGAACTGGTTTCGGAGGCCAGCCCCTGGCAGCTGGAAGCCAGGTTCAAGGTGGGCGGCGGGGCCTATCGCTGGTGCGTGCTGCGCGGTCGCGCCGAGTTGGGCCCGCAGGGACAGCTGCAGCGTGTTTCGGGCGTGATCTCCGATGCCCAGCGTCAACAGAAGAAAGTGCGCGAGCAGGAACAGGCCCGGCGCTTCCTGCGCGCGGTGTTCGACTCGCAGCGCGTGCCGAAGGCCGTGCTGGATTCCTCCGCGGTGATCACAGACTGCAACCGCGCGTGGCTGGCGCTGGATGATCCTGCCATACACGCCGGCGCGGCCTTCGGGCCGGGGCGCAAATTCACCGACCCGCCCGGCAGCTCCGGGCTGTTCGGTGACCTCGACGCCGCGGCGCTGGCGCGCGGCGTCAAGCAGGTGCTCGGCGGTGTAAGCGAGCATTACGAATGCGAGTACGGCGATGGCGAGCGATGCTGGCGGATAAGCGTCAGCCCGCTGCTCAATCCGGGGATCGCGGGCGCCGTCATCAGCCACGAGGAGATCACGGCGTCGCGGCGGGCGGACCTCGACGCCCGCGGGCACGTCGCGACCCTCGAGGCGGACTTCCGCGCCATCGATTGCGCCCTGTACCGCGTGGGCGCCGATTTCGAAGTGCGCGCAGCGAATGCGGCGGGCGAGGCGCTCGGGCGCGACCCGGTGCTGGGGCGCGACATCCTCAAGGTGCTGCCGCGGAAGCATGCGGAGGCGGTCAGCGACGGGCTCGTGGCCATGTCTGCCGGCGTGCGCTCGGTGGTGCGCGACACGGCGCCGCGCGACGGCGAGGCTATCCGCTGGCTGCTGGCGCTGCGCCGCGACGATGACGGCCGTGACGACGGTTTCCTGCTGCTGGGCGTGGATGTCTCCGACCTGTCGCGCGCGGGCGAGCCGAGCCAGGAGGCCGGCAGGCAGCGCGAGCTGGAAGAGTTGCGGACGGTCCTGCGCGAAACGGAAACCGAGCGCGAGCGGCTCGGCAAGCTGCTGGCGGAAGCGGACGCGCGGGCCGCGGAATTGCGGACGGAGCTGGAGCAGGCCGGGACGCAGCTGGAAGCCGCCCGGCGCGAGGCGGAAGAAACCCGCGCGAGCGCAGAAACCGCGCGGCGCGACGCGGCGGAGGTCTCAGCCGAAGCGGAAGCGGCCAGCCGCGCGCTGCAGGCGGCCGACCGGGCGCTGGAAGCCGAGCGCGGCAAGCAGGAACAGCTGGCCAGCGCGCGCCAGCAGCTGGAAGAGGCGCTGGAAGCGGAGCGCCGGCGCCGGGCGGAAGCGCTCGAGGCGCTGTCCGAGGCCGGCGAGGTGCCCGCCAGGATGCGGGCGGAACTGGACCAGGCGCGAGCCGGGCTCAGGCATGAGCTGGACGCCCTGCTGGAACGGGTCTTCATGCCGCTGCTCGAGGATCCGCGGCGCAGTCCCCCGACAGGCGGAAAAGATACGGACGAGGCGCGCTGACGGATGGAAGAATCCGCGAACATCCGGCGCGTGCTCATCTTCGCGCAGGACGACTACTCGATCGAGGCGATGGACGAAGCCGCGGCCGCCTTCGGCCTGCTGGTGCGGCGCACGGGCAGGCTCGACAAGCTCGAGGCCATGGCGCGGGAGTTCGGGCCGGATGCCGCGATCATCGATCCCGATGCCATCAGCCACGAGCCGGCGAGGGCGCTGCAGGCGGTTGCCGGCAGCGGCGCGATCCTCTTGCTGCTGGGTGATCCGGCCGGCGTGTCTGTCGATCGTGCCCGCCAGCTGGCGGCGGAACAGGGCCTGGAGGTTGCCGGGATCATTCCCAGGCCGATCATGCCGGAGAGCCTGCAAGTGGCCCTGCGCGTGCTGATCGGCGAGCTGGACTTCTCGGCGGCCGATATCGGCAATGCGGTCATGCGGGGCGAGATGACCGCCTGGTACCAGCTGCAGCTGACCCGCCACGATTCAGGCTGGCGCGCCGGCGGGGCCGAGGCGCTCGCCCGTTGGCAGCATCCCGTCCACGGCGTGGTCATGCCGGGTGCCTTCGTGCCGGTGGCGGAGGCGCGGGGCCAGATCGCGGTGATCACCGATTGCGTGCTGCAAACCGCTGTCCAGCAGCTCAGCGTGTGGCATCGCCAGGGATTGTCCTTCCGGGTGGCGGTCAACCTGTCGCCCCTGATGGTGACCGACCCCGATTTTCCCGAGCGGCTTGCCAGGCTTCTGCAGGAATACGACGTGCCGGCGCGTTCGCTGCTGCTGGAAATTCCGGAGCCTTCGCTGGCGGCCGCGCCCCACGGTTTCCTCAGCATGCTGGCGCGGCTGCGCGTTTACGGCTTCGGCCTGGCGCTGGAGCATTTCGGCAGCGGCATTTCCTCTGTCGCGGAGTTGTACCGGACGCCGTTCAGCGAGCTGAAGATCGACCGGCGGCTGGTCAACCAGTTGACCGAGGACGAGGACGCGCGCCACCTGGTGCGGGGCATCATCGCGCTGGCGCGCGAACTCGGCCTTTCCACCGCGGCCGAGACGGTGGAAACCCGGGAGACGCTGGAATTCCTGCACGAGGCCGGCTGCGATTCGGCGCAGGGCTTTGTCATCAGCCGGCCGCTGCCGGCCACGGAGTTCCAGGCCATCGCCGCGCAATGGCTCTGAAACGAGCGGCCGGAGGCTTCTATACTCGGTTTGAGCGCGCCTTTTTCTGCGCTCGCCGCGAGGAGTCGTCTCGATGTCCAACGTCCTGAAAATCATTCTCGGCCTGTTCGGCCTGCTGATCGTGCTCGTGCTCGCGGCCGTCGTCGTCATCCCGCTGGTGGTGGATCCCAACGATTACCGCGCGCAGGTCGCCGAGGCGGTCGAGGAGCGCACCGGGCGCAGCTTCGAGATCGAGGGCGAGATCTCGCTGAACGTCTTTCCCTGGCTCGGCCTCGAAATCGGCGGCATGCGGCTGGGGAATCCGCCCGGATTCGGCGAGCAGCCGTTCGCAAGAATCGATTCGGCGTCGGTGGGCGCGAAGCTTCTCCCGTTGCTGTTCCGCCGCCTCGAAGTCAGCACGCTCAAGCTGGACGGCCTGGACCTGGAACTGGTGCGCCTCGCGGACGGGGAAAACAACTGGTCCGGACTGGCGGGCGGGCCTGGAGAGCCGGAAGCGGAACCTGCGCAGGATGCCGGTGAACCCGGCCCGGAAACCGGCGGCTTCAGCCTGGAGCAGATCGGCGGCCTGGAGATAAGCGACGCGCGCATTCGCCACGAGGATCGCGGCAGCGGCAGCATCACTGAATTGATGATCCCGAAGGTCACGACCGGCAAGCTGGTGCCCGGGACGTTTTTCCCGCTGGAAGCGGAGGTGGCGCTCGTCCAGCAACGCGGGGCGGGAGAGACAGCCTTGCGCGCCACGCTGGAGGCGACGGCGCGCCTCGCCGACCAGGCGCTCAGCGTGCGCGGCCTGGAGTTGCGGCTGGAGATGAGCGGCCCGGAACTGCCCGGGGGCACGCAGACGGCGCGGCTGGCCGTCCCGGAGACGGAACTGGACACGCAGGCCCAGAGCCTGGAGATTCCGGCGCTCACGCTGGAGATGGCGAGCCTGCAGGTGGACGCGTCCCTGAGCGGCACGCAGGTCATCGACGCGCCGGTGCTGCAAGGCCGTGTACAGGCGGAGGAATTTTCGCCCGCGAGCCTGATGCGCGCGCTGGGCATGGCCCCGCCGGAGACCGCCGACGCCGGGGTGCTGAAGGCCGCCTCGCTGGAAAGCGAGTTTCACGTCGAGGAAGGCCGCGTCACCCTGGACCCGTTGCAGGGTCGCCTGGACGACACGCGCCTGGACGGCTCGGCCACTCTCGAGCCGGGCGAGACGACGCGGGTGCGCGCCCGGCTGGCGGTGGACACCATCGACCTGGACCGCTACCTGGCGCCCGCGGAGGAGGCCCCGGCCGAGGCGCCGCCCGGGGACGGGGCGCTCGCCTTCGACTGGCTGCGCGGCCTGGACCTGGATGCGTCTTTGAACGTCGAACAGCTGGGCATCAGCGGGCTGAGCCTGACCGCCGTCGAGCTGCGCGCGGTCGCCGACGACGGCGTGCTCGACCTGGCGCCGCTGAGCGCGAATCTTTACGAGGGCACCGTGCGCGGCAGCGCGCGGCTGGACGCGCGGGATACGCCGGCCACCTTCAGCCTGCGCCAGTCCCTGGAGAACCTGCAGCTGCAGCCTTTCGCCAGCGATCTCGCCGATTTCGACCGGCTCAGCGGGACCGCGCGACTGGACGCCGACCTGAGCACGCGCGCGGCCAGCAGCTCGGCGCTGCTGTCGGGTCTGCAGGGGGATCTTTCCTTCGACCTGGCGGACGGCGCCTTCACCGGCGTCAACCTGTGGTACGAGATTCGGCGCGCCTGGGCGCTGATGCGCGGCGGGGAGGCGCCGCAGCGCGAATCGGAGAACACCGAGTTCCGGCGCCTCAGCGGCACCGCGCAGATCAGCGACGGGGTGCTGGTCAACGACGACCTGGTTGGCGGCTTGCCGTTCCTCGCTCTCGAGGGTGAAGGCAAGGTGGACCTGGCAGGCGGCGAAATGGATTATCGCCTGCAGGCGACCGTGATCCGCGAGGCGGTGGACCAGGCCACCGGCGAGATCAGCGAGCTGGCGGGCGCGACCGTGCCGCTGCGACTGCGCGGGCCGCTGGACTCGCCGTCGGTGAGCGTGGCGGTCGAGGACCTGGTGCGCGACCGGGCCGAGCAGGAAGTGCTGCGCCGGCTGGGCGTCGAAGAGGACAAGTCCCTGGAAGACGAACTGAAGGACCGGGCGCGCAAGCTGCGTGACCGGTTTCGCCCGGACGATTGAAGCAGCGCGGCCGCCAGCACGCGCCTCGTGTTGCGACCTGCCCCGGCGCGTGGTCCGCCGCCTTGTTGCCGTTGCTGGTCGGCCTGCTGGCGCTCATCGGACCCGCAGGCGCCGCGCAGGCCTTCGAATTGCTCAGCGTGCAGGCAAAGAACCAGGATGACGCGTACCTGCTGCGCATCGAGGCGCGCTTTGCGGCCTCGCCGGAGCAGTTGCTGGCCGTGCTGACGGATTACGACAGCATCCACGAACTGCATCCAAGAATGGTCGAGAGCCGCTCGCTGGGGCGCGTCGCGCCGGATACCGAAGAAGTGGTCACGCGCTTCGAGGGTTGCGTGCTGATGTTCTGCCGCGACGTGCAGCGTGTCGAACAGATCCGCGTCGAGGAGCGTGCGCTGGTGGCGAAGGATGTGCCGCGGCGCGGCTCCTTCCGCGAGGGGACTACCACCTGGCGCTTCGAGGCGCTGGAAAACGGCACCCGGCTGCACTACGAGAGCCGCTTCGTGCCGGCTTTCAGCGTCGCCCCGGTGGTGGGTCCGCTGGTGCTGATGCGTTCAGTGCGAGAGATGACCATCGAGACGATGCGCGAGGTCGACAAGCGGGCGGTCCGGCTCGATGACTGACGCCTTCGCGCGGGCGCTGCTGGACTGGCACGCGGAATCCGGCCGACACGACCTGCCATGGCAGGTCGATCGCTCGCTGTACCGCTGCTGGGTTTCCGAGATCATGCTGCAGCAGACGCAGGTGGGCACGGTCGTGCCGTACTTCCAACGTTTCATGCGGCGCTTCCCCGGCATCGCCGAGCTGGCCGCGGCGCCGCTGGACGAGGTGCTGCACCACTGGTCGGGGCTCGGCTACTACGCGCGCGCCCGCAATCTCCACGAAGCCGCCCACATCGTCATGCGAGACCATGACGGCCGCTTCCCGGAGACGCTCGACGAGGTCCGGGCCCTGCCGGGCATCGGGCGCTCGACGGCGGGCGCCATCCTCGCGCAGGCGCTGGGCCAGCGTCACCCGATCCTCGACGGCAACGTCAAGCGCGTGCTTGCGCGGCTGCACGCCGTGCCGGGCTGGCCGGGCCGCTCGGCGGTCGAGAAGCGCCTGTGGGCGCTGGCCGAGCACCATGCGCCGGCGACGCGCAGCGCGGATTACACGCAAGCCATCATGGACCTGGGCGCCACTGTCTGCCGTCGCGGCCGTCCGCTGTGTGAACGCTGTCCCGTGGCCTCGCTGTGCGCGGCGCGCGCCGCCGGGCGGCAGGCGGAGTTCCCGGCGCCGCGCCCGCGGCGCGCACGGCCCTTGCGGCATGCGCGCATGCTGTTGCTGAGCGATGCGCAGGGGGCCGTCCTGCTCGAGCGTCGTCCGCCGCGGGGGGTCTGGGGCGGCCTGTGGTGTCCGCCGGAGCTGGGCGAGGCTTCACCGGCGGAATGGGCCCGCACGATGCTGGGCACGCGGGTGCACGACTTGCCGCCGCTGCCGCCGGTGCGCCACGGTTTCACGCATTTCGAGCTGGAGATCGCGCCGCTGCGCGCGCAGCTGGCCGAGCGGACGGATGCGGTGATGGAGCCGGGCCGGTGGGTCTGGTATAACGCCGGCTCTCCGGCAAAACTGGGCCTCGCCGCCATCGTGAGCCGCCTGATCGACGGGCTGCCGAATGCCGGGGCCCTCCCCGAACAAGAGGAATCGACATGAGCAGAACCGTCCATTGCGTGCTGCTGGGACGCGAGGCCGAAGGCCTGGATCGCCCCCCTTATCCCGGCGAACTCGGCCAGCGCATCTACGAGAACGTCTCCCGTGAGGCCTGGCAGCGGTGGCTGGGCCACCAGACCATGCTGATCAACGAGTACCGCCTGGCCGTGGTCGAGCCCAAGGCGCGCGAGTTTTTGCGCGACCAGATGGAGCAGTTCTTTTTCGGCGAGGGCGCCGCGCAGCCGGAGGGCTACGTGCCGCCCGACGCGGAGTGAGACGGCCGCCGCGCGTTTCTCAGCCGGCGGCCAGCAGCTGGACCGAGAACAGCCGGGCGGGGTCGGTCCAGACCTGCT
>DATFKW010000008.1:0-2422 GCA_035268405.1 Gammaproteobacteria bacterium
CGCCGGGCGAGCGACCACACCAGTCCGCCGAACTGGTCCATCACTTCCTTGACCGCGCCGCTGTCGCCATTGGCCACTCTTTTTAAGAGGGACTCCGCCATCCGGGTTTTTCCTCGGGGGATTGTTTCGTTGCTGAACAGAGCGCGGATTCGGCATCATGCGCATTCGAAAGACCGGGCGTTTATATCAGATCAGCCCGACCCGGCCAATTCTACCCGCTCACCCGGATCATGGAAGCACACCCGATGCCCCGCGGAATCGTCGCCAGCCTGTTGCTTGCCTTCTGCCTGCTCGGCGGGGTACCGGCAACCGCCGCCCAGAGCCTGCCGCGACCGGTGGCCGCGGCGCTGAAGACCCATGGGCTGGACGGTTCCGGGGTGAGCGTCTTCGTGCAGGCGGTGGACGCGGACGCGCCCGTGCTGGCCTTCAACGAGCAGGTGGTGCGCAGCCCGGCGTCCGTTATCAAGCTGCTGACCACCTACGCGGCGCTGGATATCCTCGGGCCGGCCTACCGCTGGGAAACCGGTGTGCTGGTCACGGGCCCGGTGCGCGACGGGCGGCTCGAGGGCGACCTGGTGCTGCGGGGCGGCGGCGATCCGGGGCTGGGCACCGAGCGCTTCTGGACCCTGTTGCGCGAGATCCGCGCGCGGGGGATCCGCGAGATCGCCGGCGACCTGGTGATCGACGACACGCTGTTTGCCGCCAGCGGCGAGACGCCGGGCGAGTTCGACCGCCAGCCCTACCGCGCCTACAACGTGCTGCCCAACGCGATGCTGGTGAACAGCAACGCCGTGGAGTTCCGCGTCATGCGCGACGGGCCCCGCGTCAGTATCTACATGGACCCGCCGCTGCACGATTTCCGGGTTGAGAACCGGGTCAAGAGCCGGCAGGGGAACTGCGCGGGCTTCCAGCGCGGCGTCGCCTTCCACCTGCCGGAGGGTTTCGAGGGCCGCCACGCGATCCTGTCCGGCGCCTTTCCCAGCGCTTGCGAAAACTACAGCCTGTGGCGCTCGGTGCTGCCCGCGCCGCAGTTCACCGACGCGCTGTTCCGCTCGCTGTGGGCCCAGCTCGGCGGGCGCATCGAGGGCGGCTTGCGGGTCGAGCCCGCGCCGGACGACGCGCGCGAGCTGCTGGTGTTCCGCTCGCTGCCGCTGAACGAGCAGCTGCGCCACATCAACAAGTGGAGCAACAACCCCATGACGCGGCACCTGCTGCTGACGCTGGGGCTGGAGCACGCGGGCGCGCCCGCCACGGCGGAGAAGGGTCGCGCCGCGATCGAGGCATGGCTGGCGGAGCGCGAGCTCGCCATGCCTGGCCTCTTCCTGGAGAACGGCTCCGGCCTGTCGCGCCGCAGTCGCGTGACGGCCGCCGGCCTGGGGCGCATGCTGCTGGACGCCTGGCAGCACCCGCAGATGGCCGACCTGGTGTCCTCGCTGCCGATTTCGGCGCTGGACGGCACCCTGCGGCGTCGCTACAACGGCGCCATGGCCGGGCAGGCCACACTCAAGACCGGCCGGCTGGACGACGTCGCGGCGATTGCCGGGCTGGTGCGCAGCCGCAGCGGCACCCGCCACGTGGTGGTGGTGCTGGTGAACGCGCCGGACGCGCACCGCGGTTCCGGCGTGGCGGTGCAGGACACCGTGCTGCGCTGGGTGTTCGAGCGCTGAGGCTAGAGCATCCCCACCACGTTGAAGAACACGCGGTGGTCCTCGAGCGAGGCCAGCTCGCCGCCGAACTCGGGGCGGCTGTAGCTCAGCCCGACCTTGAATTTCTTGCCGAGGAAGCGATACAGGCCATTGGAGTCGGCGGGCGCCTGGGCGGGGGATTGCCGCTCGAACAGGCTTTCCAGCGGCGTGAAGTCCTGGGCCGACGCCTTTTGCACGTTTTCCTGGACATTCTCCTGCACATCGAAATCGGCCGCTTCGTCGGCGCCGGCGGGGGCGGCGGCAAGCAGGCCCAGCAGGCTGAGCATTCCGGCAAGGCCGGCGGCGCCGAGAGGGCTGCGGAGGGTGCTTGTTGCGCGCTGCTTCATGGCCGTCCTCGTTCCACCCGGTAGGCGATCGCTCTGCCGGAAAGGAGCTGGACAGCCCGAGGCGGGCTGTGATTCCGGCGGTCCCGCTGTCATGGGCCCTGGAGGAGCCGTTAGACCGGAGACTTTGCGTCGCCACCTTTCGGTGGGTTTGCCTTTGTCTGAATCGGGTTCAGCGTGTTGGCCTGAACCTGGGACCCACCTTGCGCCCCCTGGGCGCAGAAAAATGTGCGCGCCATCACATTTTTCCGGGCCCAAAGAAAAACCCCCGGCCTCTCTCGAGACCGGGGGTTCCTGGTTTAAATGCCTGGCAGTGACCTACTCTCGCACGAGGAGAACCCCGCACTACCATCGGCGCTAAGCGTCTTCACTTCCGAGTTCGGAATGGGATCG
>DATFKW010000009.1:0-10076 GCA_035268405.1 Gammaproteobacteria bacterium
GATGCCGCTGGTTTTGCCAATATTACTGCGGTACAGGCCGATACCGACTCAGAAGCCATCACAACCACTGATGGCGTCGAAGCCGCTTCGGCCTCTACGCTGACGCTGGCCGAGAACGCGCTGCAGATCCAGCTCGGCACCTCTGATGCCGTCAGCGTGGCTGCGGCCACCTACGACACCGCGCAGGGGCTGGTGGATGCGGTAAACACTGCGCTGGCCGGCAACGCAATCGCGTCGCTGGACGCCGACAACGTGATGACCTTCTCGAACGGCGAAGACATCACGATTACAGCCGACACGGGCAATGTGTTCGCCGCTGATTCCTATGCGGCGGCCGGCAGCCTGGCGACGGCCGATGTGCTGACGGTGGCGAACTCCAACACCACCATCCAGCGCGTCGATTCGGCCCTGGGTTCGGTCAGCGACCTGCGCAGCACCTTCGGTGCCATCCAGAACCGCTTCGAGTCCACCATCGCCAACCTGTCGACGGTGACGGAGAACCTGGAGTCCTCGCGCTCACGCATCCTGGACGCCGACTTCGCGGCGGAAACTGCGGCGCTGACCCGCGCGCAGATCCTGCAGCAGGCCGGTATCTCGGTGCTGTCGCAGGCCAATGCCGCCCCGCAGAGCGTCCTGTCGCTGCTGCAGTAAGGCGGTCGTGATCCCCGCCTCGGCGGGGTGGGAAAGCGGCCGGTCCGGGAGCCACCCGGGCCGGCCGCATCCGGGCCCAGCAACACCGGTTGAGATTTCACGGAGATCATCGAGATGGCATCAATCGCTTCGCTGGGTGTGGGCTCGGGACTGGACCTGCAATCGCTGGTGCAACGCCTCGTCTCCAGCGAGCGAGCGCCGGCGGACAACCGCCTGAGTCGCAACGAGAGTTCGCTCAAGACCCAGGTTTCCGCGATCGGGCAGCTCAAGAGCGGGCTTGCCAAGCTGAACACCGCCCTCGCCAGGTTGTCGGATCTCTCCGACGGGCGCACGGTCAAGCTGTCCGACACCGCCAGCCTCACAGCGACGGCGGACGCCGACGCCGAGGCAGGCACATATTCCATCGAGGTCCTCGGGCTGGCGAGCGCGCATGCGCTGGCCAGCGACGGCTTCGCCGACCCGGAGGCCTCGCTGGGCGCCGGCGAGCTCACGCTTGCACTGGGCGCCAACGATCCGGTCACCATCACGCTGGAAGAGGGCGCGGACAGCCTCAATGACCTGCGCGCCGCCATCAACGCGGCCGATGCCGGCGTGCGCGCCACCATCGTCCGGGACGGCGACGCCTCCCGGCTGTTGCTGAGCGGTGCCGAGACCGGCGCCGGCCAGCTGATCACGCTGTCCCCCGGCGCCGGCGTGGACGCGCGGCTGGATTCCGCGGTCATGACCCAGACGAAGGCGGCGGCTGACGCCAGCTTCAGCGTCGACGGGCTCGTGCTGGGCAGCGCGAGCAACCAGGTCGAGGATGTGCTCCCCGGCCTGTCCCTGACCCTGAAGGCCGAGACAGAGGCCCCGCTGGAGCTCACGGTGAGCCAGGACGAGAAGAGTGCGCGCGACGCGCTCAAGGGCCTGGTCACCGCCTACAACGCGGTCATCGACCTTTCGGCCAAGCTTTCGAACTTCGACCCGGAGACGGGCCAGGGCTCCATCCTCACCGGCGACGCCACGCTGCGGAGTATTCGCGGCATGTTGCCGGCGGCGCTGGGGCAGGCCGGTGCCGGCAAGCTGAACGCCATCCAGATGGGGCTGAGCTCCGGCCTGGACGGCAAGATCAGCCTGAATGAAGAGACTTTCAACGAGCTTATGTCCGGCGACCCGTCCACGGTGCTGGCCTCGCTGAACGGCTTCGGCGACGCGCTGGGCGAAAATGTGCGGCGCTACTCGGCGAGCGACGGCCTGCTGGACAGCCGCAGCGAGGGCCTGAAGACCTCGCTGAGCAGCATCGACGACCAGCGCGACGCGCTGAACCTCAGGATGGAAAGTTACGAGGCGCGTCTGCAGCGCCAGTTTGGCGCGTTGGACCAATTAGTCGCGCAGCTCAACACCACCAGCAGTTTCCTCGATTCGCAGCTGTCGAACCTGGAAGACATCGCCAAAGGCAGCCGCTAGTCGGCCGGCCCAGCCTATCTACAAAGGCCAGAGTGAAATGAACACCTACAACATGTCGGGCGCCATGAAAGAGTACGAGCAGGTGGGCGCGCGGTCGGCCGTGGAGGGCGCGAGCCCGGAGCGGCTGATCCAGCTGATGCTCGACGGCGTGCTGAGCCGCGTGAGCGCGGCGCGCGGCGCGATGGAGAACGGCGAGGTGGCTGCCAAGTGCGAGCTGATCGGCAAGGCCATCCGGCTCATCGAGGGCCTGCGCGCCTCGCTGGATCACGAGCGCGGCGGCGACCTGGCCGGCAACCTGGACGCGCTGTACGAGTACATGTCGCGGCGCCTGCTGGAAGCGAACCTGCGCAGCGACCCGCTGATCCTGGACGAGGTGAACCAGTTGCTGCGCGAGATCAAGCAGGCCTGGGACCGCATCGTCGCGGACTCGGAGGCGGCCTGATGAGCGCTCCCGGCATGGACATGGCGCCCGCTTCGCCGCAAGGCTCCCGCCTGTCGCTGGGCGCGGTCGAGGCCCTGCTGGAAGCGGTCTACGCGCTGGACGTCGCCGCCGAGGGCGATGCCTGGGACGAGGCGCTCGAGCTCGAGACGCTGTGTCACGATTTGCTCGAGGCGCTGGTGGCCGGGCCGCAGGATCTCCTGCAGGCCGAGACGCTGGAGACGGTGGCGATGATCTATCGCCGCGTGATGGAGCTGGCGGAGGACTGCCGGGCGGCGGTGGCCGTCGAGCTGCGCCAGGTGCAGCAGGGCCGCCGGGCCACGCGCGCCTACGGCGCGGAGCGCGGTGCGTGAACGCGCCGGCCGGTCCCCTCGACGGCCGGCTGCACTGGAGCGGGCGGGTGCCGCTGCGGTGGCGGGTGCTGCAACACCCGCCCGACCCCGGCGAGCGGGCCCGCACCGAGGAGCGCAACACCACGCTGCTCAATGCGCTGGACCTGGTCGAGGAAGGCGCCGGTCACCACCAGGAAGAGCCTTCCCCCGTGGTGGCGCAGCTGGAGCGCATGGAAGCGAAATTCGACCTGGTGATCACCCTGCTGAGCGAGATCCTGCTGCCCGACGAGATGGCGCCGGAAACCGTGGCCCTGCGCATGTCTGCGCGCGGCGTCGCCTTCGACACGGCCGAGCGGGTCGCGCCGGGCACCCTGGTGGAACTGAGCATTCATTTCAGCGCCAGCCTGCCGCGGCCGGTCGTGCTCTACGGCGAGGTGGTGCCGGGCGCGGCCGGCGACGAGCGTCAGCTCGCGGTCGCCTTCCGGGACATCGGCTCGGCGGTCAAGGAGCGGCTGGAGCGGATGGTGTTCCGGCGTCACCGGCGGAGCATCGCCCAGCAGCGTCCCCTGGCGAGCGCTTAGCCTTTTGTGAACCGGTCCATGGTCAGCCGGGCCCGTTATCCGTATTCTCCCCCATCGGACCCCGAGGGCTTTTGTCCTATCATCCTGTGTCGGCCGTTGCCCGTCATGGACATGCCCGCGTGGTCAGGGAGACTTCGCCCTTCGGCGATGCAGCGCGATCGCGATCCACAGGGAGCCGGTCCGGACGACCATGGCGTCAAGCAATCCACCGCAGTCGAGCGTGCAGTCTTTCGAGCGGCTGCAACCCGCGCTGATCGTCACGGCGGACATCGCCGTGGGCGAAGAGACCTCGGGCGCGCTGGAATTTCTCGGCATGCGCAGCAAGGTGGTTGCCCCGGCGGCGTTCGCTGAGCACGCCGAAGGCGACGCCCGCTGGTCGGCCGTCCTGTTGTGCGATGCCGGCCACAACGGCGCCGTGCTCAAGGCGCTGGACGACTGGCGCAACGGCCCGCCGGTGGTCGCCGTGGATTTCGACCAGCCGTTCCCGGAGCGCATGGTGAGCCTGCGCACCCGGCTGATCGGCCGCATCGCGCGACCGCTCCGGCATGCCCAGTTGACGCCCCTCCTGTGCCGCATCACGCAGCAGGCGGACACCCCGCGCAATGCCGAGCTGTTCCGCTCGCTGGTGGGGCAGAGCGAGCCGGTCAAGCAGCTCCGCACAATGATCCAGCGGGTGGCCCCCACCGACGCCACGGTGCTGATCCTCGGTGAAACGGGGACGGGGAAGGAAGTCGTCGCCCGCCATATCCACTACCACTCAAAGCGCAGCGGGGGGCCCTTCGTGGCCGTCAACTGCGGCGCGATCCCGCCGGACCTGCTGGAAAGCGAACTTTTCGGCCATGAGAAAGGCGCTTTCACCGGCGCCCTGACCGCGCGCAAGGGGCGCTTCGAGCTGGCCGAGGGCGGCACGCTGTTCCTGGACGAGATCGGCGACATGTCGCTGCAGATGCAGGTCAAGCTGCTGCGTGTCCTGCAGGAGCGCCGCTTCGAGCGCCTCGGCGGCAACCAGACCAAGGCGGCCGACCTGCGCATCGTGTGCGCCACCCATCGCGATCTCGAGCGCATGACCGGGAACGGCAGCTTCCGCAGCGACCTGTTCTACCGTATCAACGTCTTCCCGCTGGAAATGCCGGCCTTGCGCGAACGCTGCTCCGACCTGCCGCTGCTGGCCAACGAGCTGATCTCCCGCATGACGGCCGACGGCCATGCGGGCATCAGTTTCACCGCCGACGCGCTGGCGGCGATGGCCTGCCATGACTGGCCGGGCAACGTGCGCGAGCTCGCCAACCTGATCGAGCGCCTGGCGATCCTGCACCCGGGCGCGCTCGTCTCCGCCCGGGAGCTGCCTCGTCACCTGCGCAGGCACGTGGATGAAAACGCGCTTGCCGCGGCCGAGGCGTCGCGCGAGGCGGTCGCCGGGGCTGGCTGGCCCGCCGGGCATCCAGCCACCTCCCCAGGCGAAGGGCCGGATGCCGCGCCGCAGGGGTCGGCAGGCGCCTCCTCGCCCCCGGCGGCGCTGGCCGACAACCTGTTAGGTCACGCTGCCTTCGGGCCGGGGCACGGGCTCAAGGACTACCTGAGCGAGATCGAGGAGCAGCTGATCCGCAAGGCGCTGGCCGAAAGCAACGGCACGGTGGCCGAGGCCGCCAAGGCCCTCGGCATGCGGCGCACCACGCTGGTGGAGAAGCTGCGCAAGTTCGGCATCGACCGCCAGGGCTTCGCGACGGAAACTTGACGCCCGGCGCGACCGCGCCGGCCGCTGACTCCCAAGTACCTGTTTTTCAATGTTTCGTTGCGCTAGGCACGGAACTTGCTACCTGTCCTGTGGCGGCCGTGGGGCCGCGCCAGGCGAAGCAGGGAACCGGAGATGGAAGCAGCCACGCAGCAACAGGGACACGTGTCGGACGGGCGCCAGCCCGTGGCGGCCGATCCCCTGAGCCGCCGGTTGCTGGATCTCGCCCGGCGGGTCGCCGGCTCGGACGCCGCGGTGATGCTCACCGGGGAGTCGGGCGTGGGCAAAGAGGTCTACGCGCGCTTCCTGCATGACGCCTCGCCGCGCCGCGACGGGCCGTTCGTGGCGGTCAACTGCGCCGCGATCCCCGAGAGCATGCTCGAGGCGATGCTGTTCGGCTACGAGCGCGGCGCCTTCACCGGCGCGACCGAGGCCCGCCCCGGCAAGTTCGAGCAGGCGCACGGCGGCACCCTGCTGCTGGACGAGGTGACCGAGATGGACCTCGGGCTGCAGGCCAAGCTGTTGCGGGTCCTGCAGGAGCGCGAGGTCGAGCGCCTCGGCGGGCGCCGGGCCATCCGCTTCGACGCGCGCATCGTCGCCACTTCCAACCGCGACCTGCGCGCCGCGGTGGACGCCGGCGAGCTGCGCGAGGACCTTTACTACCGGCTGAATGTTTTTCCCTTGCGCGTGCCGACCCTGCGCGAGCGCGCCGGCGACCTGTTGCCGCTGGCCGCGCAGCTGCTGCGCCGCCATGCCGGCGAGCGCCCGCTGCGCCTCTCGCCCTGCGCCAAGGCCCGGCTGCTGGCGCACGACTGGCCGGGCAACGTGCGCGAGCTGGAGAACGTGGTGCAGCGGGCGCTGGTGCTTTGCGCCGGCGAAGTGGTGGACGCCGCGGCGCTGCAGATCGAGGACACGCGCCCCGCCGGCCCGCGGTCCCGGCCGGAGGCCGCCGCGCAGATTCCCCCGTACCCGGAGAGGCGCCAGGACGACGACAGCCGGCCCGGCGCACCGCTCGAGGCGGCGCTGCGCGGTCACGAGGAGCAGGTGATCCTGGAGGCCCTGCGCGCCGCGCGGGGGGTTCGCAAGGACGCGGCCGAGCGGCTGGGCATCAGCCCGCGCACCCTGCGTTACAAGCTGGCCCGCCTGCGCGAGCTGGGCCTGGCGATCCCGGGGGCCTGAGACCGGGCGGCAGCCCCGGAATACGAGGAGACGAACATGAGCGACATGCAGATTCAACAGGTGATCCAGCAGATGCGGGCGCTGTCCGAGCGCAGCCCCGCGCAGCCCGCCACCCAGCCGGCGGAAGGCGGTCCCGGCTTCGCCAACATGCTGCAGCAGTCGCTGCAGGCCGTCAGCGCGCAGCAGGCCGAGTCCGGCCGGCTGGCCGAGGCCTTCCAGCAGGGCGCGCCCGGCGTCAGCCTCGCGCAGGTGATGGTCGCCTCGCAGAAATCCGGCATCGGCTTCGAGGCCACGGTGCAGGTGCGCAACCGGCTGATCCGGGCCTACCAGGACATCATGAACATGCAGGTCTGAGGGCCGCCACAGCCCCCGACCCGCCACGCCCGATGAACGCAGACGACAGCAAGACTACGGAGATTGACAGCGCATGAGCACCGCCATTACCCGATCCACCGGCGCGCCCCTGGACGGCTTCCTGCAGCTGCCGGCACAACGCCAGGTCGGCCTGCTGCTGACGCTGGCCGTCGCGGTCGGCCTGCTGGGCGCCGCTTTCACCTGGGCGACCCGGCCGTCGATGGTGCCGGTGCTCGCGGGCCTGGACCAGCGCGACACCGCCGCCGCGATGGACGCGCTGACCCAGAACGGCTTCGACTACGAGCTGGACGGCGCCAGCGGCCGGCTGCTGGTGCCCGCCAGCCGCCTGCACGAGGCGCGCATCAGGCTCGCCACCGAGGGGCTGCCGCGCGCCTCCACCAGCGGGCTGGAGAACTTCGGCCGCGATGCCGGCTTCGGCACCAGCCGCATGGTCGAGACCGCGCGTTATCACCATGCGCTGGAAGGCGAACTGGCGCGCTCCATCATGACCCTGCAGGGCGTGGAGAGCGCCCGCGTGCACCTGGCGTTGCCGCGCCCCAGCGTGTTCGTGCGCGACCGCGCCACGCCCACCGCCTCGGTGCTGGTCAACCTGCATCCGGGCCGCGTGCTGAACGAGGCGCAGGCGGCGGGCATCGTCCACCTGGTCGCCTCCAGCATTCCCCAGCTGGAGGCCGACAAGGTCACCGTCGTCGACCAGCGCGGCCGGCTGCTGACCTCGCCGGGCGACAGCGCGAATGCCGGCCTGAGCGGGCGCGACCTGGACTATGTGGAGCGGCTGGAAGAAAGCTACGTGGAGCGCATTTCGGAGTTGCTGACGCCCATGCTCGGCGCAGACGGTTTTCGCGCCCAGGTGGCCGCGAAGGTCGATTTCACCCAGGTGGAGAGCACCCGCGAATCCTTCGATCCGGACAGCGTCGTGCTGCGCAGTGAACAGGTCTCCGAGGACCTGAACACCGCCGCGAGCGGCGCGATGGGCGTGCCGGGCGCGCTCAGCAACCAGCCGCCGGCGCGCGGCGAGGTCATGCCGGGCGGCGCGCCCCGCACGGACGCCCAGGCCAGCGGACAGGCCGGCGGACAGGCCGACGGGCCGGACGCCGCGCGCAACTCCAGCCGCCGCTCCACGCGCAATTTCGAGATGGACCGCACGGTCAGCCACGTGCGCGAGGCGGGCGCCAGCCTGGACCGGCTATCCGTGGCCGTGGTGGTGGATCACCGTCCCGCCGGTGGCGACGCCGGCGAGCGGACGCCGCTCTCGGAGGAAGAGCTCGGTCGCATCTCCACCCTGGTGCGCGAGGCGGTGGGCTTCGACGCGGAGCGCGGCGACAGCGTGAACGTGGTGAGCGCTTCCTTCATGGCGGCCGAGGCGCCGGCGCCGCTGGAGGCGCTGCCGCTCTGGCGGGAGCCCTGGGTGGCCGACGCGGCCAAGCAGGCTGTGCTGGGTCTGCTCGCGCTGATCGTGCTGCCGCTGGTGATGCGGCCGCTGCTGAAGAACCTGTCCGCCCAGCCGGCGCGACGCCCGATGGCGGCATTGCCCGCCGGCGGCGCCGTGCCGCAGGTCGGCGACGCCAGCCCGCCGGGACTGCCCGCGGCCCAGGGTTCGGCAAGGAAGCCTTCGGATGACGGCGACGACGCGCTGAAGGTGGCCCAGAACATGGTGCGCGAGGATCCCAAGCGGGTCGCGCAGGTCGTCAAGCAATGGGTGGCTTCCGATGGAAACCAGTAAAGTCATGTCGCTCACCGGAACGGACCGCGCCGCCGTGCTGCTGATGAGCCTCGGCGAGGACAATGCCGCCGGCGTGCTCAAGCACATGGGCCCCAAGGAGGTACAGCGCATCGGCATGGCGATGGCCTCGCTGCAGACCATCTCCCGCCAGGACATGAACGGCGTGCTCAAGGAGTTCGTGGACACCGTCAGCGAGCAGACCGCGCTGGGCGTGGGCAGCGACGAGTATGTGCGCAAGGTGCTGATCAGCGCGCTGGGCGAAGACAAGGCCGGCGGCGTCATCGACCGCATCCTGACGGGCCGCAGTTCCAAGGGCCTGGAGGCGCTCAAGTGGATGGACGCGCGCTCGGTGGCCGACATGATCCGCCTCGAGCACCCGCAGATCATCGCCATCGTGCTTTCCTTCCTGGACCCCGACCAGGGCGCGGAAGTGCTCTCTTTCCTGCCCGAACGGGTGCAGCCCGAGATCGTGATGCGCATCGCCACGCTGGACACGGTGCAGCCGAACGCGCTGGAGGAACTCGACCAGATCCTCGAGAAGCAGTTTGCGGTCAACAACACGCACAAGTCCTCGGTGATGGGCGGCCTGAAGAACGCCGCCAACATCATGAACTTCCTCGACTCGAACATGGAGCTGCGCGTCATCGAGCAGATCGGCAAGTCGGACGCCGACCTGGGCGGCAAGATCCAGGAGCTGATGTTCACCTTCGAGAACCTCGCCGAGATGGACGACCGCTCGATGCAGACGGTGCTGCGCGAGGTCACCGGCGACAAGCTCGTGATCGCCCTGAAGGGCGCGGACAGCGCGGTGCGCGAGAAAATCTTCAAGAACATGTCCAAGCGCGCCGCCGAGATGCTGCGCGACGACCTGGAGGCGAAGGGCCCGGTGCGCGTGAGCGACGTGGAGACCGCGCAAAAGGAGATCCTGGCGACCGTGCGGCGGATGGGCGAGAACGGCGACATCGCGCTGGGCGGCCGCGGCGGAGAGGAATATGTCTGACGACAGCCGGCAAGCCAGCCCCGCGGGCGCGACGACGGCGGCAGCCGCGCAGGCCGCGCCCTCGATCGGCGACCGGGTCATCTCCGGCGCGCAGGCCCGGCCCTGGAACCTGCCGGCGGTGGGCCAGGAAGGCTCGGCCAGCGGGCCGCTCACCGCGGGGCGCCTGGAAGCCATCGAGGAGGAGGCGCGCAAGGCCGGCCGGGCTGCCGGCCATGCGGACGGCCTGCAAGCCGCCCAGGGCGAGATCCGCCGCCGCGGCGCGCAGGTCGATGCGCTGCTGGCCGGGCTGGCGGCGCCGCTCGAGCGCCTCGACGCGCAGGTGGAGGAAGAAATTCTCGAGCTGGTGATGGCCATCGCTCGCCGCCTCGTGCGGCGCGAGATCAAGTCGGACCCGGGCGAGATCATGGCCGTGATCCGCGAGGGAATCGCGGCGCTGCCCGTCGGCGAGCGCGCGATCACGCTGCAACTGCACCCCGAGGACGCGCGGCTCGTCGAGGAACTGCTGGGCGCACAGGACGGCGGCCCGACCTGCCGCATCACCCGGGACCCGGCCATCACCCGCGGCGGCGCGCGCATTTCCACGGACATCTCGGCCATCGACGCGACCCTGGAGACGCG
>DATFKW010000010.1:0-22236 GCA_035268405.1 Gammaproteobacteria bacterium
TTCCGGCCAGCCTTGCAGGTGGCGCATCACCAGCTCGGAGAGGAAATCCAGGTGGTCGGCCCGCTCGTTCAGGCACGGGATGTAGCTGAGCGTCTCGCCGCCGGCCTCGCGGAAATAGCCCGCATTTTCCTCGCCGATCTCTTCGATGGTCTCCAGGCAGTCCGCGGAAAAGCCCGGGCAGATCACATCGAGGCGCTTTACCCCGCTTTCCGCCAGCGCGCGCACCCGCGCGTCGGTATAGGGCTTGAGCCACTCCTCGCGCCCGAAGCGTGACTGGAAAGAGGCGGACCAGCGTCCCTCCTCGAGCTCGAGCCGTTCCGCCAGCAAGCGGGCGGTCTTCAGGCACTGGCAATGATACGGGTCGCCGGCGTCCAGGTAGCGGCGCGGCACTCCGTGGAAGCTCATCAGCAGGTGCTCGCCCTTGCCGTGCGCCGCCCAGTGCTCGCGGACGCTGGCCGCCAGCGCGTCGATATAGCCCGACTCGTCGTAATAGCGCGCCACAAAGCGCATCTCCGGCACCCAGCGCCAGCGCATCAGGGTGGCGGCCACGGCGTCGAAGGTGGAGCCGGTGGTGCTGGCGGAGTTTTGCGGATACAGCGGCAGCACCAGCAGCCGGCGCACGTTGCGTTCGTGCATGTGTTCCAGCGCGGAGGGAATCGAGGGATTGCCGTAGCGCATGCCCAGCGCGACTTCGAAGGGCGCGTGCAGGCGTTCGGCCAGGCGTTCCCGGATGCCATCGGCCTGGCCGCGCGCGCAGCTCAACAGCGGCGAGCCCTGCTCGGTCCAGACCGAGCGATAAGCCTCGGCGGAGCGGCTGGGCCGAATGCGCAGGATGACGCCGTTGAGGATCAGCCACCACAGCGGGCGTGGCGCTTCCACCACGCGCGGATCCCAGAGGAACTCCTTCAGGTAGCGGCGCAGCGCGCCGGTTTCCGGCGCGTCCGGGGTGCCCAGATTCGTGACGAGAATCCCAAGTTTTTCGGGCGTGCCGTGGGAGAATCCGGCGCTACCGACATATCTGCTCATCAGGTGACCTCCAGTTCCTATGCGCACTATCTTACGCGTTGATCAGGCCGCCGGGCGCGGCGCCGCGGGCGGGCCCAAGGGTTTTTCGGGCGCGCGCCGGTTCGCCGCGGGGGTCTTGCTGCTGCTGCTGACAGGGGTCGCCGCGGCTTTCCCGGTGGAACTCGAAGTGGCTGCGCCCGGGCTGGACGTGGTGGCGACCGGCCAGTCGGCCAACGACCTCGCCGTGGTGCGCGCCGTCAATCACGAGAGCTTCGCGGTGCGCTGCATGGCGCTTTTCCGCAACGGGCCTGAGCGGCAGCGCTCCCGCCGGGTGACCATCCAGCCGGGCGCGTCCGTGGCCCTGTCGTGGGCGCCACGGCGCAGCGTGGTACGGATGCGGATCGAGCTGCAGTGCGAGGCTGCCCGGCCAGCCGATTAATCAAATCCGGACGCCAGCCGACAAACTTTGAACGAGGCCCCGGCCGGGCCATGCATCTTTCGCGGAGACACGAATCATGAAACACATCGCCAGGCGCCTTTTTTTCGCACCGCTCGCCATCGGATTGCTGGCCTGCGGCCAGGCCAGCGCAGAAGGTTTCGCCCTGGGCGCCAAAGCCGGGACCACCGGCCTCGGCCTGGAGGGCACCTGGGGGCTGTCGCAGTCGGTGAACCTGAGGGGCGGCTATTATTTTTTCGACTACTCGACCGAGCTTGAAGAGTCGGGCGTCGATTACGACGGCGACCTGGAGCTGCAGAACGCCGCGCTGTTCGTCGACTGGCATCCCTTCCAGGGCGGCTTCCGGCTCTCCGCCGGCGGCGTGCAGACGGGCAACGAGTTTCTCGGTTTTGCCGACGGCGACGTGGAGGTGGGCGGCAACACCTACACCGCCGTGCTGGACGCCAAGGTCGGCTGGAGCACTTTTGCCCCCTACCTGGGGCTGGGCTTCGGCAACGCCGTGCGCAGCGGCCGCTGGTCCTTCGCCTTCGACCTGGGCGTGATGTTCACCGGCACGCCGTCCGTGCGGCTGGAAGGCACCGTCAACGATCCCGTCCTCCAGGCGCAGTTCGAGCAGGACGTCGCCCAGGAAGAGGCCGAGCTGCGCGAGGAGCTGAAAGACGCGAAGTATTTTCCTGTCCTGAGCCTCGGGGTGGCTTACCGCTTCTAGCCGGAAACGGCCGTGCCGCGGCCGAGGGCGTAGAATGCTCGCCCCTTTTCAGCGGTGACCGGTCGTGTCCACGCAGCAGAACACTGGAGCGCCCCGGCACGCGGAGGCAGTCGGCATCCTGCGGCTGGCCGGGCCGCTGGTCGCGAACAATCTCGCGCTCGCCGGAATGAATTTTGCCGACACGGTGATGGCGGGCCGCCTGGGCACGCGCGACCTCGCCGCCGTGGCGGTGGGCGGCTCGGCCTGGATGGTGGTGTTCCTGTTCGGACTGGGCGTGCTGATGGCGGTCAGCCCGGTGGTGGCCCACGCCTACGGCGGCGGCCGCTGGGAAGAGGCGGGGGCCGCCCTGCGCCAGGCCCTGTGGCTGAGCCAGGCGCTTGCGGTCGGCGCTTTCCTGCTGTTGCTGGGCGCCGGCACGGTGCTGGGCGCCATCGGCATCGCACCGGAGGTCCTGCCGCTGACGGAGGGCTACCTGTTCGCCATTTCCTTCGGCCTGCCCGGCGTGTTCGCCTTTCTCGCCCTGCGCTTCATGAGCGAGGGCGTAGGCTGGACGCGCCCCATCATGTACGCCGCGGCAGTCGGCCTGGTGGTGAACGTGTGCGGCAACTGGCTGCTGATGTACGGCAACCTCGGCTTCCCTCAGCTGGGCGCGGTCGGTTGCGGCGTGGCGAGCGCCATCGCGCTGTGGTCGATGTTCGTCACCCTGCTGGTGCAGGTGCTGCGCTCGAGCCACTACAAGGTGTTCGCCCTGTGGAAGCGCTTCGACTGGCCGAGCTGGCCGGCGCAGCGCGAAATCCTCGGCCTGGGCTTTCCGATCGCGGCGAGCGTGGAAGCCGAGGCCGGGCTGTTCGCCGCGGTTGCGCTGATCATGGGCACGCTGGGCGCCACGCAGGTGGCCGCGCACCAGGTGGCGATCAACTACGCCTCCACCATGTTCATGATCCCGCTGGCTTTCCATTCGGCCACCACGATTCGCGTCGGCCAGGCGCTGGGCCGCGGAGAACCGGTGCGCGCGCGGCAGGCCGGCTGGAGCGGCATCGCGCTGTGCGGGCTGTTCATGCTGGCCTCGGCCTGCGTGCTGTTCCTGTTCCGCGACCGCATCGCCGCTTTCTACACCAGCGATCCCGAGCTGCTGCCGCTCGCCACCGCCCTGCTCACCATGGCGATGGCCTTCCAGGTCTCGGACGGGCTGCAGGTGGGCGCCGCCGGCGCATTGCGCGGCTTCAAGGACACGCGCGTACCGATGCTGATGAATGTCGGCAGTTACTGGCTGCTGGCGTTCCCGATGGCATGGTACGCCGGGGTCCATGCCCGCCTCGGACCGGTGGCGGTGTGGGTGGCGTTGATCACCGGGCTGACGGTGACCGCGCTGCTGCTGAACACGCGCTTCATGCGCCTGTCGAATCGTCGTGTGGCGGCCTCGCAGCAGGCGGCCCCGGTCCTGCCCTGAGTCGGCGATCGGCGCCGCTCAGCGCGGGAGGCGGTCTTCCCCGGTCTCTGCGGTCCCGGCATTCGCCGGCGCTGACTGGCCGAAAGTGTCGCCGCCGCCCGCCAGCCAGGCGGTCTCTTCGGGCGTGTTCAGCCGCCCGAGGATGGCGTTGCGATGCGGGAAGCGGCCGAAGCGCGCAATGATGTCGCGATGCTTCTGGGCGTACTTGCGAAAGCCGGCGAAGATCTCGCGGTGCTCCGAGGCGACTTCGCGTTCCAGCTGCAGGAAGCGGTCGACCGCCAGCTCCTGGTCGTCCAGGGATTCGGCGTGCTGCAACGGCATGTAGAAAAACAGCCGCTCCATGGGCGTCAGCGCCAGATCCATCATGCGGCTGACGCCATCGCGCATGAGGTAACGGGCGCGCCCGTCGCAGCCGAAGGCGTCCGCGGTGCCGCGATAGATGTTCCGGCGCATCTGGTCGAGCAGGATCAGCACTGCGAGCCGGCCGCGCGGCCGCTCGGTCCAGAAGTCCAGCTTGCCGGCGGAGGCGGCGGTCACCAGTTCGTCCCAGCGCGCGCGCATCTCGGCGTCGCGCTGCGGGTCCCGGCCGAACCAGAAGCCCATGCGAGCGGCGGCCCTGGCAGGGTCGCCGACCGTGTCGCCGAACCAGTAATCCAGGATGTCGTCTGCGATGCGCCGGTCATGCATGGGATCGATCTTCCGACTTGCTGTGGGTCACGCGCAAGATTCCGCTTTGCGGCCTTGCCGCGCCAGTTTACGCTGGAAGCCGACGCGGGGCAGCCGGGGGGAGGCGCACAGGATGAGAACGGGCAGTGAGACCGGCCACGGCCGGCCTGGACGGGTCCTGGCACGTAGCCCGCTTGCGGCGCCGGCGCCGGTCGCCGGCCAAAGGGCGGGAGCGAGGCTGGCAGGCGCGTTGGCCTCGGCGCTGAGGGCAGCGCTGACGGTGGCGCCGGCCATCGGCCTGGTCCTGGCGCTGGCAGCTTGCAGCGAGCCGCCGTCGGACCCGGAGGTCGAAATCCGCGCGGCGATCGAGGCGGCCGAAGCCGCCGCGGAGGCTGGCGAGTACGAATTGCTGGCCGCGCGGGTGTCGCGGGATTACGCTGACCGTGCCGGGCGCGACCGGCCGCGGCTGCTGCTGATGATTCGGGGATTGCTGATGCGCTATCCCCGCCTCGAGATCATCGTTACGCTGCGTGAAGTGCGGGTCTTGTCCCCGGAACTCGCGCGGGTCCGGCTCGACGTGCTCGGCGCCGGCGCCGGCCGCGGCGGATTTTCCGCCGATGCCTTTCCACTCGAGTTGTCACTGCGCCGCGAGCGCGGCCAGTGGCGCATCACCCGGGCGGAATGGGGCCGGGATTTGCGCGATGGCATTTGACCTCGGCGACGCGGTCTGTTTTATATTCTCTGTTGCACTGCCTCAAAAATACCGGCGCTGCAAGATAGAGATAATAAAAACAAAAACTTAACAAGTGCCGGCTCTTTTCAGGGCCGGGGTGTGGATTTCCAGGGCAGCCCTTGAAGGGTCGGCCGAGGGCCGGAGGGAGACTTGACCGTGTCTTTGGAGCAGGGCCTTTATCGTCCGTCGTTCGAGCGCGACAGCTGCGGCTTCGGGCTGATCGCGAGCCTTGCCGGCCGCGAGAGCCACTGGCTGGTGCAGACCGCCATGTCGGCGCTCGGGCGCCTGACGCACAGGGGCGCGGTGGCGGCGGACGGCAAGACCGGCGACGGCTGCGGCATTCTGCTGTCCACCCCCGAGCCGTTCCTGCGCGCGGTGGCGGCGGAGGCCGGCCTGTCGCCCGGCCCCCATTTCGCAGCCGGCATGGTGTTCCTGGACACGGACCCGGCTCGCGCGGCCGAAGCCCGCGGGGTCGTCGAGGCCTGCATCGTCGCCGAGGGCCTGCGACTGGACGGCTGGCGTCGCATACCCGTCGATCCCGAGGCCTGCGGGGACCAGGCAAGGCGGACCCTGCCGCTGATCGAGCAGCTGTTCATCACGGCGCCCGAGCAGATGTCCAACGACAGCTTCAGGCGCCGGCTGTTCGTGGTGCGCCGGCGCGCCGAGCAGAAGCTGCAGGCGGTCGACCCCGTGTTCTATGTGGCGAGCCTGTCGCCCGACACCCTCTCCTACAAGGGGATGGTGATGCCGGACCAGCTGCCGCGCTTCTATCCCGATCTCGCCGATCCCCGCCTGGAAGCCAGGATCTGCGTCTTCCACCAGCGCTTCTCGACCAACACGCTGCCGCAGTGGCGTCTCGCGCAGCCGTTCCGCTACCTGGCGCATAACGGCGAGATCAACACCATCCAGGGCAACCGCAACTGGGCCATCGCGCGGGCGCCCAAGTTCCGCTCGCAGCCGCTGCCCGAGCTGCAGGATCTCTCGCCGCTGGTGTCCCTGGAGGGCTCCGACTCGTCCAGCCTCGACAACATGCT
Organism: Gammaproteobacteria bacterium; assembly: GCA_035268405.1. GTDB lineage: Bacteria > Pseudomonadota > Gammaproteobacteria > Steroidobacterales > XN24 > XN24. The sequence goes on from DATFKW010000010.1 coordinate 6,055, forward strand.
CGAGGTGCTGGTGGCCGGCGGCATGGACATGATGCAGGCGGTGCGCCTGCTCATTCCGCCCGCCTGGCAGACCGTGGACGCCATCGACACCGACATCCGCGCCTTTTACGAGTATTACGCGATGCACCTGGAGCCGTGGGACGGCCCGGCCGGCATCGTGATGACCGACGGCCGCAACGCGGGCTGCATACTGGACCGGAACGGCCTGCGGCCGGCGCGCTGGGTAGTCACCGACGACGACCACCTGACGATCGCATCAGAGATCGGCGTGTGGGATTACCGCCCCGAGCAGGTGGTTTCCAAGGGCCGCCTGGGGCCGGGAGAAATGATCATCGCCGACACCGGCACCGGCAAGCTGATGGAGTGGCACGAGATCGACGAGACCCTGGCGGCGCGCGCGCCTTTCAAGGAATGGCTGCGACGGGGCGTGCGTTACCTGGAGACGTCGCTGATCGACCCCCAGCTGCTCGCCGAACCGATGCAGCGCGAGGAGCTGAACCGCTACGAGAAAATGTTCGGCGTGAGCCGCGAGGAGCGCGAAGAGGTGCTGCGGCCCTTGTGCCAGAGCGAGGCCGAGGCGGTGGGCTCGATGGGCGACGACACGCCGCTGCCCTTCATGTCGCGCCGCGTCCGCTCGCTGTACGACTATTTTCGCCAGCAGTTCGCGCAGGTGACCAACCCGCCCATCGACTCGCTGCGCGAGCGCGTCGTGATGTCGCTGGAGACGCAGATCGGCCGCGAGCGGAACCTGTTCGAGCCGCGGCCCGAATACGCGCAGCGCATCGTGATCAATTCGCCGGTGCTTTCGCAGCGCAAGTTCCGCCAGCTGCTCGCCGAACAGGAAGAGAGCGAAGGCTATGCGCTGCTGGATCTCAACCGGCCGGAGACCGAGCCGCTGCAGGACGGGCTGGAGTCGCTCTGCCAGGAAGCCGAGGCGGCGGTGCGCGCCGGCCAGCTGCTGGTGGTGCTGAGCGACCGGCAGCTGCGGGCCGGTGCGGTGCCGATCCACGCGCTGCTGGCCACCGGCGCCGTCCATCACCACCTGGTGCGCGCCGGGCTGCGCTGCGACTGCAACCTGCTGGTTGAGACCGGCACGGCGCGCGACCCGCACCAGTTCGCCTGCCTGCTCGGCTATGGCGCGACCGCGATCTATCCCTACCTCGCCTACGAGTGCCTGCACGACCTGGCGCGTGCGGGGCGGCTGCGCGGCGGGCTGGAGAGCGCCCGGCAACTGGGCCGCTCGTACCGGCGCGGCATCCGCAAGGGCCTGTTCAAGATCATGTCCAAGATGGGCATCTCGACTATCGCCAGCTATCGCGGCGCAGCCCTGTTCGAGATCGTGGGCCTGCACGACGAAGTGGTGGAGCGCTGTTTCCCCGGCAGCGTGTCACGCATCCAGGGTGCAGATTTCACGGACCTCAAGTCCGACGCCATGGCGCTGGCGCAGCGCGCCTGGAACCTGCGCTCCGGGGTCGAGCAGGGTGGCCTGCTGCGTTTCGTGCACGGCGGCGAGTACCACGCCTACAACCCCGACGTGATCGCCACGCTGCAGGCGGCGGTGCAGAGCGGCGATTACGACACCTACCAGGCCTATGCGCGGCTGGTCAACGAGCGGCCGGCGATGGTCATTCGCGACCTGCTGGAGATCAAGCCGCTGGGGCCGCCGGTGCCGCTGGAGGAAGTGGAGCCCGAGGAGGCGCTTTACCGGCGCTTCGATTCCGCGGGAATGAGCCTGGGCGCGCTGTCGCCGGAGGCGCACGAGGCGCTGGCCATCGCCATGAACCGCCTCGGCGGTCGCTCGAATTCCGGCGAGGGCGGCGAGGACAAGTCGCGCTACAACAGCGAAAGGGTCTCCAAGATCAAGCAGGTGGCGTCCGGGCGTTTCGGCGTGACCGCGGCCTACCTGGTGAACGCCGAGGTGCTGCAGATCAAGATCGCGCAGGGCGCCAAGCCCGGCGAGGGCGGGCAGCTGCCGGGGCACAAGGTCAACGAGATGATCGCCAACCTGCGCTATGCACTGCCGGGCGTGGGCCTCATATCGCCGCCGCCGCATCACGACATCTACTCCATCGAGGACCTCGCGCAGCTCATCTTCGACCTGAAACAGGTCAATCCCGCGGCGCTGGTGTCGGTCAAGCTGGTGGCGCAGGCAGGCGTCGGCACGGTGGCCGCCGGCGTGACCAAGGCCTACGCCGACCTGATCACCATTTCCGGTTACGACGGCGGCACCGGGGCCAGCCCGCTGACCTCCACCAAGTACGCCGGCTCGCCCTGGGAGCTGGGCCTGGCCGAGACCCACCAGGTGCTGGTGCAGAACGAGCTCAGGCACCGTGTGCGCCTGCAGACGGACGGCGGCCTCAAGACCGGGCTCGACGTCATCAAGGCCGCCGTGCTGGGCGCGGAGAGTTTCGGCTTCGGCACCGCGCCCATGGTGGCGCTGGGCTGCAAGTACCTGCGCATCTGCCACCTGAACAACTGCGCCACCGGGGTGGCGACCCAGCACGCGGTGCTGCGCGAGCGGCATTTCATCGGGCTGCCCGAGATGGTGATGAACTACTTCCGCTTTGTCGCCCGCGAGACGCGCGAGCTGCTCGCCGCGCTGGGCGCGCGCAGCATCGAGGAGCTCATCGGCCGCGTCGACCTGGCCGAGGCCCTGCCCGGCGAGACGCCGCGGCAGCGGCGGCTGGACCTCAAGCCGCTGCTCCGTCCCGGCGGGCTGTCCGCGGCAGAGGCGCGCTTCTGCACCGAGGCGCGCAATCCGCCCTTCGACGAGGGGCTGCTGAACGAGCGCATGGTGAGCGATTGCCTGCAGTCCATCGAGGAGCGCCGCGGCGGCACCTTCTTCTACGAGGTGAAGAACTACCATCGCTCGATCGGCGCCCGCCTGTCGGGCGAGATCGCGCGCCGCTACGGGAACCTCGGCCTGGCCGCCGACCCGGTGGTGATCCGCATGAAGGGCTCGGCCGGCCAGAGCTTCGGCGTCTGGAACGTCGACGGCCTGCACCTCTACCTGGAAGGCGACGCCAACGACTATGTGGGCAAGGGCATGGCCGGCGGCCGGCTGGTGGTCTATCCGCCGCCCGGGAGCCGCTTCGAGGCGCGGCACGCGCCGATCCTGGGCAACACCTGCCTGTACGGCGCTACCGGCGGGATGCTGTTCGCCGCCGGCACGGCCGGCGAGCGTTTTGCCGTGCGCAACTCGGGCGCGGTGGCCGTTGTTGAAGGCTGCGGCGACCACGGCTGCGAATACATGACCGGCGGGGTGGCCGTGGTGCTGGGCCGCACAGGCGTCAACTTCGGCGCCGGCCTGACCGGCGGCTTCGCCTACGTGCTCGACCTGGACCGGGACTTCGTGGATCGCTACAACCACGAGCTCATCGACATCCACCGCGTCACGCCCGAGACCATGGAGGCCCACCTGCACCACTTGCGCGGCCTGCTCGAGGAGCACGCGCGTGAGACCGGCAGTCGCTGGGGCCGGGAGATCCTCGACGATTTTCGTTCCTACCTGCCGAAGTTCTGGCTGGTGAAGCCCAAGGCCGCCGATCTCGCGAGCCTCATCGATTCGCTGCGACGCGCGGCCTGAGGTGCAAGCATGAGCGTGGAAAAACCGCTGCGTTTCCTGGAAATCCCGCGCGAGGACCCGCTTAAAGTGCCGCCGCGCGAGCGGGTGCTCGACTATCGCGAGATCTACGGGCAGTACGACGCCGAGCATGCGCACCAGCAGGCGGGACGCTGCCTGGACTGCGGCAATCCTTATTGCGAGTGGAAGTGCCCGGTGCACAACTACATCCCCAACTGGCTCAAGCTCATCGACGAGGGGAACCTGTTCGAGGCCGCGGAGCTCTCCCACCAGACGAACTCGCTGCCCGAGATCTGCGGCCGCGTCTGCCCGCAGGACCGCCTGTGCGAAGGCGCCTGCACGCTGAACGACGGCTTCGGCGCGGTCGCCATCGGCAACATAGAGAAGTACATCACCGACGAGGCCGTGCGCCAGGGCTGGCGCCCCGACCTGTCGGCCGTGCGGCCCACGGGTCGCGAGGTGGCCATCATCGGCGCCGGCCCGGCCGGGCTGGCGGCGGCGGACGTGCTGGCGCGTCACGGCGTGCGCCCCGTGGTCTACGACCGCTACCCGCGCATCGGCGGCCTGCTGACTTTCGGCATTCCGCCCTTCAAGCTGGACAAGGAGATCGTGGAGACACGCCGCATGCTGCTGGAAGGCATGGGCGTGGAGTTCGTGCTGAACTGCGAGATCGGTCGCGATGTCACGCTGGACCAGCTGCTGGCGGACTACGACGCGGTGTTCGCCGGCACCGGCACCTATCGCTACGTGAAGGGCGGCCTGCCGGGCGAGGATCTGCCGGGCGTCTACGAAGCGCTGCCTTACCTGGTGGCGAACGCGCGCCGCGAACTGGGCCTGCTCAAGGAGGGCGAGCGCATCCTGTCCATGTCCGGCAAGCGGGTGGTGGTGCTCGGCGGCGGCGATACCGGCATGGACTGCAACCGCACGGCCATACGCCAGGGCGCCACCAGCGTCACCTGCGCTTACCGGCGCGACGAGAAGAACATGCCGGGCTCGCGCCGCGAGGTCACCAACAGCCGCGAGGAAGGCGTGGAGTTCCTGTTCAACCGCCAGCCCGTAGAGATCGTCGGCGCGAGTGCCGCGGAGGGCGTCAAGCTGGTGCGCACGCGCCTCGGCGACGTCGGCCCCGGCGGTCGGCGGCGTCCCGAGCCGATTCCCGGCACCGAGGAGGTGCTGCCGGCCGACGCTGTCGTGATCGCTTTCGGTTTCCGCCCCGATCCGCCCGCCTGGCTGACGGACGCCGGCGTCCACACGCGACCCGACGGGCGGCTGCGGGTGGATTCGGCCGGTCGCTATCCCTACCAGACCACCCATCCCCGGATCTTCGCCGGTGGCGACAACGTGCGCGGCTCCGACCTGGTCGTGACGGCCGTATTCGAGGGGCGCGAGGCGGCGAAAGGCATCCTCGCTTACCTGGGAGTCTGAGCGCGCGAGCAGCGCCAGGCCGGCTGCGGCTAGCGGTGCTCCCCGGTTAGCGGGTGCTCCGCCACCTCGGCGACCGGGAAGCGCAGGGTGAAGCGCGGCACACGCAGCGCCAGCCGCACGCGCGCCACGGCCAGGTCCGGAAACAGTTCAGCGTCGCTCGCCAGCGAAGTCGCATCGGCCAGTCCGGCGCGACCGGACGCGCCCGGCGTGAACTCGAAACGTCGTCCGGCGTGGTACTGCACGATCCTGCCGAGCGCGGCGGGCAGCAGGCCGCTGCTGACCGGCAGCGCCGGCCCGCGGCCGCGCAGGGCGAACTCCGCCACCAGCCGCCCGTCCGTCTCCACGCGGATGCGTTCGCCTTGCTCGTCGTCGCTGCTGCCGCGGCTGAAGTCCGCGCGGTCCTTGGGAATGCCCCAATTCAACCGGCCGTTGACCACGCTGTCCCAGGTGCTGACGTAGATGCGGGTCACCGACCAGGCGCGCCGGCCGTCGGGCAGCGTGAAGCGGCCGGGAATGTACAGCAGTTCGCGGTAGGGCCCGGCCGGAGAGTCGCCGTAATCCACGAACATCACGATCGACGGGCCGCCGAGCGGGCAGTCGCGCAGCGCCGGCGGAATGTGGCGCGAATCGCCGCGCATTTCCGGCGGCATTTGCAGCAGCAGGATCCAGCCGTCGCCGGTGAGCCGCCAGGGTGCGTGCGCGCGCTGGACTTCGGGGAGCGCCGAGTCGGGCGTCAGCAGCATGCCCTCGCTCATGCCACGCGCCCCACCCGCAGGTGCAGGGGCCAGCGCACCGGCCGGGCCGCGCCCGGATCGCCCCACGCATTGGCGAGCCGCTCGCGCATCCCCTCGACGGGGTCGCGGCCGGTCTCGCGCCGGCAGCGGTTGACGGCCGACCAGGTGCTGAAATAACCGAGCAGCCGCTCCAGCGGCCAGTCGGCGCGCACCTCGAAAGCGGGCGCCTCGAGCGGCTCGAAGGGGAAGGCCAGGTGGCGGTAACCGTCCTCCACGTGGCTCCGCTCCGGCGGCCACCACGGACTCATCTGCTCGTAGAAAGCGGCCACCAGCGGATCGATGACAGGGTCCGCGTCCGCCAGGCTGTAGGTCCAGGCGGCGAACACGCCGCCGGGGCGCGCCACCCGCCGGACTTCTGCGTAAAAAGCGTCCAGCTCCAGCCAGTGCAGCGCCTGCGCGACGGTGACCAGCTCGACGCTTTGCGGCGGCAGGCCGGAATCCTCGGCGCGCGCCACCCGGTATTCCACGCGCGGGTGCGGCACCGCGTGCTCCACCTGCGCGGCGCTCGCATCGGTGGCGATGACCCGCCGGAAGCGCCTCGCCAGCGCCACCGCGGCCTGGCCGGTGCCGGTGGCGCAATCCCATGCCGCCGCGCGCGCCGGCGCGACGCCGGCCAGAAAATCGACCAGCGCGGGCGGGTAAGCGGGCCTGTAGCGGTCGTACTCGTGTGCCGCGACCGAGAAATGGTCCTTGAAAGCGGCCGCGCTCACGGCCGTCCCCGCAAAGGCCGGTGAAACGCCATGGACGGGCTCTTCCCGCTCAGGCCGGCGCGGCGCGCCTGGCCAGCAGGAAGGCGATCACGAACAGCGCCAGCTCCATCAGCATCACCAGCGGCACGATGCCGGACGGCATGCCGTCCGAGATCAGCGCGACCACGCGACCGCCGAAGAAGCCGACGTTCAGCAGGAACACCAGCCACAGGCCGTAGTAGAACCAGTCCCGGGTCCCCGCCGACCACAGCAGGAACAGCCCCACGGCCACGTTCAGGCCGCCGTGACTGCCGTGCAGATCCGACATGGCATTGACCAGCGATTCGTCCACGCCCAGGTAGGCGAGACTGGTGGCTGGCGAGAGCAGCACCCAGAGCCCGTAACCCAGGTAAAGAACGCCGCACAGGTAGAGAAACGCGCGATTCATGGGTCACTCCGCTCGCTGACTGCTTGCCTGCCCCGACTATAGTCGCAGCGGCCCGCGCGCGCATCCGTGGAGAACGCGCTTCGGCCTCATTCCCTCGCTTCGCTGCGGGGCCTGGGTAATTCCAGCGCGAAGAGCACGCCCTCGCCGCCCGGCAGGGGGCCGGCGGTGGCGCTGCCGCCGTGGTACTCCGCCACCAGCCGGACGATGAAGAGCCCCAGCCCGAGATGTGGGCCCTGGTCGCCGGCCCGCTCCGACACCAGCGAATCGAACAGCCGTTCCGGGGGCCCGGGCGGCAGCCGGCTGCCGGCATTGGCGACCGCCAGCCACCAGGCATCGCCATCGTCTCGCAGCATGATGCGGATCACTTCACCCGGCGGCGCGAAATCCACCGCGTTCTCCACCAGCTTGTCCAGCGCCTGCGCCACGAGGTCCGGAGCGCCCTCCAGCATGCAGGCCGTGGCGGGCCGCTCGAGCTCGAAGCGCCGCCCCGGATGAAGCACTCGGTAGGACTCGGTCATTTCCGACACCTGGGCGGCCAGGTCGAAACGCTGCTTCTCCGACGCGGCGATCGCGCGCTCCATCTGCCGGGCGGCCGACAGCGCGTTGACCAGCCCGCTCATGCGATCGACGCCTTCGCGCGCGCGTCCCAGCCAGGGACCGCCGCCGCCCTCGGCCTCCAGGTTGTCGATCGAGCTGCGCACCACCGCCAGGGGCGTCCGCAACTCGTGGGCGAGCCGGCTGCCCAGGCTCTGCAGATAAAGATTGTGCTCGCGCACACGGCCAAGGAGCCGGTCGAAATTCCGCGCCAGGTCGCCCAGTTCGTCGCGCGCGCCGGCGCCCGGCAGCCGGCCGATCACTTCGCCGCGCCGGCCCACGGCGGTCGCCGCGGCGTCGCGCAAGCGACGGATTCGCACCGACAGCAGTGTCGCGTAACCCAGCAACGCGATGATTGCCGCCAGGCTCGCCAGCAGGCTGGCGGACAACAGCCGCCGGGTGGGCGCGCGCGTCAGGCTGAGGATTTCGGCGGTGTCGCGCTCCACTACCACCAGCACGGACGGCGCGGCGCCGGCGCCCACCGGCGCGGCCGCGGCGATCAGGCCGCCGTCGTCGAGCGCATAACGGCGCGCTTCGCTGACGCCCAGGGCCGCAAGCTCCACGTGCCGCCCGCTCAGCTGGCCCGGACGCGCCGAGGGCTGCGGATCGGCTTCCAGCCGGCGCCCGAGCATGCGGCGATAGAGACGGTCCAGCCAGCTCTGCGCGCCCGGGTCGCCGGCCCGGCCGCGTCCCTGGGTGGCCGCCAGGATGAAACCGGCGCGATCGGCCAGGTAGACCCGTTGTTGCGGCAGTGCCAGCGCGGCCAGCGCAGCCTGCGCCGCCGGCTCCGGTCCCGTGATCCAGCCGGGCGCAGCGCGAAAAGTGCTGCCCAGCCGCGCGCCGTTCTCGTCCAACAGGCGTAGCCCGAGGCGCCCTTCCAGCAACGCCGCCGGTATCCGCGCCTCCAGCTGCCAGCCACGGCTGGTGGGTTGCCAGTGACCGCGCGGACGCGGATCGTGTGGCGCGCCGCGCACCGCCGGCGTCACCGCCCCGGGCGCCTCCAGCGCAAAAGTCAGCACGGCACGGCGCCCGTGCACCCGCAGTGCGCCGGGCGACGGCTCCCCGGGGACCGCGACGAACAGGTAAAGGAAGACGCCGCGCCGCCCGACCAGCAGCTGCATGCCGTCCAGGCGTTCGGTACGGGCGGCGGCCGCGCCCCAGTCCTCCACGAAGCCGTCCAGCGTCGGCGCCGCGCGCAGGGCATGCGCGTAGAGGTCCAGCTCGTCGAGTCCCGCTTCGCTCCAGCGCGCCGGGTCGGCGTCGCGTGCTGCGACGACCGGCGCCAGGGCCGCGCTGAGCAGGCGCGCGGTCGAGACCAGCGCGCGTTCCTCGCCGTCGCGCAGGGCCGTTTCGATCTCGCGGGCGTACTGGCAGCCCGCCCAGGGCAACAGCAGGGTCACGACGCTGACGGCCAGCAGCTGGCCGGCAAGCCTCATGAATCCGCGCCGTCCCGCCAGCGATAGCCGAGCCCGTAGACCGTCTGGATGGATTCGAAGGCGGCGTCCAGCGCCTCGAACTTGCGGCGTATGCGCTTCACGTGGGAGGTCACCGTGGCGTCGTCCAGCACGACGCGCGCGGCGTCCATGAGTTGTTGCCGGTTCTTGACGTGGCCGGGATGCCGCGCGAGCGCATGCACGATCCAGAACTCGGTCAGCGTCAGCCCCGGGTCCGCGCCCGCCCAGTCCGCCTCGAGGCGGTCGGTGTCCAGGCGCAGCTTGCCCCGCTGCAGGATGCTGTCGGGGCCGGCGGGATCGCTCAGCGCGCGCGTGCGGCGAAACAGCGCGGCGATCCGCGCCAGCAGGTGAGGCAGGCTGATGTCCTTGGTCAGGTAGTCATCCGCGCCCAGTCGCAAACCCGACACGGCGTCGAAATCGCTGTCGCGCGCGGTGAGGAAGATCAGCGGCAGCCGCGGCGCGCGGGTGCGCAGTTCGCGGCACAGTTCGAAGCCGCCCTCGGGTTCGTCGCCCAGGCTGACGTCGATCACGACCAGGTCCGGCAGCCGCGCGTCGAAGGCGTCCAGCGCTTCCCGGCGAGCGGAGAAGGCGCTCACCTTGTAGCCGCTGCGCCGGAAGGCGTCCGCGTAGTTCTCGCGAATCGCCGGCTCGTCCTCGACGATGGCAATGTGCTGCTTCACGAGGGCGCAGGCGTCTCAGCCGCGGTCACGCTGCCACTGGCTCAGGCCGAGCGTGTTGCCCTCGCTGTCGCAGAAAAAGGCCAGCCAGAAGGCGTGGCTGCCTTCGCTGTGCGCCACGAAGGGCGGACGGCGGATCCGGGCGCCCAGCGCGGCCAGCTTGCGGCAATCGGCCTCGATGTCCTGCGTGTCGAAATAGAGGATCGAGCCCGGATGATCGAACTCCGGCGCTTCCGGGACCGTCAGCATGATGCGAATGGAACCTGCCAGCATGAAAGCCATGTTGTCGTGCTGTGACAGCAGTTCGAGCCCCAGCACGTCGCGATAAAAGTCGATGGCCCGCTCCAGGTCCAGGGCTCGCATCGAGACCTGGGCGATGCCCGAGAGCCTGGGGCGGACATCTTTGTCGGCTTCATCCATAGTGCCGTTCTCAGCGTTGTTCCCTTGCCTGTCCGTCGAGTTTACTGCACTTCCGCCGCCGCGGGCGCAAGCTGCGAACGCGACCCGCTAGGGCGGCCGCCGCGCCATGTCGTCGTCGAGCAGCGCGTGCATGGCCGCCTCGACGCCGGTCTCCGAAACCAGCACCGTATCGGCTGCCGGCCCCAGCGGAATATAGCTGTCCTCGCCCGTCACCCGCCGCTTTTCGAGGCCGGGCCGGGCCTGCTCGTCCAGCAGCGTGAACAGTTGCTCCGCGATGCCGCCGCTGCGCCGGCCCTCGTCCAGCACCAGCACCCGGCCGGCTGCGTCCGCCTCCGCGACGATGGCGGCTCCGTTCAGCGGCTGCAGCCAGCGCAGGTCGAGCACGCGGATACGCGCGCCCGTCGCCTGTTCCAGCCGGCGGGCGACCCGCAGCGCCATCCGGGTGCCGTTGCCGTAGGTGATGACCAGCGCGTCCGGGCGTTCCGGCCCGTAGGCCCGGGGCGCGCCGAAGGGAACGCACTCGTCCGGCGGCGGATAGGGAAACACCCAGCCGCCGTCCTTCTCCTCGTGCAGGTCCTTGGTCATGTAGAGCGCGATGGGCTCGAGGAAGACCACCACGCGGCCGTCGACCCTGGCCAGCGCCGCAGCGGTGCGCAGCATCCCCGCCGCGTCGTCGCCGCGCGAGGGACAGGCGACGATCAGCCCGGGGATGTCCCGCAGCGCGGTGAAGGAGTTGTCGTTGTGGAAATGGCCGCCGAAGCCTTTCTGGTAGGCCAGGCCGGCGATACGGATGACCATGGGGTTGGCCCACTGGCCGTTCGAGAAAAACTGCAGCGAGCAGGCTTCGCCGCGCACCTGGTCGCAGGCGTTGTGGAAGTAGGCCAGGTACTGGATCTCAGGGAAGGGCAGCAGGCCCATGTAGCCCGCACCCTGCGCCATGCCGAGGATGGTGGTCTCGTCCAGCAGCGTGTTGAACACCCGGCTGCCCCGGAAGGCTGCGGCCAGGCCCGCGGTGACGGTGTATACCCCGCCCTTGCGCGCCACGTCCTCGCCGAACAGGGTCATTTCCGGGTACTTGGCCATCAGGTCGTGCAGCGCCCGGTTGATCTGCAGCGACAGGTGCCGCGGCGGCGCCGTTTCCGGCAGCTTGGCCGCTCCGCCGAATACCGCCAGCCGGGTCTCGGCGTCCGCCGGCCGCACGGCCTCGGCATGCACCTTGCCGGCATCCAGGGGCGCGAGCGGGGCCATCACTTGCGCGGCCGCCTGAAGTTGCGGCCGCTGCGCGGCGCGTCGGGCCGCGTCGGCCACCCGGGTGCGGGCGCTCTCGTACAGGTCCAGGATTTCCGCCGGAGCGAGACAGCCGCTGCTCGCCGCGAGCCGTGCGCTGGCCAGCAGCGGGTCGCGGGCTTCGTTGGCCTCGATGTCGGCCAGCTCCATGTAATCACCTTCCCAGTCGGTGCCGGCATGGCCGAGCAGGCGCGGCATCCTGAGGTGCAGGAAGGTGGGCCGGCGCCTGCGCCGGCAGTGCTCGATGGCCTGCGCGCCGGCCTCGAAGCTCTCGCCCGGCGAGGTGCCGTCGGCGGTGAAGTAATCCAGGCCCTCGCGGCGGGAAAAGCTGGCCTCCACCCAGCCCGGCGGCGTGCGCACCGAGATGCCGATGCCGTTGTCCTCGCAGACGAACAGCAGGGGCACCGGCAGACGCTGGTAGCTGGCCCATTGCGCGCCGTTGAAGCCGGCCAGCGCCGTGGCGTGGTTGGTGGAGGCGTCGCCGAAGCTGCAGATCACGATGCTGTCCGCCGGCACCGGCGGCGCGCAGCCGATGCGTTTCGCCTGCTCCAGGCCCAGCGCGGCGCCCAGGGCCTTGGGCAGGTGACTCGCGATAGTGGAGGTTTGCGGCAGGATCCAGTGGTTCCGGTCACTGCCCCAGACCTTGTGGCGACCGCCGGACACGGGATCTTCCGTGCTGGCCGCCAGCGACAGGCAGGCCTGGTAGACAGGGTCCTGCCCCGGGGCCGGGGCGGTGTTCCGGGCGAGGCGCGCCATCACGAAAGCCCCGGAGCGATAGTGCAGAAAAGCGGGGTCGGTGGGTCGGCTCAGCTGGCCGAGCGCCGCGTTGGCCTCGTGGCCGGAGCTGCCGATGGTGTAGAAGCCCTCGTTGCGCGCGCGCATCTCGCGCGCCTGCAGGTCCAGGTGACGGGAAAGCACCTGGTGACGGAACATTTCCAGGAACTCGCCCGCGCGCATCCGGCTGCCGGCCACCAGCGGCTCATGCGCTTCCGGCCGGGGGCGCTGCGCGGCCTGCAGGCAGCGCACGCACTCGATGAAATTGGCGTCGATGACGGCGGCGCGGTTGATACCGCGCGCCGCCCGCTTGGCGAGTCCCGCCTCAGAAGGCGTTGACACCCGTCAGCTCCCGCCCGACCACGAGCTCGTGGATGGTCTCGGTGCCCTCGTAGGTGATCACGCTCTCGAGATTGAGCATGTGGCGGATCGGGCAATACTCGGCGCTGATGCCGGCGCCGCCGAGGATGTCGCGCGCATCCCGCGCGATGTCCAGCGCCATGCGCGCATTGTTCCACTTGGCGAGCGAGACCTGCTGCGGCCGCATCCGGCCGGCGTCCTTGAGCCGTCCGAGCTGCAGCGACAACAGCTGGGCGGCCGTGATGCGTCGCGCCATGTCGGCCAGGCGGCGCTGGATCGTCTGGGTGTGCGACACCGGGCGGTTGAACAGCTGGCGCTCATTGGCATAGTCCAGCGATTCCCGGAGGCAGGCCTGCGCCGCGCCGATGGTGCCCCAGGTGATGCCGTAGCGCGCCTGGGTCAGGCAGCCCAGCGGGCCCTTGAGTCCGACGACGCCGGGCAGCATGTTTTCCGCCGGCACCCGCACGTCGTCGAAGAACAGCGAGGAGGTCACGGATGCGCGCAGCGAGAACTTGTGGCCGATCTCGGTCGCCTCGAAGCCCTGCATCTCCTTTTCCACCAGGAAGCCGCGCAGCCCTTCGTCGGTCTCCGCCCAGACCACGGCCACGTCGGCGATGCTGCCGTTGGTGATCCACATCTTGGCGCCGTTGATGATCCAGTCGTCGCCGTCGCGCCGCGCGTGCGTGTTCATGTTGCCGGGGTCGGAACCGCCGTGCGGCTCCGTCAGGCCGAAACAGCCGATCGCCTCGCCGCTGGCCAGCGCCGGCAGCCAGCGCTTTTTCTGCTCTTCGCTGCCATAGGTGTGGATCGGCCACATCACGAGGCTGGACTGCACCGAGACGAAGCTGCGTATGCCGGAGTCGCCGCGCTCCAGCTCCTGGCAGATCAGCCCGTAGGACACGCCGTTGAGTCCGGCGCAGCCGTAACCTTCGAGCGACGAGCCCAGCAGTCCCAGCGCAGCGATTTCCGGCACCAGCTCCGCCGGAAAGCGGTGTTCCTCGAAACATTCGCGGATCACCGGCAGCACCTTTTCGTCGGTGAAGCGCGCAGCCGTGTCCTGCACCATCTGCTCCTCTTCGCTCAGCTGGCTGCGGACGTCGTAAAAGTCGAGGGGGTCTAGGGCACTCACGCGGAAATCTCCTGGCGGGATGCGCCGGGGCTGGCCCGGCAAAGCGAACATTCTAGCCGATCCTTTGCCACAGGCCGCGGGCCGCGGGCCGCGGGCCGCAGGCGTGGGCCGGACGGCAGGCGTGACCTGCGCGCATGCGCTGCGTGCAGCTTTGCGGCCATAATGCTGCGCATGAAGATACCCGAGATCCTGTTGGTGGAGTCCGAGCGCCAGCCGGGCAGCCTGGCGAGCATCCTGACCGTGATCGGCGAAGAGGGCCTGGTGGTCGAGCACCTGGCCGCGTTGCGGCGCGGCCAGGACAAGACGACCTGGGAGATCACCCTGGAGATGGACGCCGACTTCGGCGGGCGCCTGGCAGAGCGCATCAATGCCTTGCCCACGGCGCGCCTGCTGGGGCGCTCGGACCGGGTATTCAATCGTCACCGCGGCGGCAAGATCCGCAGCGTCAGCACGCTGGACATCGGCAGCCTGCAGATCCTGCGCGATGTCTACACGCCCGGCGTGGCGCGCGTCTGCCTGGCGATCCGCGAGCGGCCCGAGCTGGCGCGGGAATACACGGCGGTGGGCCGCACAGTGGCGATCGTGACCAACGGCACCGCCGTGCTGGGCCTGGGCGACATCGGCGCGCTGGCCGGCTTGCCGGTGATGGAAGGCAAGGCGGCGCTGATGGCGGATCTCGCCGGCCTCTCGGGCGTGCCGATTCTCACCGACGAGAAGGACCCCGCTAGGCTGGCCGAGCTGGTGGCGTCCATCGCGCCCTCCTTCGGCGCCATCCAGCTGGAGGACATCGCCGCGCCGGCGTGCTTCGAGGTGGAAGACACGCTGCGCGCCCGCCTAGAGATACCCGTGCTGCACGACGACCAGCACGGCACCGCGGTGGTCGCGCTGGCGGCGGTGCGCAATGCCGGCCGCCAGGCGGGCCAGCGCCTGTCGCAGAGCAAGGTCGGCCAGGTGGGGCTGGGCGCCGCCGGCATCGGCATTGCGCGGCTGTTGCTGTCGCGCGGCACGCCGCGGCTGCTGGGGGCCGACCTGGACGCGGGCGCCCTGGAACGCTTCCGTGTCGTCGGCGGCGAGCCGGCGGACCTTGCCCGCGTGATGGCGGAGTCCGACATCGTCATCGCCACCACCGGCGTGCCAGGCCTGATCCGCCCGGATATGGTGCGGCCGGGGCAGGTGATCCTGGCGCTCTCGAACCCCGACCCTGAAATCGAGCCGGAAGCCGCGCTGGCGGCCGGCGCGGCCTTCGCCGCGGACGGCAAGAGCATCAACAACGTGCTGGGTTTCCCGGGGCTGTTCCGCGGCGCGCTGGAAGCCGGGGCGACGCGCTTCACCGACGAGATGCTGGTGGCGGCGGCGGAGACCATCGCCGATCTTGCCGCGGACAAGGAGCTGGTGCCCGATCCGCTGAACCGCGCGGTGCACGATGCGGTGAGCCGCGCCGTGGGCGAGGCGGCGGCGGCCTCCGGCGCCTGCCGGCCGCGCCGCGGCGAAGCTCAGTAGGCGATGCCCGCGCGACGGTATGCCGCCGCCAGCAGCCACAGCGGGCCGATCATCAGAAACTGCAGGTCCTTGAAGAAAGAGGGCTTGCGTCCCTCGATGCGGTGGCCGATGAACTGGCCGACCCAGGCGAGCACGAAAATGGCCAGCGAGATCGCCCACAGCGGTACCGCGAGGCCGTCCAGGCCCGCGGCGAGCAGCAGCAGCAGTGCCAGCGCCAGGGTGGCGCCCAGCCCGAGTCGCGCGGACAGCGTGAAGTAGTAAACGACGGCCGCCATGGCCAGCAGCACCGCCCAGTTGAGCGCGGGCGACAGCCGTGCGAACAACGCGGGCACGGGCAGCGCCCAGAGCAGGCCGATCACGCTGAGCACGATGGCCGGCACGCAGATCCAGTGGATCAGCTTGTTGGTGGGATGCTGGTGGCTCTGGCCGTATTCTTCCAGCCAGCGGTCGATGCTGCGCATGCGGGCCTCGTGGGGTTGCTCGCGGAACCGGTGATGTGTTGCGGTAACAGGACAGCTATTCTAACGATATTGTTGGCGATTTCTTTTTGGCGATATTGCCGGCCGGCCAGCCAGCGCCGGCCAGGCACAGTGACAGCGGAGACAAAAAAATGGACAGGAAAATCAGCGGACTCGTGCTGGTGGTAGCGGCGGCGGCACTGTTCGCCGGTTGCCAGACAGTCGATCCCTACACCGGCGAGACGCAGACCTCCAGCACGACCAAGGGCGCGGCCATCGGCGCCGGCGCGGGCGCCTTGCTGGGCATCCTCACCGGCGACGACTCGACGGAACGCCGCCAGCGTGCGCTGATCGGCGCGGGCGTGGGCGCGCTGGCGGGCGGCGCGGTCGGCAATTACATGGACCGGCAGGAAGCCGAGTTGCGTCAACGCCTCGAGGGCACCGGCGTGAGCGTCACCCGGGTCGGCGACGAGATCGTGCTGAACATGCCCGGCAACATCACTTTCGAGACCGACAGCGCCAACCTGAACCCGCGCTTTTTCGAGGTGCTGGACTCGGTGGCGCTGGTGGCCGCCGAATACGACAAGACC
>DATFKW010000011.1:0-14504 GCA_035268405.1 Gammaproteobacteria bacterium
CGGTGCTGCGGGTGGACGCGCGTCCCGGCCGGGGCGAGAGCCCGGAAGCACGGGCACGGGAGCTGCGTTATGCGGCGCTGGCCGCCGAGCTGTCGCCGGAAGAGATCCTGCTCACCGCCCATCACGCGGACGACCAGCTGGAGACGGTGCTGATCCAGCTGCTGCGCGGCGCCGGGGTGGCGGGGCTGGCCGCCATGCCGGCGGACGCCCGCTTCGGGCCGGGCCGGCACTGTCGGCCCCTGCTGGGTTTCACGCGCGTGGCGCTGCGCGCGTGGGCCGCGGCGGAGAGGCTGCCCGGCTGGGTGGAAGACCCGGCCAACGAGGCCTTGCGCTTCGCGCGCAGTCACTTGCGCAGCGAGGTGCTGCCCGCGGTGCGCGCGCACTGGCCGGCCGCCGCGACTGCCGTGGCGCGCAGCGCGCGGCATTGCGCCGAGGCTGACGGCCTGCTGGACGAGCTGGCGGCCATGGACGCCGCGGCCTGCGTCGATGGCGACAGCCTCGTGGTCTCCGGCCTGCGCCGCCTGTCGGCCGGGCGCTGCCGCAACCTGGTGCGCTGGCAGGCGCGGCGCCTGGGCGTGGCGGTGCCCGACGAGCGACGCCTCGGGACCCTGGTCGAGCAGGTGCTGGACGCCGCGCCCGACGCGCACCCGGAAATCCGCTGGGCGGGGGTGGTGGCGCTGCGCCACGGCGATCGCCTGTGGATGGTGCCCGAAAGCTGTTTGCCGCCGCCGCTGGAAAGCCTGGCCTGGCCGGAGCCGCGCGAGCCGCTGGCCTTGGGCGAGGGCCTGGGCACGCTGGAACTGGTGCCGAGCGACAGCGGCGGACTGAGCGCCGCGGCGCTGGCGGCGAAACCCTGGCGGGTCGTCCGCCGACGCGGTGGCGAGCGCTTGCGCCTGCCGGGCCGCGAGGGAAGTCGCGCGCTGAAAAAACTCCTGCAGGCGGCCGGATTTCCGCCCTGGGTGCGCGCGCGCATCCCGCTGCTGGAAATCGACGGCCAGCTCGCGGCGGCCGGACCCCGCTGGATCGGGCGGGACTGGTGGGCGCCCAGCGGGGATGCGGCCTGGCGCCTGCACTGGCGGGATTGCCGGCTCCCGGGCGGCGAAGATTTAATTGTCGGGGAGCGGACCTTCTGCTAACCTGATTTCCCGTCGTTTTATCGCGCCGGTGGCGCGCCATTCTTCCCCGAACGGCGGTATTCCTGATGACCCGTTTCGTCTTCGTTACCGGTGGCGTCGTTTCCTCCCTTGGAAAAGGCATCGCCTCGGCGTCCCTTGGCGCCATCCTCGAGGCCCGCGGCCTCAATGTCAGCATGATCAAGCTGGATCCCTACATCAACGTGGATCCCGGCACCATGAGCCCGTTCCAGCACGGCGAGGTTTTCGTCACCGAGGACGGCACCGAGACCGACCTGGACCTGGGGCACTACGAGCGCTTCGTGCGTACCGTGACCTCGCGCCACAGCAACTACACGACCGGGCGGATCTATCAGAACGTCATCGGCAAGGAGCGGCGCGGCGAGTACCTCGGCGCGACGGTGCAGGTCATCCCCCACATCACCGACGAGATCAAGCGCTGCGTGCACGCCGGCGCCGGTGACGCCGACGTCTGCATGGTGGAGATCGGCGGCACCGTGGGCGACATCGAGTCGCTGCCTTTCCTCGAGGCCATCCGCCAGATGGGCAGCGAACTGGGACGCGAGCGGGTCGCCTACATGCATCTCACGCTGGTGCCGTACATCGCCACCTCCAGCGAGATCAAGACCAAGCCGACGCAGCACTCGGTCAAGGAACTGCGCAGCATCGGCATCCAGCCGGACGTGCTGCTGTGCCGCGCCGACCGGCCGCTGCCGGAGAGCCAGCGGCGCAAGATCGCGCTGTTCACCAACGTGGAGGAGAAAGCGGTCATCTCGGCGGTGGACGCGGACGACATCTACAAGATCCCGGGCATGCTGAAGGCGGAGCACCTGGACGACATCATCTGCAACAAGCTGCGCATCGAGGCGCCGCCGGCGGACCTGTCGGAATGGCAGGAGGTGGTGGACGCCAAGGCCAACCCGCTGCACCACGTGGACATCGCGATGGTGGGCAAGTACGTGGACTTCCAGGACTCCTACATGTCTCTCAACGAGGCGCTCATCCACGCCGGCATCCACGCGCGCACCAAGGTGAACATCCACTTCGTGGAGGCCAGCCAGATCGAGCGCGACGGCAACACGGATTGCCTCAAGACGATGGACGCGATCCTGGTGCCCGGCGGCTTCGGCGACCGCGGCATCGAGGGCAAGATCGAGGCGGCTCGCTATGCGCGCGAGAACGGCGTGCCCTACCTGGGCATCTGCCTGGGGCTGCAGGTCGCGGTGATCGAGTATGCGCGCCATGCGGCCGGGCTGGAGGGCGCGCACAGCACCGAGTTCGACCGCGACACGCCGCACCCGGTGATCGCGCTGATCACCGAGTGGCAGGACCGCACGGGCGCCATCGAGACGCGCGACGAGGGCTCGGACCTGGGCGGCACCATGCGCCTCGGCGGCCAGGAATGCCGGCTCACCCCCGGCAGCCGCGCGGCGCAGATCTACGACAGCGACTGCATCATGGAGCGCCATCGCCACCGCTACGAGTTCAACAACAACTACCGCGAGACACTGGCGCAGGCCGGCCTGGTGATGTCGGGCTGGTCCGCCGACGGGCTGTGCGAAGTGATCGAGCTGCCGGATCACCCGTGGTTCATCGCCTGCCAGTTCCATCCGGAGTTCACCTCCAATCCGCGCGACGGCCACCCGTTGTTCACCGGCTTCATCGAGGCGGCGCGCAAGCGGCGGCATTACGAGAGCGAGACGGTGGCGCAGGCATGAAGCTCTGCGGTTTCGAAGTCGGGCTGGACCAGCCGCTGTTCCTGATCGCCGGTCCCTGCGTGATCGAGGGCCGCGAGTTCTCGCTGGAGACCGCGGGGCGACTCAAGGAGGTCGCCGCGCGCGTCGGCGTGCCTTTCATCTACAAGTCCTCCTTCGACAAGGCGAACCGCTCTTCCATCGGCAGCTTCCGCGGGCCCGGCATGGAAGAGGGCCTCGCCATCCTGGAGGCGGTGAAGCGCGACATCGGCGTGCCGGTGCTCACCGACGTCCACGAGGACACGCCGCTGGCCGAAGTGGCGTCGGTGGTGGACGTGCTGCAGACGCCGGCCTTCCTCTGTCGCCAGACGAATTTCATCCTCGCCGCCTGTTCCCAGGGCCGGCCGGTCAACATCAAGAAAGGCCAGTTCCTTTCGCCCTGGGAAATGGACAACGTGATCGCCAAGGCGCGCACCACGGGGAACGAGCAGGTGATGGCGTGCGAGCGCGGCTTCAGCTTCGGCTACAACAACCTGGTGTCCGACATGCGCTCGCTGGCGGTGATGCGCGACACCGGCGCGCCGGTGGTTTTCGACGCCACGCACTCGGTGCAGCTGCCCGGCGGCAAGGGCTCGGCCTCAGGCGGGCAGCGCGAGTTCGTGCCGGTGCTGGCGCGCGCCGCGGTGGCCGCGGGCGTGGCCGGGCTGTTCATGGAGACCCATCCCGACCCGGCCAACGCGCTCTCGGACGGGCCCAACGCCTGGCCGTTGGACCGGCTGGAACGACTGCTCGAGACCCTCAAGCTGCTGGACGAGGCCGTCAAGGCGCGTCCGCTGGACGAGCTCGAACTGGATGATTGACGAACGCGCCGCCGCGGTGGCGGCCGGTCCCTCGACCGGGCACTGAACCGGCGCATCAACCCGGAGAAGAAGGATGCTGAAGATCACCGAAGTGCGCGCGCGGGAAATCCTCGACTCGCGCGGCAACCCCACCGTGGAAGCGGACGTCATGCTGGAAGGCGGTTTCAGCGGGCGCGCGGCGGTCCCCTCGGGCGCCTCGACCGGGACCCGCGAGGCGGTGGAGCTGCGCGACGGCGACAAGAGCCGTTACCTGGGCAAGGGCGTGCTGAAGGCGGTCGCCAACGTCAACGGCGAGATTCGCGCGAGCGTGGAAGGGATGGACGCGTCGGACCAGGAATCGCTCGACCGACGGCTGATCGAACTCGACGGCACGCCGAACAAGGGGCGCCTGGGCGCCAACGCGATCCTCGCCGTGTCCATGGCCAACGCCAAGGCTGCCGCCCTGGCCAGCGGCCAGTCACTGTTCCGCTACCTGCACGACCAGGGCGATTTCGCCATGCCCGTGCCGATGATGAACATCATCAACGGCGGCTCGCACGCCGACAACAGCGTGGACATCCAGGAATTCATGAGCATGCCGGTGAGCGCGCCCAGCTTCTCGGAAGCGCTGCGCTACGGCACCGAGATTTTCCATGCGCTCAAGGCCGTGCTGCTGGAGCGCGGGCTGGCCACCTCGGTCGGCGACGAGGGGGGCTTCGCACCGGACCTGCCCTCCAACGAGGCCGCGCTGGAGACCATCCTTGCGGCGGTGGACAAGGCCGGCTTCAAGGCCGGCGGCGACATCGTGCTGGCGCTGGACGTGGCCAGTTCCGAGTTCCACGCGGAGGGCGTCTACCGGCTGGACTCCGAGGGCCGCGAGTTCGACGCTGCGGGCTTCTGCGACTACCTGGACGGACTGGTGTCCAGCTATCCCATCGTCTCCATCGAGGACGGCATGGCGGAGGACGACTGGGCGGGCTGGAAGCTGCTCACCGAGCGCATGGGCCGGCGCGTGCAGCTGGTGGGCGACGACCTGTTCGTCACCAACACCGAGATCCTGGCGCGCGGCATAAAGGAGCAGGTGGCCAACTCCATCCTCATCAAGGTGAACCAGATCGGCACGCTTACCGAGACGCTGGAGGCCATCCGCATGGCGGTCGGCGCGGGCTACAGCGCGGTGGTGTCGCATCGTTCCGGGGAGACCGAGGACGCCACGATCGCCGACATCGCCGTGGCGACCGCCGCGAGCCAGATCAAGACCGGCTCGCTGTCGCGCTCCGACCGCGTTGCCAAGTACAACCAGTTGCTGCGCATCGAGGAGGAGCTGGGCGCCTCGGCGCGCTACCCGGGCCGCGCGGCCTTGCCGCAGGGCCAGGCTTGAGAGCGGCGCAGGGGCGCGAGTGCGCGCGGTGATCTTCATCCTGCTGGCGCTGGTGCTCCTGCTGCAGGTGCGCCTGTGGGTCTCGGAAAGTGGCTACCGCGCCGCCTGGCGCCTGGAAAACCAGGTCGGGGCCCAGCAAGGGCGCAACGAGGCGCTGCGCGAGCGCAACCGCGCGCTGGCCGCCGAGGTGGAGGACCTGAAGACCGGCACCGACGCGGTCGAGGAGATCGCCCGCAGCGAGCTGGGCATGACGCGCGCCGGCGAGACCCTGTTCCAGGTCATCGATCCGGCGGAAGACGAACTCGACGCGCGCGATACGCCGGCGGAGCCGCCGCGATGACGCGCGCCTGGGCCGTGGTGCCGGCCGCCGGCAGCGGCCGCAGGATGGGGAGCGCGGTCGCCAAGCAATACCTGCCGCTGCTCGGCCGGCCCCTGCTGGCGCACGCGCTGGCGCCACTGCTGGCCTCCGAACGGCTGGACGCCGTCGTGCTGTGCGTCGCGCCGGAGGACCGCGCGTGGCGCGAAGCCGCCGGGGACGATTCCGGCGTTCATGCTCATGGCGAGGCCGGGCAGCGGCTGCTGATCGCCACCGGCGGCGAGGAGCGCTGCCACTCGGTGCTGAACGGCCTGCAGCGGCTCGCTGACCGGGCCGCCGAAGACGACTGGGTGCTGGTGCATGATGCCGCGCGTCCCTGCCTGTCCGACGCGGAACTGAAGTCCCTGTTCTCGGCGCTGGCGGACGACCCCGTCGGCGGGCTGCTGGCGATGCCCTTGTCCGATACCCTCAAGGCCGCCGACGAGACGCAACGGGTGCTGCGCACCCTGCCGCGCGACGGCCTGTGGCGCGCGTTGACGCCGCAGATGTTTCGCTACGGCCTGCTGCGCGAGGCGCTGGCCGACGCGGTCGCCGCGGGCCTGGCGGTCACCGACGAGGCGGCGGCGATGGAGCGCGCCGGTCACCGGCCCGCACTGGTCGCCGGCTCGGCCGCGAACATCAAGGTCACCACGCCGGAAGACCTGGCGCTGGCGGAGGCGGTGCTGCGCCAGCGGGAGGGAAGGGAATGCGCATAGGACACGGTTTCGACGTGCACGCCTGCGGGCCGGGCACGCAGGTGGTCATCGGCGGCGTGCAGATCGAGCACAGCCAAGGGGTGGTGGCGCACTCGGACGGCGACGTAGCGCTGCATGCGCTGTGCGACGCGCTGCTGGGTGCGGCCGGGCTGGGCGACATCGGCGGCATGTTCCCCGACGACGACCCCCGGTGGGCCGGCGCCGACAGCCGCGTGTTGCTGCGCTCGGTCGTGGCGCGGGTGGCGGCGGCCGGACTGTGCGTCGCCAACGCCGACCTTACCGTGATCGCCCAGGCGCCCAGGCTGAGCCCGCACATCGAAGAGATGCGCGCGCGCATCGCCGCCGACCTCGGCGTCGAGGTCGCGCAGGTCAACGTCAAGGCGACCACCACCGAGCGGCTCGGCTACATCGGTCGCGGCGAAGGACTGGCCGCGCACGCCGTCGCGCTGTTGCAAGAGACCGGCTGAGCCGTGGACTTCGACCCCTGGATCGAGTTGCCGCCGGCGCTCGGCGGCCCCGCCGGCAGCGGCCGCATTCGCGCGCGTAACGAGGACTTCATCGTCGAGGAGACGCTGTCCTTCACGCCCACCGGCGAGGGCGAGCACCTGTTCGTGAAAGTGCGCGAGGACGGCTGCAACACCCAGTGGGTTGCCGGCCAGCTCGCGCGCTGGGCCGCGCGTCCGCGCCACGACGTGGGCTACGCCGGCCTCAAGGACCGCCACGCCGTCACCGAGCAATGGTTCAGCGTGCGCTGCCCCGGCGGGCGCCACCCGGACCCGGCCGGGCTGTCCATTCCCGGCGTCGAACTGCTGGAGTGGACGCCGCACAACCGCAAGCTCAAGCGCGGTGCGCTCGCGGGCAACCGTTTTCGCTTGCGCGTCAGCGCGCTGGAGGCCGAGCCGGCCCTGCTGGAAGCCAGGTTGCGGACG
Source organism: Gammaproteobacteria bacterium (assembly GCA_035268405.1). Classification (GTDB taxonomy): domain Bacteria; phylum Pseudomonadota; class Gammaproteobacteria; order Steroidobacterales; family XN24; genus XN24. Next base: position 7,048 of record DATFKW010000011.1, read on the forward strand.
GTGGCGGCCGAGGGCGTGCCGAATGCCTTCGGCCCGCAGCGTTTCGGCCGCCAGCAGAACAACCTGCGCGTCGCGGCAGAGTGGTTCGCCGGCGGTCCCGCGCCGCGGCGTCCCGAGCGCGGCTTTGCCCTGTCGGCCGCCCGCGCGCTGGTTTTCAATGCGGTGCTGGCCGAGCGGATCCGTGCCGGCACCTGGGGGCGAGCCGAGCCGGGCGATCCGGTGCAACTGGACGGCCGCGGCAGCTGGTTCATCGCCGAGGCCGGCGACGAGGCGCTGGCCGCGCGGCTGGCGGCGCTGGAACTTCATCCGACCGGCCCGCTGTGGGGCGCGGGCGAGCCGCCGGGACACGGTCCGGGCGCTGTGCTGGAGCGCGAAACCGCCGCTCGCCTGCAGCCCTTCGCCGACGGCCTGGCGGCCAACGGCCTCGAGCAGGAGCGTCGCGCGCTGCGGCTGCGCGTGCGGGACCTCGAGTGGCGACTCGAGGCGGATGCGCTGCTGCTGTCGTTCGGCCTGCAGGCCGGGGCCTATGCGACGGCCGTCCTGCGCGAGGTCCTGGCCGTCGACTGACCGACCGACTCGACGTTCCCGCAAGCCGCGGCGCTGACGGTGGACCGCTTCGCACGCCGCCGCGCTGGCGGTGGACCGCGAGGGCGAACCAGCACAGGCCCCTCTCGCTCAAGCCAGATATCGCTCGATGGACCTGTGCTGTTCCACCCTCGCTGCGCCCCCGGCGGGGCGGACGCCCTCGGGACGCTGCCTTGGCGGGCCTGCCTGGCGGGTGACGGCCGCACGAAGCCGTTGTTGCGTCCGTCCCGGTTGAAGCCAGGCGTAGCCGCAGCCTGTCGAACGTATCCCGGCGGCGCCAAACCACTCGGCGGTCGCTGGCGACCGGCGCATTCGCCTGGGTAGGCCGCAGGCGTTGTCCCTGGCAGCGGCATGAGCCGGGCGGGGACAGCATGGGTCCATTGAGCGATATCTGGCTTGAGCGAAAGGGACCCATGCTGGCGCCGCCAGCAGGGCGCCAGCAGAGGAAATCACGCGACCGTGTCTTGGCGAGGGCGCGAGGGGCTGGCGCCCGTCAGCCGAGCAGCAGGTAGACGGCGCCGGTACCGCCGTCCACCGGCCGCGCCGAGCAGTAGGCCTGCACATCGTCGCGCAGTTGCAGCCAGCGGCCCAGCTTGCGCTTGAGCACCGGCCCCTGGTGCCCGGAACGCTTGCCCTTGCCGTGGATGATCCGCACGCAGCGCAGGTCCAGGCTGGCCGCTTCGGCAAGGAACTCGTACAGCGCGGCGCGCGCTTCCACGGCGGTCAGGCCATGCAGGTCGAGTTCGTCGCGCACGCTGATTTCGCCGCGCTTCAGCTTGCGGAACACGGTCAGACTCACCGTGGGTCGGCGGAAGCTGAGATGCTCGCCGGTCTCGCCCTCGGCCTCGGGGTTGGCCGCCATGCTCTCTGCCAGCACCTCGGCCTCGTCCGCGCGGCGAAAGCGGGCGCGCGGCGGCGGCGCGGGCCGCGCCGGGGGTTCGGGGCGGGATTCGAGCGGCCTGACGCCCTCGATCGCCTTGCGAAAAAGCTCGCGGTCCTCGTCGGTGGGGGTCATCGCTGGTTCCTCCGGGGCCTCGCCGGTATAGTAACTGCCATCTTCCAGGGCCGGTTGTCCACCCTTGAAAATCCTGCTTTCCAATGACGACGGCTATCGCGCCGAGGGTCTGCGCTGCCTCGCGGAGCACCTGCGCGACCTCGCCGACATCACCATCGTGGCGCCCGAGCGCAATTGCAGCGGGGCGAGCAATTCGCTCACCCTGGAGCAGCCCCTGCGCCTCACCGAGGTGGGGCCCGCTTCTTACTTCGTCAACGGCACGCCGACGGATTGCGTGCACCTGGCGCTCACCGGGCTGCTGGACCACGAGCCCGACATGGTGATCTCCGGGATCAACGACGGCGCGAACCTGGGCGACGACGTGATCTATTCCGGCACCGTGGCGGGCGCGATGGAGGGCCGCTTCCTCGGCCTGCCAACCATCGCGATTTCCATGGTCAGCCGCAAGGGCCGCCATTTCGACACCGCCGCGCGCGTCGCGCGCGCCCTGGTGGCCCGCATCCTGGAGGAGTCGCTGCCCGCCAAGTCGATCCTCAATGTGAATGTGCCGGACCTGCCATGGGGCGAGCTGGGCGGTTTCGAGGCGACGCGGCTGGGCTATCGGCACAAGGCGGAGCCGGTGGTGCGCGGCACGGACCCCCGCGGCCGGCCGCTCTACTGGGTCGGCTTCGCGGGCGCCGGCCAGGACGCCGGGCCGGGGACGGATTTCCACGCGGTGGAGGCGGGGCGCGTGTCGGTCACGCCGCTGAAGGTGGACCTGACCAAGCACGAGGACATCGGGCAGGTGTCGGACTGGCTCGGGGCTTCACCGCGTGATTGAGCACCGCGACTCGCACGGCATCGGCATGACCTCGGCGCGCACCCGCGACCGGCTGGTCGAGCGGCTGCGCGAGCAGGGCATCTCCGACGCGCGCGTGCTGGAGCGAATCCGCCGCGTGCCCCGTCACCTGTTCGTGGACGAGGCGCTGGCCAGCCGCGCCTACGAGGACACGGCTTTGCCCATCGGGCTCGGCCAGACCATTTCCCAGCCGTGGGTGGTGGCGCGCATGACCGAGGCGATCGTCGCGGAGCCGACGCCGGAGAAAGTGCTGGAAGTGGGCTCGGGCTGCGGCTACCAGGCGGCGGTGCTGGCCGGCATCGTCTCCCAGGTCTTCGGCATCGAGCGCCTCGCGCCGCTGCTGCGCCGCGCGCGACCGTTGTTGCGCTCGCTGGAGCTGTACAACGCCCAGCTGCGCCACGGCGACGGCTGGCAAGGCTGGAGCCGCCACGCGCCCTTCGGCGGAATCCTGGTGGCAGCCGCGCCGGAAGAGGTGCCGGAGGCGCTGCTCGGGCAGCTGGCGGAGGGCGGCCGGCTGGTCGTGCCGGTTGGTCCGCGCGGACGCCAGGAACTGCTGGAGATTACCCGCCATGGGAATCATTTCGAGCAGCGCAGCCTGGGCGTCGTGAGCTTCGTGCCGCTGCTCGGGGGCACGGCCTGATGCGCCTGTTCGGCCCGCTCTACGATCGCGTGCTGCTCTGGGCGGCCCATCCCAAGGCGCGCATTTACCTGGGCACCCTGAGTTTCGCCGAATCCAGTTTCTTCCCGATTCCGCCCGACGTGATGCTGGCGCCCATGGTGCTGGCCCGGCCGGTGGACGCCTGGCGACTGGCGCTGCTGACCACGCTGACCTCGGTGGCGGGCGGCCTGCTCGGCTACCTGATCGGGTATTTCGCGCTCGACCTGGTGGAGCCCTGGCTGGTCTCGGCGGGGTATTGGGAGGGCTACATGCAGGTGCGCGAGTGGTTCCAGGTGTGGGGCTTCTGGGCGGTGCTCGCGGCGGGGTTCTCGCCGGTGCCCTACAAGCTTTTTACTGTCGCCGCGGGTGCGCTGGCGATGTTCCTGCCGGCTTTTGCGCTGGCGTCCGTCGTCGGTCGCGGCGGACGTTTTTTCCTGGTGGCCGGCCTCATCCGCTGGGGCGGGGCGCCCATGGAGGCGCAGCTGCGCCGCAACGTGGAGTTCCTCGGGTGGCTGCTGGTCGGCCTGCTGTTGATCGCGTGGTTCCTGGTGCAGGCCTGATCCGCGGCGGCGTCCTGCTCATGGCGCTGCTCGCGCTGGCGGGCTGCGCCGAGCTGACGCGCTGGGATCCTGATACGGCCCGGCGGCCGGCGGCTTCCGCCAGCGGCGTGCACGTGGTGCAGCGCGGCGACACACTCTACAAGATCGCCTTCGCCCACCGGCTCGACTGGCGCGACCTGGCGGCGTGGAACGGCCTGGGGGATGCCAGCCGAATCTACCCCGGCCAGCGCATCAGGCTCACGCGCCCGCCCGGCGCCCCCGTGAGCGCGCGCGCCGGAAGACCCGAAAGCCGCCGGTCCGCGGGTGCAAGCGGCGCGCCCGCAACCCGCCCGCCGCCCGGTCCGGTCCGGGCCGCGGCGGGACCGCCGCCGAAGTGGCGCTGGCCGGTCACCGGACCGCTGGTCTGGGGTTTCGGCGAAAGCCGCAGGAACCCCACGGGCGTGGGCATCGGGGGCGCCGACGGCATGGAAATTCGCGCTGCGGCGGACGGCGAAGTGGTGTACAGCGGGGGTGGACTCATCGGCTACGGCGAGCTTATTATTGTCAAGCACGGTGAGTCTTACCTGAGCGCTTACGGGTACAACCGGTCGCTCCGGGTACGTGAAGGGGAACGCGTAAAAGCCGGTGATGTCATCGCCCTCATGGGGCGCGGACCGGCTGATCGTCCCCTGCTGCATTTTGAGATCAGAATCGACGGCAAGCCTGCCGATCCGGCGAGGTTCTTGCCTTCCCGGTGAGACGGCGCCGGAAAGGCCGTCTCCCTCTCATTAATCTTGTGGGGGATCAACATGACCAAGCGCGACAAGGGACCCGTTCGCGACTCCGATGTCACCAGCGATGCTCCCATACATGACGCCGACACCGCAGCGATCGACGCGAAGCCCGCGCCGGCGCGGAGTGGTGCGACCCGGACGAGCGCGAGCGAATCGCCCGACGCCACCCGGCTCTATCTTTCCGAGATCGGTTTCTCGCCGTTGCTGACGGCCGAGGAGGAGGTCTACTTTGCGCGGCGCGCCCGCAAGGGCGACGAATCGGCGCGCAAGCGCATGATCGAGAGCAACCTGCGCCTGGTTGTGAAGATCGCGCGTCGCTACCTCAATCGCGGCCTGCCGCTGCTGGACCTGATCGAGGAAGGTAATCTCGGCCTGATCCACGCGGTGAAAAAATTCGACCCGGAAAAGGGTTTTCGTTTCTCCACCTACGGGACCTGGTGGATCCGCCAGGCGATCGAGCGCGCGCTGATGAACCAGACGCGCGCCATCCGGCTGCCGATCCACGTGATCAAGGAAATCAATATTTACCTGCGCGCGTCACGCAGCCTGACCAACGAGCTCGGCCGCGAACCCAGCAGCGAGGAGATCGCGTCGATGCTCGACCGCGATCCGGCCGAGGTGGAGCGCCTGCTCGGGCTCAACGAGCGCGTAGTGGTCAGCGGCAACGTGGTGAGCAGTGACGGCGAGCGCAACATGCTGGACATGATCCCCGGCGACGAGGGCATGGAGCCCGCCGTGCAGGCGCAGTCCGACGACGTGTACGAGGTGCTGGAGCACTGGCTTGAACATCTCACCGAGAAGCAGCGCGCCGTGGTGGAGCGCCGTTTCGGCCTGCATGGGCATGAGCGCGCGACGCTGGAAGATGTCGGCGAGCAGATCGGTGTGACGCGCGAGCGCGTGCGCCAGATCCAGCTGGACGCGCTGGCGCGCCTGCGCAGCATCATGGAGAGTTACGGCCTGTCGCGCTCGACACTGCTCGACTGAGCGGCATCCCGGTCCGGCGCGCGGCCAGGACAGCCGGCGCCCAAGGCCGGGCGTCGGCCGGGGCCGCGGGCGGCTAGGGCAATATGAGCGCCGCGACCACCGGGCGGTCCTCGCCGACCAGCACGTTGTAAGTGCGGCAGGCGGCCGCCGTGTCCATGACTTCCAGCCCGATGCCGCGCTGTCCCAGCGCCGCGAACAGCGCCGCGTCCGGAAAACGGGCGCGCTCGCCCGTGCCCAGCACGAGGATGCCTGGCGACAGCTCCAGGGCCGGCGCCAGGCTTTCCAGCGACAGCGCGGCCGGATCATCCACCGGCCAGTCCTCCACCAGGTCGGAGGCGCTCAGGATCAGGCTGCGACTGATCTGCCGGTCGCCCACGCGGATGCCCTCGGGGCCCAGGTGGGTGACGAGATTCGCCGTGGGATGGCTGTCGAGGTGCAGGCGCATGGGGGTACGATAATCGATTTCGCGCGCGTCACAAGTCGCCGGGGCGAGTCTGTTGTTCAATCTGTTCCTGCCGGGTATCGATGAAATTGCGCCGCACGCGGGCTTGCCGCGGCTGCCCGCGCTGGAGACCCTGCTGGCCCGGGCGCGGCCCGCGCCTTTGCGCGGCACGGCCTGGGACGCCCTGGCAGAACTCGGCGGTAGTGACACGGCCCGGTGGCCGATCGGCCCGGTGAGCGCGCTGGGCGATCTCGCGGCGCCGCCGGCCTGCTGCCTGCGCGTGGAGCCGCTGGGGATGGACGCCGAGCAGCAGGGCGCATTCCGCTTGCGCGCCCATACCCTGGACATCGCCCGCGACGAGGCCGATGCGCTCGCGGCGGCCTTTGCGGAGGCCTTCGGCGGCGATGGCCTGCGCCTGGAGGTGGCCCGTCCCGACCGCTGGTACCTCGCGCAGCCGGCGAGCGAGGACGCCTGGCGCGGCTTCGAGGCGCCGGCGGGCAAGCTGGCGGAAGACGCGCGCCCGGTGCCCGCCGAGCGCGCGCTCAGCCGGCTGCTGTCGGAGGTCGAGATGCTCTTCCATGCGCACCCCGTGAACGAGGCGCGGCGAGCGGGCGGCCGGCCGCTGATCGCCGGCATGCACCCCTGGGGCGGCGGCCGGCTGCGCCCGGATGCGGCGCACAGCGCCGCGCCGCTGCAGGGCGGGCTGTGCGCCGCCGGCGCCGATGAGGGCGAGGGCGAGGGCGAGCCTTTCCTGCGGGGCTTGCGGCGTCTCGGGTTGCTGGCTGAACGCGGTGCGGGTAGAGGATCCATCGATGCCGCGGGGTTTGCCTGGCCGGTAGCGGAGGAGGGGCGCGTGGCCGCGCAGCTGACCCGCGTCGAGCGGGAGCTGGCCGTGCCGCTGTTGCGGCGACTGCGGCGCGGCGGTCTGAAGGGCGTGCGCATCTTCAGCGCGCGGACGGTGCACGAGACGCGCCCGCGGGACCTGCTCGCGCTGTGGCGCCGTCGCGCGCCTCTCGGCCTTCCCGGCCCGGGCTCGAGGATGTCGCGAACGGAGGCCTCGTGCTGAGCCGGCGGCCGATCCGCCGGCGCGCGGTGCCCGAAACCGCCTTGCCGGCGCTCGCCGGGCTGCCGCCCGTGCTGGCGCGGCTATACGCGGCCCGCGGCGTGCGCGAAGCGGCGGAGCTGGACGTGGCATTGGCCGGAATGGCGCCGGTGGGCAGCCTGGACGGCGTGGAGGCGGCGGCGGCGCTGGTCGCCCGGCACCTGGCGCGCGGCGACCGCATCCTGGTTGTGGGCGATTTCGACGCCGACGGGGCGACCAGCACGGCCTTGCTGGTGCGCGCGCTGCGCGCCCTGGGGGGGCAACCGGGCTACCTGGTGCCGGACCGGCAGGTGCATGGCTACGGCCTCAGCCCGGCGCTGGTGCGCGAAGCGGCCAAGCGCGAGCCGGCGCTGCTGATTACTGTCGACAGCGGCATCAACTGCCATCCGGGCGTCGCGCTGGCGCGCGAGCTGGGCATGGAAGTGCTGGTCACGGACCATCACCTGCCCGGCGAGCATCTGCCGCCGGCGACCGCCATCGTCAATCCGGCGCTGCCCGGC
>DATFKW010000012.1:0-8166 GCA_035268405.1 Gammaproteobacteria bacterium
GAGAAAAAGAGCGATGCGTTGCTTGTGGCTCCAGGCGTGCGCGGCTTCGCCCGCCGACTCGATCATCAGCACCACCGCCTCGTCGCATGCCGCAGCATCGAGCGCCGGGCTGCGGCGATCGAGCTGGTCACCGAGCACCAGCACCAGTTCAGGGGCCATGCGTGTTTTGCTCAACGCGTCCGGAGGGGACACAATCAGGCCTTAGGCCAGGGGCCAGCTGCAAGGAGACGAGATCGTGAAGAAACCCAGCCTGATCGACTTCGCCGCGGGGATCACCGCCATCGACACGGAATACGTGCGACCGGGACTGGACGCCAGCCATCTTGTCGTCGAGGGCGACCGGGCCGCTTTCGTGGACACGGGTACCTCGCACTCCGTGCCCTTGCTGCTGGCCGCACTGGAGGAGAAGGGGCTGGCGCGCGAGCAGGTGGACTGGGTATGGGTGACGCACGTGCACCTCGATCATGCCGGCGGGGCCGGCGAGCTGATGGCGGCGCTGCCGAACGCCACGGCGGTCCTGCATCCGCGGGGCGCCCGCCACATGGCCGATCCCGCCAAGCTGGTTGCAGGGACTGTCGCGGTTTACGGCGAGGAGGCGTTCCGGCAGCTCTACGGGGAGATTCGGCCGATCCCGCCCGAACGGATTCGCACCGTGGAAGACGGCGAGCGGCTCACGCTCGGTGGGCGCGAATTCGAGTTCATCCATGCCGAGGGTCATGCCAGGCATCACTACTGCATCGTGGATCCCGCTTCCAGCGGCATCTTCACCGGGGACTGTTTCGGAATCTCTTATCGCGAACTGGACAGCGCCGCCGGCCCGTTCATTTTCCCGACTACCACGCCGGTGCAGTTCGACCCCGAGGCGGCCCATGCGACCATCGATCGCCTCCTGTCTTACGAGCCCGAGCGCGCCTTTCTGACGCATTTCAGCTGCGTGTCGGCTCCCGCCGCACTGGCGCCGCAGCTGCACGGCGACCTAAACGCCTACGTCAGGATCGCCCGGGAACATCGCGCCGCCGACGACCCGGAGAGCGCCATCCGGGACGCGCTGCGCGAGTGGACCTTCGCGCGCCTGGACGAGCACGGCGTGGACCCGGACCCGGAGTTCCGTGACGAGGTGCTGCGCATGGACCTGGCGCTCAACGCACAGGGGCTGGCCCACTGGCTCAAACATGGAGATCACGCATGAGTTCGTTCAAGGCTTTTCGGATCCACCAGGCCGGCAAGGGCGTCGAAGCGCGCCTCGAGGACCTGTCGCTCGACGACCTGGCGGAAGGCGAGGTCGTCATCCGCGGCCACTGGTCCGGCATCAATTACAAGGACGCGCTGGCGGCCACGGGGGCGGGACGCATACTGCGGCGTTTTCCCCTGGTCGGCGGGATCGACGTGGCGGGCGAGGTAGTCAGCTCGGAGGACGAGCGCTACCAGCCCGGCGACCAGGTCCTGGTCACCGGTTGCGGCTTGAGCGAGGAACATGACGGCGGCTATGCCGAGTACAGCCGGGTGCGGGGCGACTGGGTAATACCCATTCCCGAGGGCCTGGACACGCGCTCGGCGATGCAGCTGGGCACGGCCGGCTTCACCGCGGGACTGGCGGTGCACCGGCTGGAGCATAACGGCCTCTCGCCCGAGCGGGGTCCGGTCATCGTGACGGGCGCCACCGGCGGGGTCGGCAGCCTGGCGCTCGACATGCTTGCCGCCGCGGGCTACGCGGTCACGGCGCTTACCGGCAAGGCCGAGGCGGCGGACTACCTGCACGGGCTGGGCGCCGCGGAAGTGCTGGTGCGCGGCGACCTGGAGATGGGCACGCGGCCGCTGGAGCAGGCCACCTGGGCCGGCGCGGTGGACAACCTGGGCGGCGAGACGCTGGCCTGGCTGACGCGCACCATGGACTGGTGGGGCTCCATCGCCTCCATCGGGCTGGCGCAGAGCCACGAGCTGCATACCACCGTCATGCCCTTCATCCTGCGGGGCGTGAACCTGCTGGGCATCAACTCCGTGGCCACGCCGCGGGCATTGCGGCTGGCGGTCTGGAACCGGCTGGCAAGCGGGCTGAAGCCGCGTCATCTCGACGAGATCGCGGACAAAACCGTCACGTTAGCCGAACTTCCGCATGTTTTCGGCGAATATATAGAGGGAAGTGTGCGCGGCCGCACGCTTGTCGACCTGCGCGACTGACAGAAATGGGGCTTATCCCCATTTAATCCTCCCCGTTGCAGCCTGCTAAAATGATGCGCTGCCCCTAAGGAATTGCCCATGCCCGAGCCCACCACTCCCGGCGCCCGTTTTCGCGCCGCCTTGCAAGCCGAACGCCCCCTGCAGGTGGTCGGCACCATCAACGCCTACACCGCGCTGCTCGCGGAGCGGGCCGGCTTCAGGGCCATCTACCTCTCCGGCGCGGGCGTGGCGAATGCCTCCTTCGGCTTGCCGGACCTCGGCATGACCAGCCTCAACGATGTCTGCGAAGACATCCGCCGCATCACCGGCGCCACGGAACTGCCGCTGCTGGTGGACGCCGACACGGGCTGGGGCACCGCCTTCAACATCGCCCGAACGGTGCACGAAATGATCCGGGCCGGCGCAGCCGGGCTGCACCTGGAAGACCAGGTCTCCGCCAAGCGCTGCGGTCACCGGCCCGGCAAGGCGCTGGTCTCGGGCGCGGAGATGTGCGACCGCCTGCGCGCCGCCGCAGACGGCCGGAGCGACGAAGATTTCGTGATCATGGCGCGCACCGACGCGCACGCCGTCGAGGGACAGGCGGAAGCCATCGAGCGCGCCCAGTCCTACGTGGAAGCCGGCGCCGACATGATCTTTGCCGAGGCATTGACTACGCTGGAGGAGTACCGCCAGTTCACCGCCGCGGTCAGCGTGCCGGTGCTGGCCAACATCACGGAGTTCGGCAAGACGCCGCTGTTCACCACCGCCGAGCTGGGCGACGCGGGCGTGCGGCTGGCGCTCTATCCCTTGTCCGCCTTCCGCGCCATGAGCGCGGCGGCCCTCAAGGTCTACGAGACGCTGCGCGGCGAGGGCAGCCAGCAGGCCCTGCTGGACGATATGCAGACCCGCACCGACCTCTACGAGGTGCTGGGCTATCACGATTACGAGCGCAAACTGGATGCGCTGTTCTCCGCGGACGGCGCCGACACGAAGAACCAGGGAGAAAAGCAATGAGCACGGACAAGAAAGCGGGCGGCCTCGCGGGCGTCTCGGCCGGCGAAACCGCCATCTGTACCGTCGGCAAGGAAGGCGCCGGCCTGACCTACCGCGGCTACGACATCTACGATCTCGCCGAGAACGCGCGCTTCGAGGAAGTCGCCTACCTGCTGCACTACGGTGACCTCCCCACGCAGGACCAGCTCGATGCTTACGTGCAGCGCCTGAAGGGGCTGCGGGCGCTGCCCGACGCCCTGAAGCAGGCGCTGGAAACGATCCCGTCCGACACCCACCCGATGGACGTGTTGCGCAGCGGCTGCTCGCTGCTGGGCAACTTCGAGCCGGAAGACGACTTCAAGGCGCACGTGGACGTCGCCGACCGGCTGCTGGCCGTGTTCCCGTCGATTCTTCTCTACTGGTGGCGCTTCCACCAGGACGGCACGCGCATCGACACGGTCACCGACGACGACAGCATCGCCGGTCATTTTCTCCACCTGCTGCACGACGAGGCGCCTTCCGACTTCCACCGCCGCGTGCTGGACGTCTCGCTGATCCTGTACGCCGAGCATGAGTTCAACGCCTCGACTTTCACGGCGCGCGTCATCGCCGCCACGCTGTCCGACTTCCACTCCGCCATCACCGGCGCGATCGGCGCGCTGCGCGGTCCGCTGCACGGCGGCGCCAACGAGGCCGCCATGGCGCTGGTCGAGCGTTTCGACAGCGCCGAGGCCGCGGACAAGGGCGTGCGCCAGATGCTGGCGGACAAGGAAAAGATCATGGGCTTCGGCCACCGCGTCTACACGACCTTCGACCCGCGCAACAAGGTCATCAAGGCCTTCGCCCAGCAGCTCGCGCGGGAGCGCGGCGACACTGTGATCTACCCGGTGTCCGAGGCCATCGAGAAGGTCATGTGGGAGGAGAAGAAGCTGTTCCCGAACGCCGACTTCTATTCCGCCAGCGCCTACCACTTCATGGGCATCCCGACGCCGTTGTTCACGCCGATCTTCGTCTGTTCGCGCACCACCGGCTGGGCCGCGCACGTGATGGAGCAGCGCGCCAACAATCGCCTCATCCGGCCGGCCGCCGAGTACACCGGGCCCGGCCTCAAGACCTGGAAACCCATCGAAGAGCGCGGCTGAGCGGCATCCGCCGACCCGAAGGAGAATAAACATGTCCTCTGCAGACATCCGCTCGGCCAGGCGGCCCGACCCGGACAAGGCCCTGGTCGACATCGCCGACTACGTCGACGCCTACGAGATCGACAGCAATACGGCGCTGGAAACGGCACGCTATTGCCTCATGGACACGCTGGCCTGCGGTTTCCAGGCGCTGGATTACCCCGCCTGCACCAAGCTGCTGGGCCCGGTGGTTCCCGAGGCCACGCTGGCCGGCGGCGCGCGCGTCCCCGGCCAGCCCTGGGAGCTGGACCCGGTGCAGGCCGCCTTCAACATCGGCGCGATGGTGCGCTGGCTGGACTTCAACGACACCTGGCTGGCGGCCGAGTGGGGCCATCCCTCCGACAACCTCGGGGCGATCCTCGCGGTGGCCGATTACCTGTCGCGCAAGCGCGTCTCCGAGGGCGGCGAGGCGCTCAAGGTGCGCGACGTGCTCGAGGCCATGATCAAGGCGCACGAGATCCAGGGCGTGATCGCGCTGGAAAACAGCTTCAACCGGGTCGGCCTGGACCACGTGCTGCTGGTCAGGATCGCATCCACCGCCGTGGCCACCAAGATGCTGGGCGGCAGCCGCGAGCAGATCCTGAACGCGGTGTCGAACGCCTGGATCGACGGCGGCGCGCTGCGCACCTACCGCCACGCGCCCAACACCGGCTCGCGCAAGAGCTGGGCGGCGGGCGACGCATCCAGCCGGGGCGTGCGTCATGCGCTGATCGCGCTGACCGGCGAGATGGGCTATCCCTCGGCGCTCACGGCGAAGACCTGGGGCTTCCAGGACGTGCTGTTCGGCGGCAAGGACCTGGTGTTCACCCAGGGCTACGGCAGCTACGTGATGGAGAACATCCTGTTCAAGATCTCCTACCCCGCCGAGTTTCATGCCCAGACCGCGGTCGAGGCGGCCATGGAGCTGCATCCCGAGGTGCGCGACCGGCTGGACGACATTCGCGAGATCGTCATCGAGACCCAGGAGCCGGGCGTGCGGATCATCGACAAGACCGGCCCGCTGGACAACCCGGCCGACCGTGATCACTGCATCCAGTACATGACGGCGATTCCGCTGATCTTCGGCCGGCTGGTGGCTGCCGACTACGAGGACGAGATCGCGCGCGACCCGCGCGTGGACGCCTTGCGCGACAAGATGACGGTGCGCGAGAACGAGGCCTTCACGCGGGATTACTACGACCCGGACAAGCGCTACATCGGCAACGCCGTGCAGGTGTTTTTCAAGGACGGCAGCTCGACCGAGCGCGTTGCCGTGGAGTACCCGATCGGCCACCGCAAGCGCCGTGCCGAGGGCATTCCGGTGCTGGTGCGCAAGTTCGAGCATAGCCTGCAGGGCAAGGTGGCGGAGCGGAAGTTCGAAGTGCTCAAGTCGCTGTGCGCCGACCAGCACGCGCTCGAGAACACGCCGGTGGACGAGTTCATGGCGTTGCTGGTGAGTGATTGACGCTGGATGGAAATGGGGAAAATGGGGAAGGGCCCCATTTCCGGAGAAATGGGGCCCTTCCCCATTTTCGCCTGCCCGATTTCCAGGCCTGAAGAGACGCCGGTGGACACAGCCGCAATCCAGCAACAGATCGAGCAGGGCCTTGCGGCCCTGGGGATCGCGGATCCGCCCGACCTGGCCGGGCAGCTGACCGCATTCCTCGAGTTGCTGGACAAGTGGAACGGCGCCTACAACCTGACGGCGGTGAGGACGCCGGGCGAAATGGTGTCCCGCCATCTCATGGACAGCCTGGCGGTGCTCCCTTTTATCGAGGACGAGCGCGTTATGGACGTGGGCACGGGCGCCGGGCTGCCGGGACTCGCGCTAGCGATGGCGCGGCCCGGGCAGCGCTTCGTGTTGCTGGACGCGTCGGGCAAGAAAACCCGCTTCATCGAGCATGCCGCCAGCCGGCTGGGCCTGTCGAATGTCGTGGTGGTCAAGGCCCGCGCCGAAGCGCATCGGGATCCCGAGGGCTTTGGGGTGGTGATCAGCCGCGCATTCGCCTCGGTGCAGGACTTCATCCGCATGGCGGGACACCTGGCGACGGGCGAAGGACGGCTGCTGGCGATGAAAGGCGCCTTGCCCGAGGCCGAGCTCGAAGCGCTGCCGGAGCACTGGAAGCTGCGCGCAGCGCGTAAGATCACCGTGCCCGGCCTGCTCGGCCGCCGGCACCTGCTCGAATTTTGTCGCAAGGATCTTTGCCCGTGACCCGGATACTCGCCATCGCGAACCAGAAAGGCGGCGTCGGCAAGACGACCACCGCCGTGAACCTGGCGGCTTCACTGGCCGCGACGCGGCGGCGCGTGCTGCTGGTGGACCTCGATCCGCAGGGCAACGCGACCATGGGCTCCGGCGTCAACAAGCGGGAACTGGAGGCGTCCTCCTGCGACGTGCTGCTCGGCGAGGCTTCGGCGGCCGACGCAGTGCTGCGGGCCGAGCCCGGCGGCTTCGACCTGCTGCCGGGGAACGACGACCTGACGACCGCCGAGGTGCGCCTGATCAGCGAGTACGGGCGGGAGACGCGCCTGCGCGCGGCGCTGCAGCAGATCCGCGACAACTATGACTACGTGCTGATCGATTGCCCGCCGTCGATCAACATGCTGACGGTGAATGCCCTGACGGCCGCCAACGGTGTGCTGATCCCCATGCAGTGCGAGTACTACGCGCTGGAAGGACTCTCGGCGCTGGTGAGCACCATCGAGCAGATTCGCGACGCGGTGAACCCCGAGCTGCGCATCGAGGGCCTCCTGCGCACCATGTTCGACCCGCGCAACAACCTTGCCAACGAGGTGTCCTCGCAGCTGATCATGCACTTCGGCGACAAGGTCCTGCGCACCGTGATCCCGCGAAACATCCGGCTTGCCGAGGCGCCCAGCTTCGGCACCCCGGCGCTGTTCCACGACAAGACCAGCCGCGGCGCGCTGGCCTACCTCGCGCTGGCCGGGGAAATGATCCGCCGCCAGGGCGACGACGGCGGGCGGCCCGCGTCCTGAAGCCGCCCGGCCAGCGTCCTGACCCCGGCCGGCCCCGGTCCGCGCCGCTTGAAAACCGGCAAGGCCGGCAATCGCGCAGCCGCCGTCCCGGGCTTGGGTTAAACTCGCCGCCAATACCTGATCAGGCCCAAACGGAGGCCGTATCCTGATGGTCGGCAAGAAACCCTCACTCGGCCGGGGCCTCGACGCGCTGCTGTCGACGGCAACCCGCTCGCAAGGCGACGAACAGACGACGCAGGGCCAGTACCGCGAGCTGGCGGTCGAGCTGCTGAAGCGCGGGCGCTACCAGCCGCGGCTGGACATACGCCAGGAAAGCCTCGAGGACCTCGCGGACTCCATTCGCGCCCAGGGCGTGGTGCAGCCCATCGTCGTGCGGCCGATCGCCGATTCGGGCGACGGCGCGCGCTACGAGATCATCGCCGGCGAGCGCCGCTGGCGCGCCGCCCAGCTGGCCGCGCTGCAAAAGGTCCCCGTGATCGTGCGCGACGTGCCCGACGAGGCCGCCGTGGCGATGTCGCTGATCGAGAACATCCAGCGCGAGAACCTCAACCCGCTGGAGGAGTCGCGCGCCCTGGAGCGGCTGATCCGCGAGTTCGACATGACGCACCAGCAGGCCGCCGAGGCCGTCGGCCGGTCGCGGGCGGCGGTCAGCAACCTGTTGCGGCTGCTGGAGTTGTGCGACCAGGCCAAGCAACTGGTGGAAAAGCGCGCCATCGAAATGGGCCATGCGCGCGCCCTGTTGGGCCTGGCGGACCCGCAGGCGCAGGCCGCCGCCGCCCGCGAAGTGGCGTCCAAGGGCTTGTCGGTGCGCGAAACAGAGCGCCTGGTGAAGCGGCTGCAGGCGCCGCCGGCGCGCAAG
>DATFKW010000013.1:0-14996 GCA_035268405.1 Gammaproteobacteria bacterium
CTTTCGCCGCAGCGCCTGCTGGCGGCTTACCGGCGCGGCATTTTTCCATGGTACGAGACGGGCCAGCCGATCCTGTGGTGGTGCCCCGACCCGCGCACGGTGATCTTTCCCGGCGCGCTGCACGTCGCCCGGCGCCTGCGGCGCCACCTGGCGCAGCAGCCTTTCGAAGGCTCATTCGACCGCGCCTTTCAGAGCGTGGTGCGCGGCTGCGCGCGCGCGCACGAGCCGGGCGCGGGTACCTGGATCACGCCGGCGATGATGACGGCCTACGACCGGCTGCACGCGCTGGGTTATGCGCACTCGGTGGAGATCTGGCAGGGCGACACCCTCGCCGGCGGGCTGTACGGGGTGGCGGTGGGCCGTATTTTCTTCGCCGAGTCGATGTTCAGCCGGGTGTCCAACGCGTCGCGGGCCGCCATGGTACTGCTCGACCAGGCGCTGCGCGAAGGCGGCTTCCGGCTCATCGACTGCCAGCTGCCCTCCCCCCACCTGTTCCGCATGGGCGCGGTGGAGATTCCCCGCGAGGCCTTTCTCGCCCTGCTCGCCGAACACGCCGACCGGGCGCCGGCGCCGGGCTTCCGCTGGTCGCCCGAGAAGCGTCCCGTGACGGCGCCGCTCGCGCGCGGCCACTGAAGGCCGAAGCAGTTTTGATGCAGCGCGATTGAAAAGGCGGCGGCCTTTCTGCACAATGCGCGCGGTTAACGCACCGGAGTACCCGCCCCCAGATGGCGAAGGAAGACGCAATTCAGATGGAGGGCAAGGTCGTCGAGACCCTGCCCAACACCACGTTCAGGGTTGAACTGGACAACGGGCACATTGTGACCGCCCACATTTCCGGAAAAATGCGCAAGCATTACATCCGGATCCTGACGGGCGACAAGGTCACCGTGGAACTCACCCCCTACGACCTCTCCAAGGGCCGCATCGTCTACCGCGGACGCTGAGCCCCCGCCGGGGCCGCCCTCAGCCGACGGGCTCGGGGGTTTCGGTCGCCTCGGTCTCCAGCACCAGCCGATCGCCCTCCGCGTCCAGCCGGACGCGGATGTGCCCGCCGGCCACCAGCGAGCCGAACAGCAGCTCCTCGGCGAGCGGCCGCTTGACGTGCTCCTGGATGATCCGCGCCATGGGCCGCGCGCCCATGGTGGGGTCGTAGCCCTTGGCCGCGATCCATTCGCGCGCGTCGTCGTCCAGCTCCAGCGTCACCAGCTTGTCCTGCAGCTGTGCCTCCAGCTCGACCACCAGCTTGTCGACCACGCGGCTGATGTTCTTCGGGTCCAGCGAGCTGAACTCGATGATGCCGTCCAGCCGGTTGCGGAACTCGGGCGAGAACATCCGGCGGATGGCCTCGATGCCGTCCGTGCGATGGTCCTGCTCGGTGAAACCGATGCTGCTGCGGCTCATCTCCTGCGCGCCGGCGTTGGTCGTCATGACGATGATGACGTTGCGGAAATCCGCCTTGCGGCCGTTGTTGTCGGTCAGCGTGCCGTGGTCCATGACCTGCAGCAGCAGGTTGAAGACCTCCGGGTGGGCCTTCTCGATCTCGTCGAGCAGCAGCACGCAGTGCGGCGACTTGGTGACCGCCTCGGTCAGCAGCCCGCCCTGGTCGTAGCCCACGTAGCCCGGCGGCGCACCGATCAGGCGCGAGACGGTGTGCCGCTCCATGTACTCCGACATGTCGAAGCGCACCAGCTCGATGCCCAGCGCCATGGCGAGCTGGCGGGTGACCTCGGTCTTGCCGACGCCCGTGGGTCCCGCGAACAGGAAACTGCCCACCGGCTTGCTCTCGTCGCGCAAACCCGAGCGCGCCATCTTGATCGCCGAGGACAGCGTCTCCACGGCCGGGTCCTGGCCGTAGATGACCAGCTTGAGATTGCGCTCCAGGTTCTTCAGCAGGTCCTTGTCCGAGGCCGAGACGCTCTTCGGCGGGATACGCGCCATCTTGGCGACGATCTTCTCGATCAGGTCCACGTCCACCACCGCGTTGTGCGGATCCGGGGACTGCAGGCGCAGGCTCGCGCCGGCCTCGTCGATCACGTCGATGGCCTTGTCGGGCAGCTGCCGGTCGTTGATGTGGCGCGCCGACAGGTCGGCCGCCGCGGCCACCGCCTCTTCGGCGTACTTGATGCCGTGGTGTTCCTCGAAGCGCGACTGCAGCCCCTTGAGGATTTCCACCGTCTCGGGGACCGTCGGCTCGGGCACGTCGATCTTCTGGAAGCGCCGCGCCAGCGCGTGGTCCTTCTCGAAGATGCCGCGGTATTCCTGGTACGTGGTCGAGCCGATGCAGCGCAGCTGGCCATTGGCCAGCACCGGCTTGATGAGGTTGGAGGCGTCCATCACCCCGCCGGAGGCCGCGCCGGCCCCGATCACGGTGTGGATCTCGTCGATGAACAGGATCGCGCCCGGGTTCTTGCGCAGCGCCGCGAGCACCGCCTTGAGGCGCTTCTCGAAATCGCCGCGGTACTTGGTGCCGGCCACCAGCGTGCCCATGTCCAGCGCGTAGATGACCGCGTCGTTCAGCACGTCCGGCACACGGCCCTCGACGATCATCAGCGCCAGGCCCTCGGCCAGGGCGGTCTTGCCCACGCCGGCCTCGCCCACGTAGAGCGGATTGTTCTTGCGCCGGCGGCAGAGGATCTCGACGGTGCGCTCGATCTCCATCGCTCGCCCGATCAGCGGGTCGACGCCCCCTTCCTCGGCCAGCCGGTTGAGGTTGTTGGCGTATTTCTCCAGCGGGTCGCCCTCGCCCTCCTTCTCCGGCTCGTTGCCTTCGGGAGCGCCCTCGACCTTTTCCTCGGACTCTTCCGCGGTGCGCGTGAGCCCGTGCGAGATGAAATTGACCACGTCGAGGCGCGAGACGTCCTGCAGGCCCAGCAGGTACACCGCGTGCGACTGCTTTTCGCCGAAGATCGCCACCAGCACGTTGGCGGCCGTGACCTCCTTGCGGCCGCTGGACTGCACGTGGAAGACCGCGCGCTGCAGGACGCGCTGGAAGCCCAGCGTGGGCTGCACGTCCTGCTCATCGTTGTCCTCCAGCCGCGGCGTGGTCTCGTCGATGAACTCGACCAGCTCGTTGCGCAAGGAGGTCAGGTTCGCGCCACACGCCTTCAGGATCTCGATCGATGCCGGCACGTCCATCAGCGCCAGCAGCAGGTGCTCCACGGTCATGAACTCGTGGCGCTGCTCGCGCGCGCGGCGGAAAGCCTCGTTCAGGCAGAATTCAAGTTCGTTGCTCAGCATGTATTCAGATCTCTTCCATGGTGCACATCAGCGGATGCTGGTTCTGGCGCGCGTACTCGGTCACCTGCACCACCCGCGTCTCCGCGATATCGTAAGGGAAGACGCCGCAGACGCCGCGTCCCTGGGTATGAACTTCCAGCATGACCCGTGTCGCCCGGGTCCGGTCCAGGCCGAAAAACTTCTCCAGCACCTCGACGACGAACTCCATCGGCGTGAAATCGTCGTTCAGCATCACCACCCGGAACAGCGGCGGCCGCTTGACCTCGGGCCGTGCGTCCTCGAGCGCGGTGCCTTCATCGTGTTGTTCGCGTGGATCGGACATGGCGCCAGTGCGTGTAATAGCCAGTGCATGTATCAGTGTTCCAGGGCTTCGACAATGACTTCGCCCGGGAGTTGCCGTCAGCTTCAGTTATAGGGACGACGATGCCCCATGACAACCCCTTGACTTCGACGAAAAGTGCGCCCGCGGACGCGCGGGGCCGGGTCGGGCGCCTATTGCCTGCAAGCGTTGCTTGAGACTGCCTCCACCCACCGCGTATTATCCACCGATGTCCCGCCGGCCCGGCCCGGCGGGAGCCCCTGGACAACGAAACTGGAGAATCGTGGCCGCCGTATTGAGCCGCATGAGCCAATGGACCCGCCTGCCGCCCGGCCAACTCCTGGCCGAGCTTTCGCGGGTCTTTCCGCCGTGGGTCGCGCTGGTGCTGGCCATCCTCATCGGCTGGCAGGTCGCCAGGGCGATCTGGCTGCTTTTTCCGGCTCCCGGACCGGCCGAGCTGCCGCCCGTGACGGTCGCCCCCCGGGCGGCGACCGCCGAAGCCGATACCGGGGTGAGCATCGACCGGATCGTGGACGCGCACCTGTTCGGCGAGGCCCGCGACAGCGGCGGCGAGGAAGCCGTGGCGCTGGTGGAACAGGACGACGCACCCGACACGCAGCTGAGCCTGGAGCTGCGCGGCACCATCGCCGCCAGCGACGAGCAGCGCGCGCTGGCCATCATCGCCGAGCGCGGCGGCGACGAGCGCGTGTATTTCCTGGGCGACGCCATCCCCGGCGGCGCCACGCTGCACGCCGTGCACATGGACCGGGTGCTGTTGCGCCGCGCCGGCAGGCTGGAGGCCTTGCGCCTGCCGCGCAGCGACGAGGCGCGCGCGGCAGGCGGCGCAGCCCGCGTGCCCGCCCCGCCGACCCGCCGGCCGAGCCCGCGGGCAGCCAGCGTGCGGGAAGTCGTGCAGCGCAATCCGACCGCCCTGACCCAGGTGATCCGGCCGCAGCCGGTGTTCAAGGACGGCCGCCAGGCGGGCTACCGCGTTTATCCCGGCCGCGAACGGGAGATATTTGCCGAGCTCGGCCTGCGGCCCGGCGACCTGGTCACCCAGATCAACGGCATGGCGCTGGACGACCCGAGCCGCGGCATGGAGATTTTTCGCGGCCTGGCCGACGCCACGTCGGTCACCGTGACCCTGGACCGGAACGGCCAGATCGAGATGCTGACCCTGGACACGGCTGCGCTGCAGCAGGGCCTGGGCAACGCCAACAACACACCTTCCGAATAAGCACACGGCGGACTCCCATGACCCAATCCCCCAGACGCCCGCAAAGGAAGCCAGCACGCTCCGCAGCAATTCTGGGCGCACTCGCGATGGCCTTTCTGCTGCAGTCCGCGCATGCCCAGCAGGCCACCATCACGCCGAACTACAAGGACGCCGACCTCACGCAGATCATCGAGGCGGTCAGCGCCATCACCGGCAAGAACTTCATCGTGGACCCGCGCGTCCGCGCCCAGGTGACCATGCTGTCCGCCCAGCCCATGAGTCCCGACGCCTTCTACGCCGCCTTCCTCTCCATCCTGGAGGTGCACGGCTACGTGGCCGCGCCGGCCGGAGACCTGATCAAGATCCTGCCCGACGCCAACGCGCGCCAGGTGCCGGGCGCGGAAATCCGCTCGGGGCAGTCCAGGGACGCGGACGAAATCGTCACGCAGGTGCTCACCATCCGCAACGTGGGCGCCGCCCAGCTGGTGCCGATCCTGCGGCCACTGATTCCCCAGTACGGGCACCTGGCCGCGCACCAGGACTCGAACATGCTCATCATCTCGGACCGCGCCGCCAACGTGGACCGCCTGGTGCGCATCATCCAGCGCATCGATCGCGGCGCAGACGCGGAAATCGAGGTCATCCGCCTCGAGCACGCGTCCGCGGGCGACGTGGTGCGGGTCGTCTCGGCGCTCAACCAGGCCGCCGGCGAGACCGGCAGGCCGCTCGGGCTGGTCGCCGACGAGCGCACCAACAGCGTGCTGGTGAGCGGCGATCTCGATGCCCGCCTGCAGCTGCGCGCGCTGGTCTCCCACCTGGACACGCCGCTGGAAGGCGGCGGCAACACGCAGGTGATCTACCTGCGCTACGCCGACGCCGAAGACCTCGCCACGCGCCTGGCCGACCAGGCCCGCGCCATCACGCAGGCCGAGGCCGGCGGAGCCGCCCAGCAACAGGGCCAGGCGCAGACGGTCGCGCGCCAGGACGGCGCCGTGATCTGGGCCGACCCGGGCACGAACGCGCTGGTCATCACCGCGCCCACCGAGGTGATGCGACGCCTGCGCATGGTGATCGACAAGCTGGACATCCGCCGCGCCCAGGTGCTGGTGGAGGCGATCGTCGCCGAGGTCTCCTACAACCGCGCGGCCGAGCTGGGCATGACCTGGGCGCTGGACGGCAGCCAGGACAACAACATCATCGGCGTGACCAAGCTGGGCTCCGGCGGCATCGCCGACCTCGCCGGCGCCGCGTTGTCGGGCGAATCCGGGGCCGCGCAGGCGCTGGCCTCGCTGCCGCAGGGCATCCTGCTGGGCGCCGGGCGCCTGAACAGCGATTCGGGGACCAACTGGGGCGTGGTGCTGCGCGCGCTGCTGAGCGACTCCGACACCAACGTGCTGTCCACGCCGTCCATCGTGACCATGGACAACGAGGAAGCGGAGATCCAGGTCGGCCAGGAAGTGCCGTTTCTGACCGGCCAGTTCACCAACACCGGCGCTTCGCAGGGTTCGGTGAATCCCTTCCAGACCATCGAGCGCAAGGACGTCGGCCTCACTCTCACCGTGACGCCCCAGATCAACGAGGGTGACGCGGTGGTGATGTCCATCGCGCTCGAGACCTCGAACCTCAGCCGCAGCGGCGCCGGCGGCGCGGTCGACCTGATCACCAACCAGCGCAAGATCACCCAGCGGGTGCTGATCGAGGACGGCGAGATCCTGGTCCTCGGCGGCCTGGTCTCGGACAACCTCACGCAAAGCGAGCAGAAAGTTCCCATCCTGGGCAGCATCCCGATCCTCGGCGCGCTGTTCCGCTCGCAGAGCGCCGACACCGAGAAGCGCACCCTGATGGTCTTTTTGCGGCCTGTCATCCTGCGCGACGGCACCCAGACCATGATCGAGACCAATGCCAAGTACCAGCAGATGCTCGACGCGCAGCAGGGCGCTGCGGGGCGCGGCAGCCAGTTCCTCAATCGCAACGTGCCGCGCCCCAACATCCCCTCTTTCGAGGAACTGAAGCCGGCTTCCGCCGGTTATGAGCCGCCCGCGGAGGACAGCGCCGAAGACGACGGCGCCGCCGAGGACGAGCCGCAGGACGAAGACGACGCTGCCCCGGGAGCCATTCGTGGCCAGCGAGACCACTGAGCTGGCCGCGGGCGCCGAAGGGCTGCCGGAGCCCCCCGCGCCGCGCACCCGCGGCGGCCGGGGCCGCTTGCTGCCCTTCGCCTTCGCCAAGCGGCACGGCGTGCTCATCACGGAACTCACCGACGAACGCGGCGAGGCCGTCTGCCGGCCCGACATCAAGCCGCTCAGCCTGGCCGAGGCGCGACGCTTCGCGCGCGTCCCGCTGGAAGTCCGCGAAGTCAGCGAGCAGGAGTTCGACGAGTTGCTGCAGCGCGCCTACGAGAGTGGCTCGAACGCGGCCATGCAGATGGCCGAGGGCCTGGAGAGCGAGCAGGACCTGTCGCAGGTAGCACAGGACCTGCCGGAGCCCTCCGACCTGCTGGAGAGCGAGGACGACGCGCCGATCATCCGGCTGATCAACGCCATCCTGACCCAGGCGGTGAAGGAGAACGCCTCCGACATCCACATCGAGCCCTTCGAGAACCGGCTGGTCGTGCGCTTCCGGATCGACGGCGTGCTGCGCGAAGTGGTGCAGTCGCGCCGCGCGGTCGCGCCGCTGGTGGTCTCGCGCATCAAGGTGATGTCGCGCCTGGACATCGCGGAAAAGCGCGTGCCGCAGGACGGGCGCATCTCGCTCAAGGTCGCGGGGCGCGCCGTGGACGTGCGCGTCTCCACCATCCCGTCCGGGCACGGCGAGCGCATCGTGATGCGGCTGCTGGACAAGCAGGCGGGCCGGCTGGACCTCTACAGCCTGGGCATGGACCCCGACACCGAGGCGATGATGGACCGGCTGATCCATCGTCCGCACGGCATCATCCTGGTCACCGGCCCGACGGGCTCGGGCAAGACCACCTCGCTGTATGCCGGCCTGGAGAGGATCAACCAGACCAGCCGCAACATCATGACGGTGGAAGACCCGATCGAGTACTACATCGACGGCATCGGCCAGACCCAGGTCAACCAGAAGGTCGGCATGTCCTTCGCCCGCGGCCTGCGCGCCATCCTGCGCCAGGATCCGGACGTCGTCATGGTCGGCGAGATCCGCGACCTGGAGACGGCGGAAATCGCCGTGCAGGCCAGCCTGACCGGCCACCTGGTGCTGTCCACGCTGCACACCAACACCGCGGTGGGCGCGGTGGCGCGCTTGCGCGACATGGGCGTGGAGCCTTTCCTGCTCGCTTCCAGCCTGCTGGGCGTGATGGCGCAGCGGCTGGTGCGCACGCTGTGCAAGGAATGCCGCCGCCCGGCGGCGCCGAACGAGAGTGAAAGCCGGCTGCTCGGCCTGGACCCGTCCGGCGACGCCCGCATCTACCACCCGGTGGGCTGCGCGGCCTGCAACGGCAGCGGCTACCGGGGGCGCAGCGGCATCTACGAACTGATCCCGGTGGACGACCACATGCAGGCCATGATCCACCAGGGCGAGAGCGAGCACGCGCTGGAACAGTACGCGCGCACGCTGAGTCCCGGCATCCGCGACGACGGCGTCCGCAAGGTGCTGGACGGGACGACCACGCTGGAAGAAGTCGTGCGCGTCACCCGCGACGACTGAGGCGCGCTCGAGCATGGGAGCCTTCGAATACACCGCCGTCGATCGCAGCGGGCGACAGCACAAGGGCGTGCTGGAGGGCGACACCGCCCGCCAGGTCCGCCAGCTGTTGCGCGAGCGACAGATGCTGCCGATGTCCGTCAGCGAGGTGATGGACCGCCAGCGCGGCAAGAGCAGCGGCAAGGGGCTCGGCCTGCGACGGGGCATGAGCGCGGCGGACCTTGCGCTCATCACGCGCCAGCTGGCCACCCTGCTGCGCTCCGGCATGCCGCTGGAAGAAACCCTGCTGGCGGTCGGCCAGCAAAGCGAGAAACCCCGCATCAAGAGCATCCTGCTCGGCGTGCGCTCGCGCGTCATGGAGGGGCATACGCTGGCCTCCGGGCTCGGCGAGTTCCCGCAGGCCTTCCCGGAAATCTATCGCGCCACGGTGGCCGCGGGCGAGCAGTCCGGCCACCTGGACCCGGTGCTGGAACGGCTGGCCGACTACACCGAGGGGCGGCAGCAGCTGCGGCAACGCGTCTCGCAGGCGCTGATCTACCCCGTCATCCTCACCGTGCTCGCGATTTCCATCGTCGGCGGCCTGCTGGTCTACGTGGTGCCCAAGGTGGTGGGCGTGTTCGAGAACACCGGCCAGGCGCTGCCGCCCTTCACGCGCGCGCTGATCGCCTGCAGCGATTTCCTGCGGGAGCACGGTCTGCTGCTGTTGATACTGATCGGCCTGGCGGTGTTCGTCTTTCGGCGACTGCTGCGCCGCACCGACTTCAGGCGCAAGTGGCACCGCTTCCTGCTGCGGCTGCCGCTGGTGGGCAAGCTCACCCGCGGCATCAACACGGCGCGTTTCACGCGCACGCTCAGCATACTGGCCGGCAGCGGCGTGCCGGTGCTGGAGGCGCTGCGCATCGCCGGCGACGTGGTCACCAACGTGCCGATGAAAGAAGCCATCCAGGAAACGGCCGTGCGAGTGCGCGAGGGCGCGCCGCTGGGCCGCTCGCTGGCGGCCAGCCGGCTGTTTCCGCCGATGACCATGCACCTGATTTCCAGCGGCGAGGCCAGCGGCGAGCTGGAGACCATGCTCGAGCGCGCGGCGGACAACCAGGAGCGCGAAGTGGACGGCCTGGTCGGCGCGATGCTGTCGATCCTCGAGCCGGCCCTGATCCTGCTGATGGGCGCGCTGGTGCTGGCCATCGTGATCGCCATCCTGCTGCCAATCTTCCAGCTGAACCAGCTGGTCTCCTGATTCCCGGCCCGTTGCAAACACCGTGCCGGCGCCGGGCTATTGCCACTGCGCCCGGGTCGCGGTATATGTCGCGCTGAGGACCCCAGAGAACAACCTGTTTCCCGCTCGGCACAAGGACATGAACGACCCCGAAACAGACGACAGCGACGACGAGCTCGACGACGCCTTCGACGAGGAAGACGGCGACATCGGCGAGGAGACACTGGCCTCCCTGCTCGACGAGATCGGCCCGGACAAGGGCGGGCGCGCATCCAGCGAGAGCGCGCGCCGGCGCATCGAGGAATACCTGGAAATGAAGCGCGCCGCGCGCGAGCTGGCGGATATCGACGGCTTCGACGACGACTAGCGCCCTGGACACCGCAGGATGGCGGCGTTCAGCCAGGCATGTCAGTGAAAATCGCGCGAACGCACATGCAGCGCTCCCAGCAGCATGCTGCGGTCGCGCAGGCGCTCCGCCACCAGGTGCACCACCTCGCCCTCGCGCTGCACCCGGCCGGTCACCTCGAGCAGGCGCGCGCCCAGCAGCGGCCGCCGGAAGGACTCGGCCACCGTCTGCCACACCACCACGTTGGCCTGGCCGGTCTCGTCCTCCAGCGTCGCGAACAGCACGCCGCCGGCGCTGCCCGGCCGCTGGCGGTTGATCACGATCCCGGCGCAGGCCGCGCGCGCGCCGTGCGGCGCCGCGTTCAGCTCCGCGGCGCTGACCGCGCCGTCGCCGGCCAGCCGCGCCCGCAACAGCGCCAGCGGATGGCGTCCCAGGGTCAGGCCCATGCTCTGGTAATCCGCCGCGATATCCCGCCCCTCGCCGGGCGCGCGCAACAGCGGCAGGCCCTCCGGGCTGCGCGTCTCGCCGAGCAGCGGCAACGGCGCCTCCACGCCCGCCACGGCCCAGCCGGCGCGATAGCGGTGGCCCGCCAGCGCGGCGAGCGCGCCCGCGCGGGCCAGCGCGCCCAGGTCGCCGCGGTCCAGCCGCGCGCGTCGCGCCAGGTCGTCCACGTCCGCAAAAGGCAGCGTCCCGCGAGCCGCCACCAGCCGCCCGGCACCGGCCGCCGACAAGCCGGTCACCAGGCGCAGTCCCAGCCGCGCCGCCGCCACGCCCTCGCCGGCCGCTTCCAGGGTGCAGTCCCAGTTGCTGGCGGCAACATCCACCGGCCGCAGCTCGACGCCGTGGCGGCGCGCGTCCTGCACCAGCTGCGAGGGCGCATAGAAGCCCATCGGCTGGCTGTTGAGCAGCGCGCACAAAAAAGCCGCCGGCTCATGGCGCTTCAGCCAGGCCGAGACGTATACCAGCAGCGCGAAGCTGGCGGAATGCGACTCGGGGAAGCCGTACTCGCCGAAGCCGGTGATCTGGCGGAAGATGCGCTGGGCAAAATCTGCGCTGTAGCCGCGCTGCCGCATGCCCTCGGTGAGCCGCTGCTCGAAAGGACCCAGCCCGCCCTTGCGCCGCCAGGCCGCCATGGCGCGCCGCAGCTGGTCGGCCTCGCCGGCGCTGAAGCCGGCGGCCACGATCGCCAGCTGCATGACCTGCTCCTGGAAGATCGGTACGCCCAGGGTGCGCTCCAGCACCGCGCGCACTTCCTCGCTGGGATAATCGACCGGCTCCTGCCCGTTCCGTCGCCGCAGGTAGGGATGCACCATGTCGCCCTGGATGGGGCCGGGACGGATCAGGGCGATCTCGATCACCAGGTCATAAAAGCACTGCGGGCGCAGTCGCGGCAGCATCGCCATCTGGGCGCGCGACTCGACCTGGAACACGCCCATGGTGTCGGCCGCCGAGATCATCTGGTACACCGCCGGGTCCTCGGCCGGCACCGTCGCCAGCGTCCAGCGCTTGCCGCGAAAACCTTCCACCAGCTCGAAGCTGCGCCGGATCGCGCTCAGCATGCCCAGACCGAGCACGTCCACCTTGATCATGCCCACGGCGTCCAGGTCGTCCTTGTCCCACTGGATGACGGTGCGCTCCGGCATCGCGGCGTTCTCCACCGGCACCAGTGATTCCAGGCAGTCGTCCGCAATGACGAAGCCGCCGACATGCTGCGAGAGGTGCCGCGGGAAACCGACCAGCGCGCGCGCCAGTTCCAGCAGCCGCGCGATGCGCGGGTTGCCCGGGTCGAAGCCGGCGTCGCGGATACGCTCCTCCGCGATCTCCTTGCCGTCCCACCAGTGCATGGACTTGGCCAGCGCGTCCAGCTGCAGGGCGGCGAGTCCCAGCGCCTTGCCCGCATCGCGCAGCGCGCTGCGCGGCCGGTAGCGGATCACCGTCGCGGCCAGCGCCGCGCGCCGCCGGCCGTACTTGGCGTAGATGTACTGGATCACCTCCTCGCGCCGCTCGTGCTCGAAGTCCACGTCGATGTCGGGCGGCTCGTTGCGCTCCTTGGAGATGAAGCGTTCGAACAGCACCGACATGCGCGCGGGATCGACCTCGGTGATGCCCAGGCAGAAACACACCGCGGAGTTCGCCGCCGAGCCGCGTCCCTGGCAGAGGATGCCCAGGCTGCGCGCGTGGCTGACGATGTCGTGCACGGTGAGGAAATATGCCTCGTAACCGAGCTCGCCGATCAGCTTAAGCTCGTGCCGCACCATGCGCCGGACCTGCGCGGGCGCGCCGCCGGGCCAGCGCCGCGCCATGCCCTCGGCCGTCAGCCGCCGCAGCCGGGAGGACGGCGTCCGGCCGGCCGGCACCAGCTCCGCGGGGTAGCGCCAGTCGAGCTCGTCCAGGGTGAAGCGGCAGCATTGCGCAATCCGCGTGCTGGCCTGCAACAGCGGCGCGGGATAGAGCTGCGCCAGTTGCTCGCGGCTGCGCAGGTGGCGCTGGCCGTTCGGAAACAGCCGCCGCCCCAGCGCGTGCAGCGGCGTGTTGTGGCGAATCGCCGTGACCAGGTCCTGCAAGGCCTGCCGGCCGGGTTCGTGCATGTGCACGTCGCCCGCCGCCACGCAGGGCAGCCCGAGCTCGCGCCCCAGCGACTGCAGCGCCGCCAGCCGGGCCGTGTCGTCGCCGCCGGCGAACAGCTCCACCGCCAGCCAGGCGCGTCCGGGAAACCGCCCGGCTACCCAGCGGCCGGCCTCCGCTTCCGGCGTCTCGCCGGGCAACCACAGGACCAGGCAGCCGGGCAGGCCGTCCTCCAGGTCGGCGCGCGCCAGGCGGTAATCGCCCTTGCTCGCCGCCCGGCGACCGCGCGTGATCAGCCGGCAGAGGCGGCCGTAACCCTCGCGATCGGTCGCCAGCAGCACCAGCCGCAGGCCGTCGTCCAGCCTGAACTCGCTGCCGATGATCAGCTTCAGGCCGTGCTCGCGGGCCGCCTCCCAGGCGCGCACTACGCCGGCGACCGAGCATTCGTCGGTCAGCGCCAGCGCCGCGTAGCCCAGCGCCGCGGCCCGCGCCACCAGCTCGCCCGGGTGCGAGGCGCCGCGCAGGAAGCTGAAATTAGACAGGCAGTGCAGCTCGGCATAGCCGGGGAGGCACGCCTGTCCCGCGCTCATGTCCATCGTGCTCACCCGAATACGCCGTGCAGGAACCAGCCGGATTCCCTGCCGCCGGCCGCGTCCAGCTGCCTGTAAATCCACAGCCGGGCGCCCGCCGGCGTCCTGGCGACCCAGTAGTCGCGGGCGATCCCCTGGCCGTCCCACCAGCCCGTCTCGAGCCGCTCCGGTCCGCGCTCCATCACCAGCGTGCCGTCACAACAGGGGCGGCCCGCGCGCGTGCGCAGCGGCCGCGGCGTTTCCAGCAGCCAGGCGGGGCGCGCGGCCGCTGCTGTCGCGCCCGGTGACGCTGCCAGGTAGGCGCCCGCCCCGGGTTCCGCGACTGCCCAGGCCCGCTCCGGGCGGTGCTCGTCGCATACGGCCAGGCCATGCACGCACTCGCTGCCGAGGCGCGCCTGCAGCCGCTCGATCAGCTGCCAGCCGGCCGCGTCGCCCGGCGCGTCGCCGAACAGGCCGGCCGCGCCCGGCGAGAGCGGCTCGCCCGGCTCCGCCTCCAGCGCGACGCTGATGACCGGCGCCGGCAGCGCGAGCCGCTCGAGCCGCTCGGCGAACACCGCGCTGAAGCGGGCCGCTTCCAGGCCCGGGGCGGCCAGCCCGAGCGTCAGCGCGGTCACGGGATGGTCCAGGTGACGCAAGCGCACGGCAAGCCGGCTGACGGCGCGCTGGCGCGCACGCAAAAAACCCTCCAGCTCGCTAAACAGCCCGTCCATTGCGCGCGCGATCCGCGCCGTGTCGCTGCTTTCCATGGCCAGTTCGAGTTCACCCCGGTAGCGGGACGGCGGACTGAAAGCCGTCCGCGGGTCCGGCAACCGCCCCAGCGCTCGGTCCAGGTCCGCCAGCGGTCCGCGGCCGACGCGGCGCGCGAAACCGTCGCGCGGCAAGCGCAGGCAATCCGCCAGCGACTCGACGCCCAGGCTGCGCAGCACCGTCATCGTCGCCGCCGGCCAGCCGGTGACCGCCGGGCGCAGCGGGCCGAGCCGACCCGCCAGCGCCGCCAGTTCGGTCACCGCCTCCCCCACCCGAGCGCGCGCCAGCCACAGCGCGGCCAGCGGCGTCGGCGCCACCGCGTCCCGGCCGGCGTAACCGGCCGCGCGCAGCCCGTCGCGCAGCCGCCCGCGCAGCGCCTCCAGGCCGCCGAACAGCTGCAGGCTGCCGCGCACTTCCAGCAACAGCGCGGCCGGCGGCGCCAGGCTCACCACCGAAGTGAAGGCGCCGGCCCAGGCGGCGAGACGCGCCAGCGCGGCCTGCTCCGCCGTCTCGTCCCGCGCCAGCACGGCCAGTCCCGGGCACAGGGCGAGCGCCGCGTTCAGCGGCAGGCCGGGCGCCACGCCCTGTTCGGCCGCCGCGCGGCTCGCCCGCACGACCCGCCCGGCCGAATCCACGATGATGCGCGCCGCCGACGCGTCGCCACCGCCGCTGCGCACTTCCAGCGGCAGCTGCGGCAGCCCCAGGCACAACCACAAGGGCGCGCGCGGCGGTCGCCGGGTCGCCGGC
Organism: Gammaproteobacteria bacterium; assembly: GCA_035268405.1. Taxonomy (GTDB): domain Bacteria; phylum Pseudomonadota; class Gammaproteobacteria; order Steroidobacterales; family XN24; genus XN24. Next base: position 14,647 of record DATFKW010000013.1, read on the forward strand.
CCGGAAGCGGCGTAGAGAGGGTCGCCGGGCGGACCGGCGCGCCTTCGCGCGGCCGCGCCGTTCATTGCGCGCGCAGCGAAGCGACCGGCAAGGCCTGCGATGCGTTTCCGTGCTGCTTGAGCAAGCGCAGGTGGGCGCCGCCCTCGCCGGCAGACAGGCTGAGCCGCAAGGCGGCCGTCGAGGGCCTGGCCAGCGCGGCGGGCGGGCGGAACAGCACCAGCGGCGCCCGGCCGGCCTCGGCTGCCAGTTGCAGGCGGCGCAGGCAGGCCGGGCGCGCCCGTTCGGCCCAGGCGAGCACCAGCCGGCAACTGCCCGAGCGCAGCGCCTGCTCCGCCGCCCAGAGCGCCGCC
>DATFKW010000014.1:0-27858 GCA_035268405.1 Gammaproteobacteria bacterium
GACGTGGAACGCCTGCTCGCCGACGAGAACGCGGCGCCGCCGGTATCGCGACGCCTGCACTAGCCGCCGCTCGACTCCAGGGCGACGAACTCGCCTGCAAAACGCGCGGCCGGGGTGTCGCCGGCGCCGCGAATCTCCACGGTGACCGTCAGCCGGGCGCGTCCCCGGCTCGCCAGCGCGTCGCGAAAGGCGGTGATCGCGGCCGCGGCAGGCATCCCGGCCTCGGCCACGAGTTCGCCGAACACGGGCGTGTCGAAACGCATGTGCGCGTCGCGCACCACCACCCGGTACCGCTCGGCGTCGCCGGTCGCCACCAGCGTGGCGCCCCATCCGGCCAGCGTCGCCAGTCCCTGCAAGCTGCCGCCGAACGCCGAACCCATGTGGTTGCGGTTCGGGCCCGGCGGAGCCGCCAGCTGGAGCTGCTGCGCGTCCAGGCGCCGGATCTCGACCTGCATCGCCGTCGCCAGGGGGATGCTGTCTTGCCAGAGCGTCGCGAGGCGACGCGTCCAGGCGTCGGAATCCATTTCAAAAGCCACGTTTTACACCTATATAAAGATATGTTTATATGCGCTCGCACCATTTCGATGCCCTGCTACAAACCCCTTTCCCACGCAGAACCCCGGGAGCGCCCTGTTGGAGCAGCCGCTTGACGCATTCAAGGCCGTCGCCGAGCCCAGCCGCCTGCGGCTGCTGGCTTTGTGCGCCCGGGGAGAGCTTACCGTGACCGAGCTGACCGAGGTGGTGGGCCAGAGCCAGCCGCGCGTCTCGCGGCACCTCAAGGTGCTCTGCGCGGCCGGCCTGCTGGACCGTTTCCGCGAGCACAGCTGGGTTTACTACCGCGTGCCGCTGACCGGCACCGGCGCAAAGCTCGCGCGGGGCCTGCTGCAACTGGTGCCGCAGGACGACGCGCTTTTGCGCCTCGACCGCGAGCGCCTCGAGCGGGTGCTGACGCGCCGTGCCGAGCAGGTGCGCGAGCAGTCGGTCGGCGAGGCCGTGCCGACGCCGGCCGGCGTGGACGCCTGCATTATCGACCTGATGGCGGGCGAGGCGCTGGGCGAGCTGCTGGACATCGGCACGGGCACGGGCCGGATGCTGCGCCTGCTGGGCGGGGGCGCCCGCTCCGCCGTCGGCATCGACATCTCGCGCGAAATGCTGGTGCTGGCGCGCAGCAACCTGCACGCCGCCGGACTGGACCACCTGTCGGTGCGCCAGGGCAACATGTACCAGCTGCGCTTCGCCGACCGCAGCTTCGACACGGTCACCATCGACCAGGTGCTTTACCAGGCCGAGGACCCGGCCGAGGTGCTGCGCGAGGCGGCCCGGGTGCTGCGCCCCGGCGGCCGCCTGCTGCTGGCGGAATTCCTGTCGGGCGAGGGCGCGCGCGGCGAGACCGAGCCGGCCTGCGTGACCCGCGAGCGCCTGCAGCAATGGTGCGAGCAGGCCGGCCTCTGCGTGGAGTCCGCGCGCCAGTTCAGCGCGCGGCCGTGTCCGCTGGTCGTCACGGTGCTGCGCCGTCCCACCGAAAACGAGGCCGTCGCGGCCTGATACGAGGAGCTTTCATTGCATCCCATGCGTTTTTCCTTCGAGTTCTTCCCGCCGCGCGACGCGGCCATGGAAGCGAGGCTGTGGCAGACGGTGCAGCGGCTGGCGCCGCTGGAGCCGTCCTTCGTCTCGGTGACCTACGGCGCCGACGGCTCCACTCGCGAGCGGACCCACGAGATCGTGCGCCGCATTCATGACGAGACCGGGCTGGTGAGCGCGCCCCACCTGACCTGCGTGGGCGCCAGCCGTGACGAGGTGCTGGACATCGCGCGACGCTACTGGGAATCCGGCATACGGCACATCGTCGCGCTGCGCGGCGATCCGCCGCGGGGCAGCGACGCGTACACACCCCACCCGGATGGCTTCGCGTACGCCGCCGACCTGGTGGCGGGCTTGCGCAGCGTGGCCGATTTCGAGATTTACGTGGCCGCCTACCCGGAGGGGCATCCCGAGGCGTCGAGTCCGCAGGCCGACCTGGACAACCTGAAGCGCAAGATCGATGCCGGAGCTTCCCGCGCCATCACGCAGTTCTTTTTCGATCCCGCGGTGTTCCTGCGCTTTCGCGATGCGGCGGCGGCCGCCGGCATCGAGGTGCCCATCGTGCCGGGCATCCTGCCGATCACCCGCTTCCCGCAGGTCACGAAGTTTGCCGCGGCCTGCGGCGCCAGCATTCCCGACTGGCTGTGGCAGCGTTACGAGGGGCTGGAGGACGACCCGGAGACGCGCCGGCTGATTTCTGCCAGCGTAGCGATCGACATGGTGGAGACATTGCGCAGGCACGGCGTCAGCGACTTTCACTTCTATACCCTGAATCGTGCCGAGCTGGTTTATGCCATCTGCCATTGCCTGCTGCACGGGCCGGCGCCCCGGGTGGCCTATGCCTGAGCAAGACGACAGCCGCCCGCAAGGCCGCCAGGCCGGACGGCAGCCAGACCGCAGCGAGGAATTGTCGGCGCTGCTCGGCGAGCGCATCCTGCTGCTGGACGGCGCCACCGGCACCCTGATGCAGGAGCAGGCGCTGGCGGAGGAAGACTTTCGCGGCGAGCGCTTCGCCGCGCATTCCCATGACCTGAAGGGCAACTTCGACCTGCTCAGCCTGACCCGGCCGGACATCGTCGCCGGTGGGCACGAGGCCTACCTGGCTGCCGGCGCTGACATCATCGAGACCAATACCTTCAGCGCGACCGCCATCGCCCAGGCGGATTACGGCCTGCAGGCCGCGGTGGCCGACATGAACATGGCGGCCGCGCGCATCGCTCGCGAGTGCGCCGACCGGGCGGCCGCCGCCGACGGGCGGCCGCGCTTCGTCGCCGGCGTGCTCGGCCCCACCAACCGCACGGCGTCCATCTCGCCGGACGTGACCGATCCGGGCAAGCGCAACGTGCGCTTCGACGCGCTGGTGGAAGCCTACGGCGAGGCGGCGCTGGCGCTGGCCGACGGCGGCGCGGACATCCTCATGATCGAGACCGTCTTCGACACCCTCAACGCGCGCGCGGCGATCTACGCGCTGGAGACGCTGTTCGAGACGCACGGCTTCCGCCTGCCGGTGATGGTCTCGGGCACCATCACCGACGCCTCCGGCCGCACCCTGTCGGGACAGACGGTCGAGGCTTTCTGGAACAGCATCCGCCACGCGCGCCCGCTGGTCGCGGGTTTCAACTGCGCGCTGGGGGCCGAGCAGCTGCGCCCGCATATCGCGGAGCTTGCCAGGCTCGCCGACACCTTCGTCAGCGTGCATCCGAATGCCGGCCTGCCGAACGCCTTCGGCGGCTACGACCAGGACGCCGCGACCATGGCGGCGCTGGTCGGCGAGTTTGCCGACAGCGGCTTCGTGAACCTGGTGGGAGGTTGCTGCGGCACTGGTCCGGAACACATCGCCGCGCTGGCCGAGGCCATCCGCGGCAAGGCGCCCCGCAGGCCGCCGGAACGCCCCCGGGCCTGCCGCCTGAGCGGCCTGGAGCCGCTCAACATCGATGACGACTCGCTGTTCGTGAACGTCGGCGAGCGCACCAACGTGACGGGCTCCGCGCGCTTTCGCAAGCTGATCGAGGCGGGGGATTTCAGCGGCGCGCTGGAAGTCGCGCGCCAGCAGGTGGACAGCGGCGCCCAGGTCATCGACGTGAACATGGACGAGGGCATGCTGGACTCCGAGGCCGCCATGCAGACCTTCCTGGACCTGGTGGCCGGGGAGCCGGACATCTCGCGCGTGCCGGTGATGGTGGATTCCTCGAAGTGGTCCGTGATCGAGACGGGCTTGAAATGCCTGCAGGGCAAGTCGGTGGTGAACTCGATCAGCCTGAAGGAGGGAGAAGAAGCGTTTTTGCACCAGGCGCGCGAAATCCGCCGCCACGGCGCCGCGGTGATCGTGATGGCCTTCGACGAGCAGGGCCAGGCGGAGAACGTCGAGCGGCGGCTGGAGATCTGCCGGCGCTCCTGGCAGCTGCTCACGGAGACCGCGGGCTTCCCGGCCGAGGACATCATTTTCGATCCGAACATCTTCGCGGTCGCGACCGGCATCGAGGCGCACGATCGCTATGCCCTGGACTTCATCGAAGCCACGCGCGTGATCCGCGAGGAGCTGGGCGCGCCGGTCAGCGGCGGGGTCTCCAATGTCTCTTTCGCTTTCCGCGGCAACGACCAGGTGCGGGAGGCGATGCACTCGGTATTTCTCTATCACGCCATACGCGCGGGCATGTCGATGGGAATCGTCAACGCTGGCCAGCTCGCGATCTACGAAGACATCCCGCCGCGGCTGCGCGACGCGGTGGAGGACGTCATCCTGGCGCGCCGCCCCGACGCCACCGAGCGGCTGCTCTCGCTCGCCAGCGAGTTCCGCGGCGGCGCGGGCGCGCGCCGCGAGACGGAGGACCTGGCATGGCGCGAGTGGCCGGTGGAGAAACGGCTGGAGCACGCGCTGGTGAAGGGGCTGGACGAATACGTGGTGGAGGACACCGAGGCGGCGCGGCTGGAGGCGGGCCGGCCGCTGGACGTGATCGAGGGGCCGCTGATGAGCGGCATGAACGTCGTCGGCGACCTGTTCGGCGAAGGCAAGATGTTCCTGCCGCAGGTGGTGAAATCCGCCAGGGTCATGAAGAAGGCCGTGGCCCACCTGGTGCCTTACCTGGAAGCCGAAAAAGAAGCCGACCGCCAGCCGCGCGCGCGCATCATCATGGCCACCGTGAAGGGCGACGTGCACGACATCGGCAAGAACATCGTCGGCGTGGTGCTCCAGTGCAACGGCTTCGAAGTGGTGGACCTCGGCGTGATGGTCCCCTGCGACAAGATCCTGGAGGCGGCCCGCCGCGAGAACGCCGACATCATCGGCTTGTCGGGACTGATCACGCCTTCGCTGGACGAGATGATTCACGTCGCGGGGGAGATGCAGCGGCTGGGGCACCAGCAGCCCCTGCTGATCGGCGGCGCCACCACCTCGCCGGCGCATACCTCGGTGAAGATCGATCCCGCCTACGAGGGCGCGGTGGTCTACGTGAAGGACGCCTCCCGCGCGGTGGGGGTAGTGCAGAAACTGATCAGCGCCGAGCAGCGCAAGCCCTATGTCTCCGGGCTCGAAGAGGAGCATGCCAAGCGTCGCGCGCAGCACCAGCGGCCGCGGACCCGGGGGCCGGAGCTTTCGCTGGCCGAGGCGCGCGCCAACCGTTTCGACGGGGGGTGGCAGGACTACATGCCGCCCGCGCCGAAGCGCCCCGGCATCCAGGTCTTCGCAGATTACCCGCTGGAGGAGCTGGCGGAATACATCGACTGGATGCCTTTTTTCAATGCCTGGGAATTCTCGGGCCGCTTCCCGGCGATCCTCGAGGACCCCGAGCGCGGCGAGGCGGCCAGCGCGCTTTACGATGACGCCCGGCGCATGCTCGACCAGCTGATTCGCGAACAGTGGCTGCAGGCGCGCGCCGTGACAGGCTTGTTCCCGGCGGCGAGTTGCGGCGATGACATCCGGATCTACGGCGACGAGGGGCGCGAGAGCACGCTTGGCGCCCTGCACCAGCTGCGCGAGCAGAAACGCAAGGCGCCCGGGCAGCCGAATCTCTGCCTGGCCGACTTCGTGGCGCCGCAGGAGACCGGTTTGCGCGACTGGGCGGGCGCGTTCGCGGTGACTGCGGGACACGGCATCGATGCCCACGTGGCGCGCTTCGAAGCGGAGCACGACGACTATCGCGCCATCCTGCTCAAGGCGCTCGCCGACCGGCTGGCCGAGGCCTTCGCGGAACGGATGCATGAACGGGTGCGGCGCGAGTACTGGGGCTATGCGCCCGACGAGCAGCTGGACGGTACGTCGCTGATCGCCGAGAAATACCGCGGCATCCGGCCGGCGCCGGGCTATCCGGCCTGCCCGGACCACACCGAGAAAGCGATGCTGTGGCAGCTGCTGGACGTGGAGAATCGCATCGGGCTGCGGCTGACCGAGCACTACGCCATGATGCCCTCGGCCGCGGTGAGCGGCTGGTATTTCGCCCACCCGGGGGCGCGCTATTTCCAGGTGGGACGCATCGGCCGGGACCAGGTCGAGGATTACGCGGCCCGCAAGGGCTGGAGCGTGGAAGAGGCCGAGCGCTGGCTCGCGCCGAACCTCGGCTACAAGTAATGGGGCCAATCCCCATTTTCAAAATGGGGATTGGCCCCATTTCCGGAGCCATGCTTTAATGCTTTGCAGCATTCCTGTTTGCGGAAAAGCCTGCCATGACTCCTGAAATGGTCGAGCCCAGCCAGTCGCTCAGAGGCGTCAAGTACGAGATCCGCGGCCGCCTCGCGCGGCGCGCGCTGGAGCTCGAGCGCATGGGCTACGAAATCATCGCGCTGAATATCGGCAACCCGGGCCTGTACGGTTTCCGCACGCCGGAAACCATGCGCCTGGCGATGATCGAAAACCTGCAGGCCAGCGAGCCCTACTGCCACCAGAAAGGCGTGTTCCCGGCGCGCGAAGCGGTCGTCATGCAGCAGCAGAGCCGGGGCGTCACCGGCGTTACGGCCGAGGACGTGTTCATCGGCAACGGCGTCAGCGAGCTGATCGACCTGACCCTGCGCGCGCTGGTCAACGACGGCGACGAGGTGCTGGTGCCCAGCCCGGACTACCCGCTGTGGACCGCCGCAACGGTGCTCAACGGCGCGCGCGCGGTGCATTATCCCTGCCGGCCCGAGAACGGCTTCCTGCCCGACCCCGAGGAGGTGGAGAGCCTGGTCACGCCGCGCACGCGGGCGCTGGTGGTGATCAATCCCAACAACCCCACGGGGCGGGTCTACCCGCGCGAACTGCTGGAAGCCCTGGCGCGCCTTGCCGAGCGCCACAAGCTGGTGCTGTTCAGCGACGAAATCTACGATTCGATGACCTACGACGGCGCTGAGCACGTGCCGATGGCCACGCTGGTGCAGGACACCCTGTGCGGCACTTTCTCCGGGCTCTCCAAGGTCTATCGGGCCTGCGGCTACCGCGTCGGCTGGGTAGTGTTCTCGGGCAGCCGGGACACCGCGGACCGCTACATCGAGTCTGTGGAACTGCTGTCCGCGCTCAGGTTGTGCGCCAACGTGCCGGGCCAGTGGGCGGTGCAGACGGCCATCGGCGGTTACCAGAGCATCCGCGACCTGGTCAGTCCCGGCGGGCGACTCTACGAGTCGCGCCAGGCCGTGATCGACGGCGCGGCGGGCAGCAAGTTCATCGACCTGGTGACGCCCGACGGCGCCATGTACGCCTTCCCGCGGGTGCGCAGGGAGAGCCTGCCCGACTTCGACGACGAGCGCTTCGCCTACCAGCTATTGGAGCACAAGCACGTGCTGGTCGCGCCCGGCGTGAGCTTCAACACGAGCTACAACGACCACTTCCGCATCACCACGCTGCCGGAACCGGCGGTCATCGGCGAGGTCTTCGCCCGCATCGAGGATTTGCTGCACGACTGGTCTGTGGCGGAGGCGTCTTAGCCGGTCACGCGGCCGAACCGCACACCGGGCACGCCGGGTCGCGCTCCAGCTTCAGCGTTTTCCAGTCGTTCTCCATCGCGTCGTAGAGAAGCAGCTTCCCCGTTGCGGCAGGCGCGCAGCCGCTGGCGATCTTCAGCGCCTCGACGGCCATCATGCTGCCGATCACGCCGGGCACCGGGCCCAGCACGCCGTTGCCCCGGCAGTTCTCCAGGCCTTCGGCCTCTTCCTGCCACAGGCAGCGGTAACAGGGCCCGCCGGGCCGGTCGAGCCGGAACACCGCCAGCTGCCCCTCGAAGCGAATCGCGGCGCCCGACACCAGGGGCTTGCGCGCCTCCACGCAGGCGCGGTTCAGGGCGAAACGCGTGCCGAAGTTGTCGCAGCAGTCGAGCACCAGGTCCGAGCGGGCCACCGCCTGCAACAGCTCGTCGTCCATGAGCCGGGCATTGACCGGCACCACGGCGGTCTCCGGGTTGAGGGCCGCGAGCCGCTCGGCCGCGGCCTCCGCCTTGGGACGACCCACATCCGCGCTGCCGAAAAGCACCTGGCGCTGCAGGTTGGTCAGGTCCACGCTGTCGAAATCGCTGATCACCAGCCGCCCGATTCCCGCCGCGGCGAGGTACAGCAGCGCCGGAGAGCCCAGTCCGCCCGCCCCGATCACGAGCGCGGTCGCGTCGCGCAGCCGCGCCTGCTCTGCCGGACCGAAACCCGCCAGCGCAAGGTGCCGGGCGTAACGCTCGATGCTCATGGCTTTACTCCACGAAGCGGCACTCGGTCACCCGGTCGTGCCCGGCCGCGTCCTTGTGAACGGTGATGTCGTGGTAATGCTGCGCCTCCAGCAGCCGCCGCAGAGGGAGGTGCTGGTCGGCGCCGTGCTCGAGCAGCAGCCAGCCCTGCCGCACGATGTAGTTGTGCGCGCGGTCGAGGATGGCGCGGAAGCACGACATGCCGCCGTTGCCGGCGTCCAGCGCCAGTCGCGGCTCGAAGCGCACGTCGCCGCGCTGCAGGTGGGGATCGTCCTCCGCCACGTAGGGCGGATTGCCGACCACCACGTTGAATTTTTCACCGCGCACCGCATCGAACCAGTCGCTCTCGCGGAATTGTGCGTTGTCGATCTTCTGCAACCGGGCGTTCAGGCGCGCCAGTTCCAGGGCCGCCAGCGAGATGTCCACCCCGATGACCTGCGCACGGGGCCGCTCCCTGGCGATGGCCAGGGAAACCGCCCCTGAACCGGCGCCCAGGTCGAGCACGCGCAGGTCCTCGTCGGCCGGCAGGCGCAGCAGCGCCTTCTCGACCAGCAACTCGGTCTCCGGGCGGGGGATGAGCGCCGCGGGCGTGATCTTCAGCGGCATGGACCAGAATTCCCGCACGCCGGTCATGTAGGCGATCGGCTCGCCCGAGAAGCGGCGCCGCAGCAGGTGCTCGAACTGCGCGGCTTGCGGCTCTTCGAGCTGCGCCTCCGGCCAGGTGTGCAGGTGGCTGCGCGGCTTGCGCAGCACCATGCCCATCAGCAGCTCCGCGTCCAGCCGCGGGCTGTCGCTGATGCCGCGCAATATGGCAGTGCCGTCATCCAGGTATTTCCTGATCGACAGGTCGTCGTCTTCGTCAGTCATGCAGTGCCCGGTGCCCGGAACGGGGGAGTGTAGAATACGCGCAGCTTGCCGGGCGCGCGATACCCGCGTGCCCGTTCAAGACCGCGGAGGAGCGATGAAAATCTATCGCAACGTGCTCGAGATGGTGGGCGAGACGCCCATGCTCGAGGTGAGCCGGATCGACACGGGCCTGTGCCGACTGTTCCTCAAGCTGGAGCTGGCGAATCCCGGCGGATCGGTGAAAGACCGCATCGGCATCTCCATGATCGAGGAAGCGGAGAAGCGCGGCGACATCAAGCCGGGCGACGTGCTGGTGGAAGCGACCGCGGGCAACACCGGCATCGGCCTGGCGCTGGCGGCCTTCCAGAAAGGTTACCGGCTGGTGCTGGTGCTCCCCGACAAGATGAGCCAGGAGAAGATCTTCAACCTGCGCGCCATGGGAACCGAGATCGTGCTGACGCGTTCCGACGTGGGCAAGGGCCACCCGGAGTACTACCAGGACCTGGCGCGCAGCATTGCCGAGGAGCGGGGGGCGTATTACATCAACCAGTTCGGCAACCCCGACAACCCCATGGCCCACGAAAAGACCACCGCGCCCGAGATCTGGGAGCAGATGGAGCACGACGTGGACGCCATCGTGCTGGGGGTGGGCTCCAGCGGCACGATCTCCGGCATGACGCGATTTTTCGAGCGCGTCGCGCCGGGGCTGGAATTCGTGCTGGCCGATCCCGAAGGCTCCATCCTCGCCCATTACGTTCGCACCGGCGAGATCGTGCCGGGCGCGCCCTGGCTGGTCGAGGGTATCGGCGAGGATTTCATCCCGGAGATCTGTGATCTCTCCATGGTGGGCAGCGCCTATACGATCCCCGATGCGGAGTCCTTTTCCACCGCGCGGCAGCTGCTGCGCGAGGAAGGGCTGCTGGCGGGCTCTTCTTCCGGCACCCTGCTGGCCGCGGCCCTGCGCTACTGCCGGGAACAGACCGAGCCGAAGCGGGTGGTCGCGTTCGCCTGCGACACCGGCAACAAGTACCTTTCGAAGCTCTACAACGACTTCTGGATGGAGGACCAGGGTTTCATCCAGCGTCCCCAGCAGGGCGACCTGCGCGACCTGATCGGGCGGCCGCACGAGCACCGCGCCACCATCACGGTGGGCGCGGACGACATCATCACGACCGCCCACAACCGCCTCCGCAACGCGGGCTTTTCCCAGCTGCCGGTGATGGAGAACGACCTGCTGGTCGGCGTCATCACCGAGGACGACATCATCCGCTTCACTTTCGGGCATCCCGAGCTGATGGGAGAGCCCGTCCGGCGCGCCATGCGGACCAGCTTCCTCAAGGTGGACAAGGACACCTCGCTGGAAAACCTCGTGGCGCTGCTGCACGGCGATTCCTATGCCGCGGTCACCGCTCGGCAGGGCACGGTTTTTCTCGGTCTGATCACGCGTTCCGACGTCCTGAATCACTTGCGACGCCTGCACCAGGGAGAACCCCGATGAGCAACCAGGAAGGACGCGACGCGTTCGACACGCGCGTCATTCATGCGGGGCAGTCTCCGGACCCCTCGACCGGCGCGGTGATGCAACCCATCTACGCCACCTCCACCTATGCGCAGGCCAGCCCGGGCGAGCACCAGGGCTACGAGTACTCGCGCAGCCAGAACCCCACCCGCATGGCATGGGAGCGTTGCCTGGCCGACCTGGAGGGCGGCACGCACGGCTTCGCCTTCGCTTCGGGCATGGCGGCCATCGCCACGATGCTGGAACTGCTCGACGCCGGCAGCCACATCGTGGCGATGGACGATCTCTACGGCGGCACGGGCCGGCTGTTCAACCGCGTGCGCGCGCGCACGGCGGGGCTGCAGGTGAGCTATGCCGACCTCTCGCAACCCGCGTCCCTGGAAGCGGCGCTGCAGGATGACACGCGCATGGTCTGGATCGAGACGCCGACCAACCCGATGCTGAAACTGGTCGATATCGAGGCGGTGGCACGGCGCGCCCGCCAGCACGGCGCGCTGGTGGTCGTGGACAACACCTTTGCCAGCCCGTGGGGACAGCGGCCCCTGGAGATGGGTGCCGACCTGGTCATGCATTCCGCCACCAAGTACCTGAACGGCCATTCCGACATGGTGGGCGGCGTGGTGGCCCTGCGGGATGCCGCGCTCGCGGAGCAAATGGGCTTCCTGCAGAATTCCATCGGTGCGATCGCGGGTCCCTTCGACAGCTTCCTGGCGCTGCGGGGCGTGAAGACGCTGGCGCTGCGCATGGAACGGCACAACGCCAACGCCCTGGCGATCGCCCGCTGGCTGGAAGGCCGCGCCGGGGTGGAGCGGGTCATCTATCCGTGGCTGGACTCCCACCCGCAGCAGGCGCTGGCGCGCCGGCAGATGGCGGGCGGCGGCGGCATCGTGAGCTTCGTGATCGAGGGCGGCCTGGAGCAGGCGCGGACCTTCCTGGAGCACTGTCGCCTGTTCACGCTGGCGGAGAGCCTCGGCGGCGTGGAGAGCCTGGTGAACCACCCCGCGATCATGACCCACGCATCGGTGCCGCCGGAGACCCGCGCCCGCCTGGGTATCGGCGACACCCTGGTCAGGCTGTCCGTGGGGATCGAGGCGCTCGAGGACCTGCTGGCGGACCTCGACCAGGCGCTGGCGGCGGCCCTTTCCTGATCCCGCCTGCCTCGCCAGCGCGAGTGGCGCGCGTGCGAAAGCGTCCTAGACTGAAGGTGAGCAGTTCCCGAGTGGATGCCTCACCAAGCAATGTCTAAGGAGCCCGGTCATGAGTGAACGCGATATTTATCAACTGTTTGACGAGGCCCTGGGCGTCACCAACAAGGCGCTCGAGGAGAATCGCGACAGCAAGGTCCTCGGAACGCTGATTTCGGCATGGGACAAGTTCCTCGAAGGCCACAAGGCCGGCGTGGAGATTTATGACGAGGAGCCGTCAAAGCCTTTCGATTACTTCACGATCCGGTATTTGAACGGCAAGTTCGAGATTCTTGCGCGCGGCAAGTCCGAGCACGACACCGAGTGGAAGGTCTCGCGCGCGTACCTCAAGGACGTGGCCGATAACCCGCAGAAATACATCGACAATCCGACGAAGCTCAACCTCGACTGGCTGAAGGCGCGCTTGCCCGACAGCGCGCGCGCCATCCGCGAGGGCGCGGAGGCGGACTGAACGGCAAACGGGACGCGAAGCGCAGGCGCGGGCAGCCGCCCGCGCCTCGCGCGTCCCGCGTTATTGCTCCAGGAAGGCGGGGACCGGCAGACCCTTCGAGGCGAGAAAGGCGGGATTGAACAGGCGCTGGCGATAGCGCAGACCGGAGTCGCAGAGCACGGTGACGATGGTGTGACCGGGCCCGAGTTCTTCGGCCAGGCGGATGGCGCCCGCGATGTTCACGCCGCTCGAGCCCCCCAGCAATAAGCCTTCTTCCTGCAGCAGGTCGAACACCAGCGGAATCGATTCCGAGTCCGGCACCTGGAAGGCGTGGTCCACCACCGCCTCCGCGATGTTGCGCGTGATGCGGCCGTTGCCGATGCCCTCGGTGATCGAACTGCCTTCGGCCTTGAGTTCGCCATGGGCGAAGTGGTTGTAAAGGGCCGAGCCGCACGGATCGGCAAGGCCGACCTGGACGCGCATGTCGCGCGCCTTGAGCGCACGGCCCACGCCTGCGAGCGTGCCGCCCGTGCCCACGGCGCAAATGAAACCGTCGATGCGACCGCCGGTCTGCTGCCAGATTTCCGGCCCGGTGGTCGTCAGGTGAAAGGCGTAGTTCGCGGTGTTGTCGAACTGGTTGGCCCACAGGGCGCCATGCGGCTCGCGCGCCGCCAGTTCCTCGGCAAGACGCTGGGAGACGTGCACGTAGTTCCCGGGGTTCTTGTAGGGCACGGCCGGCACCAGCCGGACTTCGGCGCCATAGGCCTTCAGGGTGTCGATTTTTTCCTGGCTCTGGGTCTCGGGCATCACGATCACGGTGCGGTAGCCGAGCGCGTTGCCGACCAGCGCCAGGCCGATGCCGGTGTTTCCGGCCGTGCCCTCGACGATGACGCCGCCGGGTCGCAGGAGTCCGCGGGTCTCGGCGTCGCGCACGATGCCCAGCGCGGCGCGATCCTTGACCGAGCCGCCGGGGTTCATGAACTCGGCCTTGCCGAGGATCTCGCAGCCGGTCTGTTCCGATGCCGCCCGGAGCCGGATCAGGGGCGTGTCGCCGATGGCGTCGAGGACGGTTCCGAGAACGCTCATTTGCGTGGCTTCCTTTCTAATGGCCGATTCAGTGGCCGATTTAATGGCCGAGAGCGGCCAACTGGTCGGCCTGGTATTCGTCGGCCAGCGGCACCACGACCTGGTCCAGGTCTCCCGCCAGGATGTCTTCCAAGCGGTAGAGAGTCAGGTTGATGCGGTGGTCCGTGACCCTTCCCTGCGGAAAATTGTAGGTGCGGATGCGCTCCGAGCGGTCGCCTGAGCCCACCTGCAGCCGCCGGTTCTCCGCATGCGCGGCCTCCCGCCGGCTGCGCTCCGCGTCCATCAGCTTCGCCTGCAGCAGCGTCATGGCCTTGAGCCGGTTCTTGTGCTGGGAACGCTCGTCCTGGCATTCCACCACGATGCCGCTCGGCAGGTGGGTCAGGCGAACGGCCGAATCCGTCTTGTTGACATGCTGGCCGCCGGCACCCGAGGCGCGATAGGTGTCCACCCGCAAGTCGCCGGAGTTGATTTCGATGTCTGCCATCTTCTCCGGCTCCGGCAGCACCGCAACGGTGCAGGCGGAGGTATGGATGCGGCCCTGGGATTCGGTTTCCGGAACGCGTTGCACGCGATGCGCCCCGGACTCGAACTTCAGGCGCGAATAGACGCCCTGGCCGGCGACTCGCGAAATGACTTCCCGGTAGCCGCCATGCTCGCCCTCGCTGGCGGACAGGATCTCGATCTTCCACCCCATGCGCTCGGCGTAGCGGCTGTACATGCGGAACAGGTCGCCGGCGAAGATGGCGGCCTCGTCGCCACCGGTGCCGGCACGAATCTCGAGAAAGATGTTCGCCTCGTCCAGGGGGTCGCGGGGCACCAGGTGTTTCTGCAGCGCCAGCTCCAGCCGCTCCAGCCGTTGCCGGACCGTGTCGAGCTCATCCTCGGCCAGGCTGCGCATTTCGGGATCCTGGTCGCTCGCCATCTCCGTGGCAGCCGCCAGTTCGGCGCGCGCGTTGCGCCACGACTGGTAATCGCGCACCACGTCTTCCAGCCGCGCGTATTCGCGGGAGAGTTCCCTGAAACGCGCCTGGTCGGCGATGACATCCGGGTCGGAAAGCAGCGCGGCGATTTCCTCGTGGCGCTCCACGAGGTCCGCCAGCTTGGTGACGATCGTATCTTTCAATTAGTCCTCGGCCTCGAGGCCGAACAGGCGGCGGGCCGCCGTGAGGAGTTCCTGGTCGCCTTCTTCGCCCGCGCGCCGCATGCCGACGCTCGGCAGGTGCAGCAGCTTGTTGGTCAGGGTGCGCGACAGGAAGTCCATCACTTCGGCGGGCGACCGGCCGGCTTCGAGCATGCGTTGCGCCTGCTCGTTCACGGCGCCGCGGATTTCCTCCGCACGGCTGCGCACGGACCGGATAGTCGGCGCGGCGTCGCGCGTCTTCAGGGTCTGGGCGAAACGGATGACTTCCACGTCGATGATGCGGCGCGCGTGGGCGGCGGCTTCCTCGCGGGCCTTGACGTTGTCGTCCACCACGTCCTGCAGGTCGTCCACCGTGTAGAGGTAGACGTCTTCCAGGTCCGCCACGTCCGTTGCCACGTCACGCGGCACCGCAAGGTCCACCATGAACACGGGCTTGCGTCGCCGCGCCTTGAGCGCCGCCTGCACCATGGGCTTGGTGATCAGGGGCTCGGGACTGGCAGTCGAGCAGATCACCATGTCGGCCGCCGCCAGGTGGTCCGGGATCTCGTCCAGGCCGATCGCCAGGCCCTTGTGCTCCTGCGCCAGCCTGCGCGCCCGCTCGACGCTCCGGTTGGCGATCATCACCCGGCCGATGCCGCGGCCGGCAAGATGCTGCGCAACCAGCTCGATGGTCTCCCCGGCGCCGACCAGCAGGGCGGTGTGCTGCGAGAAATCCGCAAAGATCTGCCGCGCCAGGTTGACGGCCGCGTAGGCGACCGAGACCGCGCTGGCACCGATCTCGGTGTCGGTGCGCACCATTTTCGCGACCGAGAAGGCCTGCTGGAACAGCGAGTGGAGCATCGGGCCGGCGCTGCCCGCCTCGGTGGCGATGCGGTAGGCATCCTTCATCTGGCCGAGAATCTGCGGCTCGCCCAGCACCGCCGAGTCGAGGCCGCAGGCCACGGTAAAGGTGTGGCTCACCGCGAGCTGGTTTTCCAGCTGGTAGAGGCAGCCGTTGGCGCGATCGCCAAGGTGGTGATAATCGTTCAGCCAGTCGCGCAGCTGCAACAGGCCCTTGTCCGCGCAATGACCGTAGAACTCCGTGCGGTTGCAGGTCGAGACGATCAGCATCTCCCGCACCTGGGGCAATTGCACGAGCTCGTTCAGCGCCACGGGCAGGCGCTCCGGATTGAAGGCCAGCTTCTCCCGGATTTCGACCGGTGCGGAGCGGTGATTGACGCCTAGGACTTTGAGGGACATCAGTTTGCTTTGCGGGGACGGCCTGGTGACACGATCGCCCAATTGTCTGGTAAGCGGCCCTCCGGTGACAAGCACGAAGGGTGCGCGGAGCGGCTTTTGCATGGGTTATAGTGGCTTTCCGTAAGCGTT
The DNA here is from genome assembly GCA_035268405.1 of Gammaproteobacteria bacterium. Classification (GTDB taxonomy): domain Bacteria; phylum Pseudomonadota; class Gammaproteobacteria; order Steroidobacterales; family XN24; genus XN24. The sequence continues at coordinate 15,812 of DATFKW010000014.1, forward strand.
TCCGGAAGCCATGAAGCCACTGGTCCTCATCCTGCTGGGGCTGCTCGCAGCCTGCGCGGCGCCCGTGCCGGAGCCCCTGGATCCGGATAACCGGGCGCCGGACCTCGGGGAGCCGGGCGAGCCGGACTACCACGTATTGATGGCCGAGATCGCCATGCAGCGGGACCGTCCCGCGCTGGCGGCGACCGAGTACCTGCGGGCGGCCCGCGCCAGCGAGGACCTGGAGCTGGCCGAGCGCGCGGCCCGCGTGACGGCAGCCTACGGCACGGGCGAAGAGGCGCTGGCGGCGGCGCGGCACTGGGCGGCGCTCGCTCCGGAGGCGACGCTGGCGCGCCGTTTCCTGGCACGCGGCTACCTGCGTTCCGACAAGGCCGAAATGGCGATCCCCGAGCTCGCGCGGCTGCGCGCCGACGCCGGTGACGCCGGCCGGCCTTTCCTGGCCCTGTTGCCGCTGCTGACGGCGGCCGAGGATCGCGAGGCGGCCCGCGCTGCGCTCGCCGCCGTGGTGGCGGATTATCCCGAGGACGCCAGCGGCGCCTATGCACACGCCTACCTGGCCTTGCGCGCGGGCGATGCCGCGCTGGCCGAAGCGGAAGCGGGCCGCGCGCTCAGCCTGGCCCCGGAATGGACCGAGGCGGTCATGCTGCGGGCGCGGGCGATGGCTGCCGACGGCGGCGTGGAAGAGGCGCTGGCGTGGCTGGCGGATCGGCCGGATGCCGGGTCGCGCGAACTCCGGCTGGAGCGCGCCCTGATGCTCATGACGGCCGAGCGCAACCGGGAGGCGCGGCGCTTGCTGAAAGACATCCTGGCGGCGACGCCGGGGGACGCCGATGCGCTCAGGGCGCTCGGCTATCTCGAATACTTCGCCGGCCGGCCTGAGGCCGCCCGCGAAGCCTTCATGTCGCTGTTGGCCAGCGGCCGTCACACCGACGACGCCGCCTTCTACCTGGGCGGGCTCGCCGAGCAGGCCGGCGATCTCGAGGAGGCGGCGCGCCTGTACGCGGGCGTCACCGACGGCGAGCACCTGGTCACGGCCCAGGTGCGCCTGGCGCTGCTGATGTTCCGCATGGGCCGCCCCGAACTCGCCGTCAGGCACCTGCAGGTGTTCGCGCAGACTCATCCCCAGGCGGCCACGGAACTGGGGATGGCGCGCGCGGAGTTGTTGCAGCGCCTGGGCGAGCCGGAAGAGGCGCTGGCGGTCTACGACGGCCTGCTGCGGCGCTACCCGGACAATGCCATGCTGCTGTATGCGCGCGGCATGCTGCGAATCCAGGGCGAGGATGTCGAAAAGGCGCTGGCGGACTTCGAGCGCATGGTCGAACTGCGGCCCGACGACCCCACTGCACTCAATGCCCTCGGCTTCACGCTGGCCGATCTCACCGGGCGCCATGTAGAGGCCTACGCGCTCATCAGCAGGGCCCTGGAGATGGCGCCGGACAGTCCGGCGATCCTGGACAGCATGGGCTGGGTCCTGTTCCGGCTGGGGCGGGCCGAAGAGGGCCTTCCCTATATCCAGCGCTCATGGACATTGCAGCGCGACCCCGAGATCGCGGCGCACCTGGGCGAGCTGCTCTGGAGCCTGGGTCGCGTGGACGAGGCGCGCGACGTCTGGCTGGAGGCCATCGTCGATTTCCCCGACAGCAGGATCCTGCTGGAGACCATGGGACGGCTGGATCCCTGAGCGATGCTGCAGCTTGCAGTACACTTGGGCGCCAATGCGGGCCGGGCTGCCGGATTCATCATGATCCTCGCCCTGGCCGCGCTGGGCGCCGGCTGCGTCACGCCGCCGGAACGCGCACCGATGACGGGAGTCGACTGGTTGGAAAGGCGGGAAATGCTGCAGGAAATTGAAGAATTCCGGATGGAAGGAAGGCTCTCGCTGAATACCGGCCGGCGCGGCTACAGCGGCACGGTGTCATGGGAGCAGAACGACGACATCGTCGATTTCCGCTTCCGGGGACCTTTCGGTTTCGGCGGTTTCCGAATTCATGGCGATCCCGAGCAGCTGCGTGTGAAGACCACCGCCGGCGACGAATTGCTGCTCCGCGATCCGGAGCGCGAGATGACAGAGCGCTTCGGCTGGAGTCTGCCGGTGCACAGCATGCGCTACTGGATACTTGGCGTGCCGGATCCCGCGCTGCCGGCCAGCGAGGTACCCGGCGAGGACGGCCCGCTGGAGAGCCTCGAGCAGAGTGGCTGGCTGTTGCTCTACGACAGTTACAGCGAAGCCGAAGGACTGCTCCTGCCGCGACGGCTGGACATGGAACGGGGAGAAGTTCGCATCCGGGTCATGGCCGACCGCTGGAACATTCCGGATCCGCCTGCCCTGGCGAAGCGATGAGCGAAGCGTGGCCGGCGCCGGCCAAGCTGAACCTGTTCCTGCACGTGACCGGCCGGCGCCCGGACGGCTATCACGCCCTGCAGACGGCCTTCCAGCTGCTGGACTATGGTGACGACGTGTTCGTGCGTCCCACGGCGGACGGCCGCATCTCCCGCCCGGAGGGACCGGCGGACCTGCCGCCCGACCGGGACCTGGCGGTGCGTGCCGCGCTGCGGCTGCAGGCGGCCGCGGGCTGCCGCGGCGGCGCGGAACTGCGCATACGGAAACGCATACCGGCCGGCGGCGGGCTGGGCGGGGGAAGTTCCGACGCGGCCACGGTGCTGGTCGCGCTCAACCGCGCATGGGGCCTCGACTGGCCGCCGGAACGACTGGCGGCGCTGGGCCTGGAATTGGGCGCCGACGTGCCGGTGTTCGTGCATGGCCACTCGGCCTGGGCGGAGGGCGTGGGTGAGAAGCTGCAGCCGATCGACCTGCCGCCGAGCTGGTACGCGGTGGTCTGCCCCGATTGCGCAGTCTCCACGGCCGCTGTCTTCTCGGATCCTGAATTGACACGCGATACCCCTCAAACGACAATTGAGAGCTTTATTTCCGGCGGGGGGCGCAATGACTGCGAACCCGTGGTCCGGCGCCGTTATCCCGCGGTCGCAAAAGCCCTGGACTGGCTGTCCGCCAGGGCCGGAGCAGGCGCCGGGAGCGGGACGGCAAGATTGACCGGGACCGGCGGCTGCGTGTTCGCCGCATTCGACACGGCGGAGCAGGCCGGGGCGGCGCTCGAGGGACTTCCGCGGGCCTGGACGGCATTCACGGCGCGCGGAGTGGCGCGCAGCCCGTTGCTGGCGAGGGCGTCCGCCGGCTGAACGGGCGGTGGCCGAGCGGAAGACGCGGGCGGAAGATGCCGGTCGAAAGATGATCGACTGCTGGGGTGTAGCCAAGTGGTAAGGCAGCGGGTTTTGATCCCGTCATGCGGAGGTTCGAATCCTCCCACCCCAGCCATTTCACACGTGCCCGCAGGCTGTTGCGGGCGGCGGAACGGACCATGAGCTCGAGGGGGCAGGCGTGATTCACGAAGCAGGTCATATGGCGGTGTTCTCCGGAAACGCCAACCGGGAACTGGCCGAAAGCATTGCGCGCCACCTCGGTTTTCCGCTGGGCAAGTTGCAGGCGTCGAGCTTCAGCGACGGCGAGGTCTCGGCCGAAGTGCTGGAGAACGTGCGCGGCCGGGACGTGTTCGTGGTCCAGTCCACCTGCCCGCCGGTGAACGACAACCTGCTGGAACTGCTGATCATGGCCGACGCGCTGCGGCGCGCCTCGGCGGCGCGCATCACCGCCGTGATCCCGTATTACGGCTATGCCCGGCAGGACCGGCGCCCGCGCGCGCAGCGTGTCGCGATCTCCGCCAAGCTGGTGGCCAACATGATCACCCACGCCGGCGTCGACCGAGTGCTCACCGTGGACCTGCACGCCGACCAGATCCAGGGCTTTTTCGACATTCCCGTGGATAACGTCTATGCCTCGCCGGTGCTGCTGCACGATGCGTGGAAGCAGCGCTACCAGGACATGATCGTGGTCTCCCCGGACGTGGGTGGCGTGGTGCGCGCCCGGGCGCTGGCCAAGCGGCTGGACGACGCGGACCTGGCGATCATCGACAAGCGCCGGCCGCGCGCCAACGAAGCCCAGGTCATGCACATCATCGGCGACGTGCGCGGCAAGACCTGCCTGCTGGTGGACGACATGATCGACACCGCCGGGACCCTCTGCCAGGGCGTGGCCGCGCTCAAGGAACAGGGCGCCCGGCAGGTCTATGCCTATATCACCCACCCGGTCCTGTCGGGGCCGGCGGTGCAAAGAATCAACGACTCGCTGCTCGACGGCCTGGTGGTGACGGACACCATCCCGCTGTCGGAGGCCGCGCGCTCGAGCCCGAAGATCCGGCAACTGAGCGTTGCCGAGATGCTCGCGGAAACGATGCGCCGCATCAGCGACGAAGAATCCGTCAGCTCGCTCTACGTGGACTGAGCAGCCCGGAATACGGCGGCTCCCGCGGGAGACGCCGGGTGGACGCGTGCGCAAGCCTGGTCGCGGGCCCGCAGCGTCCGGACATAACATCAACGGAGAACCCAGATGAGCCAGAAATTCGAGCTTTTTGCCGAAGACCGGACTGACCAGGGCAAGGGTGCGAGCCGCCGCCTGCGTCGGGCCGGCAAGGTGCCCGCCATACTGTATGGCGCCCATCGCGATCCGCGCGCCCTCGCGCTGGATCACAACACGCTGCTGCATACCATCGAGAACGAGGCATTTTTCTCCAGCATCCTGACGGTGACCACGGGCGACAAGTCGCAGCCCTGCATCATCAAGGACATACAGCGTCATCCCTTTCGCAACATCCTGCTGCACGTGGACCTGCAGCGGATCACCGAGGACGAGGAGATCCGGGTCTCCGTGCCCTTCCACTTCCTCGGCGAGGACGATGCGCCCGGCGTGAAGCAGGGCGGCGTACTGTCGAGGGTGATGAACGAACTCGAAATCATCTGCCTGCCGAAACACCTCCCCGAGTACATCGAGGTGGATGTCTCGGCACTCGAGCTGGACGACAACATCACGCTCGACCAGGTCAAGCTGCCCGAGGGCGTATCCATCGCCGCGGGCGAGGAGGCGCTGGAGCAACCGGTTTTCCAGATCTACCGCCCGCGTCTCGAGGAAGAGGAGACAGAGGGCGAAGGCGAGGGCGAAGGCGAGGCCGAGGGCGAGCAGCCCGAGGGGCCGGAAGCCGAGCCCGACATGGACTGACGGCATCCCCGGCCTGCCGGGCCGTCCTTGCGGGCGGCCCGGCGGCCGTTCTTTCCCCCAGGCGTTGAATCATGAGTGAGCGATCCCGCATCCGCATGATCGTGGGTCTCGGCAATCCGGGGTCCGAGTACGATGACACCCGGCACAACGCGGGTTTCTGGCTGGCTGACCTGCTGGCGCAGCGCCATGCCGGGCGTTTCCGGCCGGAGCGCAAGTTTTTGGCGGAGATGGCGGCGGTGCGCATCGACGACGTCGAGGTCCGCCTGTTGAAACCGCAGACCTTCATGAACCGCAGCGGCACGGCGGTGCAGTCCGCCGCGGCCTACCTCAAGGTGCCCGCGGAGCAGATCCTGGTGGCGCACGACGACCTGGACCTGCCGCCGGGCGACGCGCGCCTCAAGCTTGGCGGCGGACATGGCGGGCACAACGGCCTGCGCAGCCTGATCGCTCACCTGGGGCCGGGCTTCTGGCGCCTGCGTCTCGGTATCGGCCATCCTGGCAACAGCGCCGAAGTCATCGATTACGTGCTGAAACGGCCGTCGCGAGAGGACGAGGCGCTCATCCGCGAGGCGGTCGCCGAGGCGGCGGACGTCCTGCCGGTCATGCTGGGACGGGGCGAACAACCCGCCATGCACCAGCTGCACAGCCGCGGGCCCGGCGCGCGGAACAAAAACAAGGACGGCGAGCCAGGGCTCGCGGAGTAACTCGCATGGGAATCCGTATCGGGATCGTCGGCCTGCCGAACGTGGGCAAATCCACGCTGTTCAACGCGCTGACGCGTGCCACCATCGCGGCGGAAAACTATCCCTTCTGCACCATCGACCCCAACGTGGGCGTGGTGCCCGTGCCCGACCCGCGGCTGCAGGCGCTTGCGGCGATCGCGAAACCGCAGAAAGTCCTGCCCACGACTATCGAGTTCGTGGACATCGCCGGCCTGGTGCGGGGCGCATCGAAAGGAGAAGGGCTCGGCAACCAGTTCCTCGCCAACATCCGCGAGACCGACGCCATCGGGCACGTGGTGCGCTGTTTCGAGGATCCCGACGTGGTCCACGTGGAGGGGCGCGTCGATCCGGCCGGCGACATCGAGGTGATCCACCTGGAGCTTGCGCTGGCCGACTTCGAAACGGTGACGCGCAACCTGGAGCGGGCCGTCAAGGCCGCCAAGACCGGCCGCAAGGAGGATTTGGCGCGACGCGACCTGCTAGCCCGGGTCGCCGACCACCTGGACCAGGGGCAGCCGGTGCGCTCCATGCCGCTGGACGAAAACCAGTGGCTGATGCTGCGCGACCTGCACCTGCTGACGGCCAAGCCGACGCTCTACATCGCCAACGTGGCCGAGGACGGCTTCACCGGCAACCCCCAACTGGAGACGGTGACGGCCATCGCCGCAGCGGAGAATTCCGAGGTGGTCGCCGTGTGCGCGGCCATCGAGGCCGAGATCGCGCAACTCGAAGACGCTGACAAGGGCGAATTCCTGGCTGAACTGGGACTGGAGGAGGCAGGCCTGGATCGCGTGATCCGCGCCGGTTACCGGCTGCTCGGTCTGCAAACCTATTTCACCGTCGGGCCCAAGGAGGTGCGCGCCTGGACGGTGCCGGTCGGCGCCAGCGCGCCGGAGGCGGCCGGCGAGATCCACACCGACTTCCAGCGCGGCTTCATTCGCGCCGAGGTCATTGCCTACGCCGATTTCATCGCCTGTGGCGGCGAGTCGAAGGCCAAGGAGGCCGGCAAGATGCGCGTCGAGGGCAAGGATTACGTCGTCCAGGACGGCGACGTGGTGCACTTCCGCTTCAATGTCTAGGCGGCGTTGCGCTCCTGCGGAACGGCGAGCGCGGCGAGTCCCGACCGATTCAGCAGCGTGATGCGACGTCCCCGGACCTCCACGAGGCCTTCGCGCTGAAAAATGCTGAAGCTTCGGCTCACGGTCTCCAGCGTCATGCCGAGGTAGGACGCGATTTCCTGGCGTTGCATCGGCAGGTGGAGGACCTCCGCCCTGCCACAACCGCCTCCGCTGCGCTGCGGACCGGAATCGTTGAGCAGGAACCAGGCAAGCCGTTGCCCGGTTTGCAGCTGGCTCATCACCCGGTGCATTTCCCGGGCGCGGGCGATTTGCATGCCCGCGATCGCCAGCACGTCACGCCATAGCTCCGGCATCGAGGTCAGCCGGTCCACCAGGCGGCTGACCGGAACCCTGCACAGCCGGCTCGGCTCCAGCGCCACGGCAAATCCGCGGTGCGCGGCGACCTCTAGGCGCTCGAGACCCAGCACTTCTCCCGGCCCATGGAAGCCGAGCACCTGCTCGCTGCCTTCCAGGTCCAGTTCGCAGGTCTTGAGTGCGCCGTCCGATACGACCCAGATCGAGTCCCGTTTCTCTCCGGCCATGTAAAGGGTTTCGCCGGCGCCCAGCGGCCGCTGGCCGAGGACGGAGTCGAGGAGCGCCGCCGGCAGGCCGGTGGGACCATGATCCCCGCACAGAGAGGGCAGGGGGCAGCAATCGCACGTTTCCCGGGAGTCGGGGCTCATGGAGCCGGCAAGCACTACGACGCTTCCAGCAGGGAACGGATCTCCCCGTCGTTTGCGGTGATGTCGGCGAGCGTCTGCTTGTCCAGTTCGGCGAGAAAAGCGCCAAGGGCGCGGCCGAGCGTCGCCGCCAGGCCGCATGCGGGCGTCAGGCGGCAACAGTTGTCGGCCCTGAAGCATTCCACCAGCCCCAGGTCTTCCTCGGTCTTGCGGACGACGTCACCCAGGCGGATCGCCTCCGGGGCGACGGCCAGCGTCAGCCCGCCATTAGGGCCGCGTTGCGCGTTGACGAAACCCTCGCGTGCCAGCAGGTTCACGACCTTCATCAGGTGGGCCCTGGAAATGTCGTAGGCCGTGGAAATCTCGCGGATGGTGCAAGGCCGGTCAGGCGTCACCGCCAGGTACATCAATACCCGGAAGGCGTAATCGCTGAAGTAGGTCAGGCGCATGACATTGTTCCTCGAGCCCGGGTCACTGAGCCGGTCAATTTATGCATATTACATGATTCAATTAACCCCGTGCCTGCGGCTTTTACTTAATGGTCGGCGAGAGCGCTTCAACCGGCGAGTCCGTCGATTCGCGGCCGGAAACAGATCGGGAGATAGCGGATCGCCCACGCGGCGAATGCCGTCGTCCAGGCCAGGGCGGCCACAAGATTGAGCCCGGCGGCGGCCGGCGGCAGGAACTCGCCGCCGATGCGTGCCAGCGTCGCGGCCTGCACCAGCAGGAAAAGGCGCCAGTCGAAAGCCTGCAGCACCAGCGGTCGGCCCGAGTGGCCCAGCGACACGCGCGTGACCATGGCCATCAGCATGCTCCCGAAAAACCCCATTCCCAGCGCGTGCACAGGCGCCCGGCCGGCGACGTCGTCAAAACCCAGGGCGGCGCCCAGGTCCGCGAAGGCGGTCAGCAGCAGGCCGAGGGCCAGCCAGGCGAGCGAGGCGTGAAGGATGCTCAGCAGGCGGACTCCATGGCGTTCCCGCGGCCGCCAGCGCAATGCGCAACCCGTCCCGATGACGGCGAGCGGCACAGTCGCCAGCCAGGCGTGCTCGGCTGACAACTCGAGCAGCGCGCGCGCGAAGGCCAGCGCGACAAAGACATAGAGCAGCCACTCCGGCCGCCAGCTGGCGTAAGCCGGAAGAATCCGGGCGGTGAAAAAGGGAATCATGCGGTGGCTGATCGTAAAATAGACGACCAGCAGGAAGGCCCACAGCCCGATGCCGCGCGCGAGTGGCCACGCAGTCCAGTCGCCGGAGACGAGCATGCCGAAAAACAACAGCATGCCGCCCAGGCCGGCAAGCAACCCGGCAAGCGCCGCAAAGGCATGCGGGACACGCCTTGGCGCCTGCCACAGTGCCACGATCAGGTTCCAGCAAACCAGGCCGAGGGCCAGCGCGGCGAGCAGCCAGCCGGCCTCGATTCCCCCGGGCAGGCCCCAGAGCCCGCCCAGGAAAACGAGGTTGCCTGCGTTCGACAACGCGAAAGCCGAAAGCATGGCGGCGCGTCCGGCCGCCGGCGCGGGCATCCAGCGCGGAAAAACGGTGAGAAGAAAGCCGTACATGAAGGGTGGCAGCACGACGAACAGCATCAGCCCGCCATGCAGCAGCAGCGCGGGTTGCCCGGGCTCCATTCCGCTGATGCCTGCCGTGCGCATGGCGAGTAGCAGTGTCCACCAGCCGGACCATGCGAGCAGCCAGGCGAAGCCGGTGGCGAAGAACATGCGGTGCGGTGCGGCAGTCAGCTGCCTCCAATGGCGCGCATAGTGTTGCAACTGAAATATCTCCCGGGGTGTTCGCGAGAGCCCGGCCCCGCCGCCACGAGGACGACGGGGCCGGCCCGCTCAGATTACCCGCTCAGCCGGCAGGCTCATTCGGCGGGCTCTGCCTCGACAAGCCCGGCGGCGGCGTGCCCGGGCGCTTCCTGCCTGGCGCCAAAGAACAGGCGGAATACGAACCAGGCGAGGAACATGACGCCGATGCTGAACAGCACATCGCCGGGCACACGCAGCCAGACCAGCGTCTGCATCAGCGGCTGCTGCAGGAACTCGGCGGAACGTGCGTACCAGAAACCCTCGGTGACGCTTGCCCAGACCTGCATAAGGCCGAGCGGCAGCAGGCTGAACAGCGCCATCGCCGCAAGGCCGAGGTTGAGCGACCAGAAGGACCACTTCAGCAGTTTCTCGTCCCAGGCGCGCCGGTACGTGAGCCCGCGCAGACAGAACAGCATCAGGCCGATGCCGAGCATGCCGTACACGCCGAACAGCGCGGTGTGGCCGTGCAGCGGCGTCGTGTTGAGGCCCTGCATGTAGTACAAGGCCAGCGGCGGGTTGATCAGGAAGCCGAACAGGCCCGCGCCCACGAGGTTCCAGAAGGCCACGGCGATGAAGAACATGATCGGCCACTTGTAAGTCGCGACCCAGCCGCGGTTTTGCGAGGCTTTCCAGTTCTCGTAGGCCTCGAAGCCGATCAGTACCAGCGGTACGACTTCCAGGGCGGAGAAGGCCGCACCGATCGCCAGCACCGCGGTGGGGGTGCCCGCGAAATACAGGTGGTGGAAGGTGCCCAGCACGCCGCCCGTCAGGAACACGATGGTCGCGAACAGCACCGCGGTCACCGCGCTGGTGGTGCGCACCAGCCTGAGACGGGTAAAGAGGAAGGCGATCACCGCGGTGGCGAAGACCTCGAAGAAGCCTTCCACCCACAGGTGGACCACCCACCAGCGCCAGTACTCCACGATCGCGAGGTGCGTGTTCTTGCCCCACATCAGGCCCGCCCCGTAGAACAGCCCGATCGCGACAGTGGACAGGAACAGCAGGATCACCAGCGGGCGAGCCTCGTCCTTCTTGCGCAGCGCCGGCCAGAGCGCGCGGCCCACCAGCAGCAGCCACAGCATCAGGCCGATGAACAGGAATATCTGCCAGAAGCGCCCGAGATCGACATACTCCCAGCCCTGGTGGCCGAACCAGAAATTGATGTCCAGGCCGAGCTTCTGCATGACGCCGAACCACTGGCCGGCCATGGATCCCAGCACGATGACAAGCAGGCAGACGAACAGGAAGTTCACGCCCAGCCGCTGGAACCGGGGCTCGTGCCCGGAAACCGCTGGCGCGATGTAGAGGCCGGTCGCCAGCCAGGCGGTTGCGATCCAGAGCACGGCAAGCTGCGTATGCCAGGTCCGGGTGAGGACATAGGGCAGCACCTCGGAGAGATTCACGCCGTAAAAGGCCTGCCCTTCGACCGCGTAGTGCGCCGTGATGCCGCCCAGCACCACCTGCAGGCCGAACAGCGCGGTCACGACCCAGAAATACTTGACCGTGGCGCGCATCGACGGCGTGGGCTGCAAGCTGTGCAGCGGATCGATTTCGGGCACTTCCGGAGGCGGCTCGCGGCCGTGAATCACCGCGTAATGCCACGCCAGCGCGGCTACGCCGGCCAGGAGTATGAGGATGCTGATGAAGGTCCACATGAACGCCGCGCCGGTGGGCGTGTTGCCGACCAGCTCTTCGTGCGGCCAGTTGTTGGTGAAAGTGATGTCCGAGTCCGGCCGGTTAGTGGACGCCGCCCAGGACGACCAGAAAAAGAAGCCCGCCAGCAGCTCGCGGCGCTCGGCGTCGGGCACCGGGAACTGCATCATTGCGTAGGCTTCGCGCAGTTCATCCAGCGCAGGGTCATTGCCGAACAGGCCTTCATAGTGCGCGGCGACGTCCCGGATGGCGCTGGCGCGCTCGGCGGATACCGTCACCCGGCCGGACTGCGGGTCGTAGGTGTTGGCGCGCATCTCCCGTTCCAGGCGTTGCTGCAGCGAGGCCTGTTGTCCCTCGCTGAGCTGGTCGAAAGGCCTGCCAAAGTCTTTTTGCGCGTAGACTTCCAGCAGTGCGAGCGACTCGCGATGGAGCCAGTCGGCGGTCCAGTCGGGCGCGACGTAGGCGCCGTGGCCCCAGATGGAGCCTTGCTGGTGTCCGCCGGTGGTCTGCCAGACCTGGCGCCCCCGCTCGATGTCGCGGCGCGAATAGAGCACTTCTCCTTCGGCCGTGAGATAGGCTTCCGGGACCGGCGGCATGGTTCGATAGATCTCCGTGCCCATGAAGCCGAGAATCCCGAAGGACACCGCCAGGATGAGTGCCAGCGTCCACCACAAGCGTTTAGTGTCGTACATGCCCGTCTTCTCCCGGTTGCCGGCCCGCGTTGTCGGGCCTCCATGACGGGATTCTGGGCAAGTCGAGCCGGGCAGCAGTTGCGATTTGTCAAATCTGCGCCGCCGCCCGCGCCTTGACACGCCCGCGGGGCGCGGGGAAAATTCCCGGCCCTTCCGGGACATGCGCCACCAGGCGCGCAACGGCGGCTACGTAGCTCAGTCGGTCAGAGCGCGGCACTCATAATGCTGAGGTCGGTGGTTCGAGCCC
>DATFKW010000015.1:0-22824 GCA_035268405.1 Gammaproteobacteria bacterium
GGAGAACAGCATTTCGGGCAACGCCTACCGGCCGGGCGACGTCATCCCGACCCGCGCCGGGCTGACGGTGGAGATCGGCAACACGGACGCGGAGGGGCGCGTGGTGCTGGCCGACGCGCTGGCGCTGGCCGACGAGGAGGCTCCCGAGCTGTTGCTGGATTACGCGACACTCACCGGCGCGGCACGCGTCGCGCTGGGTCCCGACCTGCCGGCCCTGTTCTGCACCGATCCCGAGTTATCGGATGCGCTGCGCGACGCCGGGCCGCCGCAGGGCGATCCGCTCTGGCCGATGCCCCTGTGGGCGCCCTACGCGGCCAACCTGGCCGGCGGCATCGCGGATCTCGTCAACGTCACCACGGACGGCTTCGCGGGTTCCATCTATGGCGGCCTGTTCCTGCAAAGATTCGTCGGCAACGCCCGGACCTGGGCTCACTTCGATACCTTTGCATGGAATCCCCGCACCCGGCCGGGGCGGCCGGAGGGCGGCGCGGGCCAGGGCATCCGCGCGGCCTTCAGCGTCCTTTCGGCGCGCTATCCGGCCTGATCGCTCGCCAGGCTGCATGCCCGCGCCGCGCAGACCAGGGCGGCGTAGAACGCCAGCGCCAGGGCCAGCAGGGCCAGCGCGATGGCGCCGAACAGGTCCGGCGCCTTCATCATGGTGGACATGAGCGAGTCCTGGTAATAGAAGAACCAGGGGTGATCCGGCGGGAATACCCATTCGTGCAGCGCGCTGGAGACCCGCTTGGGGCCGATCACCAGCACCAGCGCAATGCCGGCCGCGGTGACCGCCACGCTCGCTCCCATCAGCCGGCCAAAAGGCGGCACCCGCCACCCGAGCATGCGGATGAGCAACAGGTGGAGCGCGCACCAGCCGACGGCGACCCAGCCGGCCACGCGGGCGCGGTCGACCAGCCTGGCGACGTCCTGCAGGTGGCCGACCTCCGGGGCGCGCAGCAACCGGTCCACGGGCTGCCCCGCGGGATCACGGTACTGCAGGCTTTCCAGGCCGCGGCCCGAGTCCTCGATCGCCGTCACGATGGCCGAGAACAGCCGCATCCGCTCGTCGCGACTGGTTGCCTCGAAGCCGCGCTTGTAACGGTTCTGCGGCCCGAATTCCTCGATGTGGGTGTCGATTTCCAGCCAGTCGTAAAAAACCGGGTAAAGAAAATCGACGGGCGCGAGGCAGCGCCAGGCGATCCACAGCGCCGCCAGCGCGCAGGCCGGCAGCAGCAGCCACAGGTGGCCGCGGCCCGCGCGTGCCGGGCTTTCAGTCGCCACCGGCGCTGGCCGAGAGGTTCGGCGGGTAGGGCAAGACCTCCACCACTTCCCCCGCCTCGTGGCGCCGCTTCATGTCGCGCCAGAAGGCCGGCGTCAGCAGGTCGCCGTGGTGTTCGAGGAAGGTCTCCAGCTGCGCCGGCTCCAGCCCCAGGAAACTGATGAACTGCTCCGGGAAGACATCGGCGTCATCCACGAAAAACCACGCCTCCGACTGCATCTCCTCTTCCACGGAGCGCGCCTCGGGCAGCTTGCGGAATTTGCATTCGGTGACCAGGCAAAGCTCGTCGTAGTCGTAGAAGATCACCCGGCCGTTGCGCGTCACGCCGAAGTTCTTCAGCAACAGGTCGCCGGGGAAAATGTTGGTCGCGGCGAGGTCCCGGATGGCCTGGCCGTAATCGAGCACGGCATGGCGCGCGGCCAGCGGCGAAGCCTCGGCGAGATAGAGGTTCAGCGGGCGCATGCGACGCTCGACGTAGCAGTGGGCGATTACGATGTCGTCGCCGTCCACCCGCACGGTCTCGGCGGCGGACTCGAGCAGGTGCTCCAGCAGTTCGGGGTCGAAGCGCGTCCGCGGGAAGCGCAGCATCTTGAATTCCTGCGCGTCCACGAGCCGGCCCGCGCGGTCGTGGCGGAACACCAGGTAATACTTGTCCAGCACGTCGCGGCGCACCACGGTCTTCGGATAGGCAAAATGGTCGCGGATCACTTTGAAGACCACGTCGAAAGACGGGAGCGTGAACACCGCCATGACCATGCCGCGGTCTCCGGGCGCCTCCACGATCAGGTCGCTGGAATTCTCCAGGTGGCGGAAAAAGGTCCGGTAGGTCTCCGTCTTGCCCTGGCGGGCGCGGCCCAGCACGGTGAACAGCTCGGCCAGCGGCTTGCGCGGCAGGATGCTGCGCAGGAACATCACGGCGTCATGCACGGTTTCCAGGTCGGCGTGGAAATAGCTGCGCGTGAAGCCGAACAGGATGCTGGTATCGCGCACCGAGGCCAGCAGCGCGTCGACCGCGACGCCCTCGGGCGTGTTCTTGAGCGCGATCACCACGGGTTGCGGCTGCGCGGCGCCCAGCGCGCGGCCGACCAGGTAGGCGCGCGTGTTCTGGTAAAAAATCGGCCGCATGAACTCGACGCGCTCGAGCCGCTCGAGCCCGCCGAGCGGCTCCCAGGCCCGCGCGAGTTCGCTGACCACGAAGTCGACGCTGCCCTTGAAGTCGCGCCAAGGCGACTCGAAGCTGTGATCCTCCAGGATCTCTTCCACCAGCGTTTCGGGCAGGCCCGTGTAATCGTAGGCATTGAGCGCCTGCGGCGGCCGGACCTTGGAAAGCGGGTCCAGGTCCAGGGCGACGAATTCGACCTCGGGATCGACGCCCACGGTGGCGAACAGCCGCCGGCTGATCGAGCTGAAGAAGGTTTTCTCGAATTCCAGGTCGATGAAGTCCGCGATCTCGTCTTCGAAACAGCGCTTGATGTGCAGCCACAGCTTGCGGTCGGTGGCGCGCTCGCCAAGACGGTGGCGCAGCATTTCGGTGGTGTGGCCGACGTAGCGGTCGTACAGGTCGATGCGTTCCATGGCATCGCGCCGGCCGCCGACCCAGTCGCGCTGCTCGAAGCGCTGCCGGGCACGGCGCGTGACGTCGCGGAACTCGGCGTTGTAATCGCCGAAAGCATCGAAAATGGCCCTGGCGCAGTCCCGCGCCAGGGCCGTGTCAGCCGCCTCTGCACCCATGAGAGAAGGGCTTCAGGCGAGGTTGCCGATCATGGCGTCGGCAAACTCGCTGCACTTCACCTCGGTGGCGCCGTCCATCAGGCGGGCAAAATCGTAAGTCACGATCTTGTTGCCGATGGTCTTGTCCATCGCGCTCAGGATCAGGTCCGCGGCTTCCAGCCAGCCCAGGTGGCGCAGCATCATTTCGCCCGACAGGATCAGGCTTCCGGGGTTGACCTTGTCCAGGTTGGCATACTTGGGCGCCGTGCCGTGCGTGGCCTCGAAAACCGCGTGGCCGGAGACTGAGTTGACGTTGCCGCCGGGCGCAATGCCGATGCCGCCGACCTGGGCGGCCAGCGCGTCGGAAAGGTAATCGCCGTTGAGGTTGAGCGTCGCGATCACGTCGAATTCCGCGGGTCGCGTCAGCACCTGTTGCAGCGTGATGTCGGCGATGGCGTCCTTGATCAGCACCTTGCCCTTGGCCAGGGCCTCTTTCTGCTCCGCGTTGGCCGCGGCTTCGCCTTCCTCGTCGCGCGTACGGTCCCACTGGTCCCAGGTGTAGACCTGGTCGCTGAACTCGCGCTCGGCGAGCGCATAGCCCCACTTGCGGAAGGCGCCCTCCGTGAACTTCATGATGTTGCCCTTGTGGACAAAGGTCACGCTCTTGCGCTGGTTGTCGATGGCGTACTGGATCGCCGCCCGCACCAGCCGCTCCGTGCCCTCCCGCGAGACCGGCTTGATGCCGATGCCGGAGCTGTCGGGAAAACGGATCTTGCGGTACTCGTCCGGGAAGTGTTCGCGGAACAGGTCCAGGAAGCGCTTGCCGGCCGGCGACCCCTGCTCGAACTCGATGCCGGCATAGATGTCCTCGGTGTTCTCCCGGAAGATCACCATGTCGACGTCTTCCGGTTTCTTGACCGGCGAGGGCACGCCGGAGAACCAGCGCACCGGCCGCATGCAGACATAAAGGTCGAGCAGCTGGCGCAGCGCCACGTTGAGGCTGCGGATGCCGCCGCCGATCGGCGTGGTCAGGGGTCCCTTGATGGACACCAGGTATTCGCGGCAGGCCTGCACCGTTTCATCGGGCAGCCAGGAATTGAACAGGTCATTGGCTTTCTGGCCGGCATAGATCTCCATCCAGTGGATCTGCCTGGCGCCGCCGTAAGCCTGCCGGACGGCGGCATCGAGCACCCGCACCGTGGCGCGCCAGATATCCGGTCCGGTGCCGTCACCCTCGATAAAGGGGATGATCGGGTTGTCGGGGACCTGCAGCACGTCATCCTTGAGACTGATCCTGGCGCCGCCCTCGGGTACGACGATCTTTGTTTCAGGCATTTCGAAGACTCCTTTGCTGGCGACGGCGTTCTGCGCGCCGTGTTCGTGTCTGCCGATGATAACCGATCAGGATCAGGGGTGAGCCTCGGCCATGCGGCGCCCGCGCGACTCGTTGACGCCGCGGCTGGCCACCAGCGCCGCGAGGAATAGCAGGATGCAGAACAGGATCGCGGTGTGCAGGCCGAAAGCAGCCTGCAGCAGGCCGATCGACAACAGCCCGATGACACCCGCAAGCTTCAGCGAGATGCCCCAGAAACCGAAGAATTCCGCCGCATGCGTCAGCGGCGAGAAAAGTCCGACCAGCGTGCGCGTCGCAGACTGGCAGGAGCCGAGGCTGAGTCCCGCGACACTGCCCACCACCAGGAAAACGTATTGCGCTTCCACTTCGCTGCCCGTCAGCCGCGAGAGGGCCCCGGCGATCAAGGGCGTCAGGTAGATCAGGGCGATGGCCGCCATCCACATCAGCAGCGTGACCTGGTAGGTCCGTTTTGCGCCCAGCCGATCCTGGATGAAACCGAAGCCGAGTGCGCCGGCGGCCGCGGTGAGCTGCACGATGATGAACATCAGGGTGCGCACGTTTTCGTCCCAGCCGACGACCTGCGCGCCATAGATGAAGGCGTAAGTGATGATGATGTAGATGCCGCTCATGGCGAACAGGACTGAGACCAGCAGCACGGCCAGGTCCTTGTGCTTGTCCAGGTGCGCCAGCGTCTCGCGCACGCGTCCCGCTCCGATGGCCAGGTAACCCTTGCCCGGCGGAAGCGGGCGCGGCGTGCCCTTCTCGCGCAGCCAGGCGAAGGTGGGGATCGCGGCCACCAGGAAAAAAGCGGCCGCCCACGGGCCGACCCAGCGGATGCGGTCGAAGTTCTGCTCGCTGACCTCGCCCAGCACCAGCAGCACGAATACCGCCGAGCACATGCCGCCCACGTAGCCCAGCGCCCAGCCGAAGCCGGAGATCTTTCCCAGGTCTTCCGGAGGGCCCAGGCCGGGCAGAAAGCTCGCGATGAAGGCCTCGCCGATCGAGTAGGCGAAGTTCGAGACGATCAGCAGGACGACGCCCAGCAGCGCATAGCCCGGCGCGACGAGGTAAAGCGCGGCTGTCGAGACCACAGTGAGCAGGTAACTGGCGAACAGGAAGCGCTTCTTGGACGCCGTGTAGTCCATGATCGCGCCCGCGATCGGCGCGCAGAACACCACCATCAGGTAGCTGGCGGAGAGCGCCAGGCTCCAGAGGAAATTGCCCAGCCGGTAGTCGCCGTCGTTGCTGACGATCACTCGCGTGAACAGGTCGCCGAACACCACCGTGATGATCAGCAGCGTGTAGGCCTGGTTGGCGAAGTCGAACATCGCCCAGCCGAAGATTTCACGGCGCGGCGCGCGCCTGCGCTTCACGCGGCGGCGCCTTGCAGGTCGATGATGAAGGCGTAGTCCCTGGCAGTCTCTCGCAGCGCCTCGAAACGGCCGCTGCGCCCGCCGTGACCGGCCGCCATGGTGGTCCTCAAAAGCAGCGGCGCATCATTGACGCGCGTGGCTCGCAGGCGGGCGACCCACTTTGCCGGTTCCCAGTATTGCACCTGTGAGTCATGCAGGCCGGTGGTCACGAGCATGGCCGGGTAGTCCCGTGCCGCGACATTGTCGTAGGGACTGTAGGACAGCATGTAGTCGTACCAGGGTTGCAGCCTCGGGTCGCCCCATTCGTCGAACTCGTTGGTGGTGAGGGGGATCGTCTCGTCCAGCATGGTGTTGACCACGTCCACGAAAGGCACGGCCGCCACCATCCCGGCGTACAGCTCCGGCGCCTGGTTCGCCACCGCGCCCACCAGCAGGCCGCCGGCCGAGCCGCCCGCGGCATAGATCGCGGCGGGCGCAGCATAGCCTTCCGCGACCAGGAAGCGCGTCACGTCGATGAAATCATGGAAGCTGTTCATCTTGTGCAGCAGCCGGCCCTCGTCGTACCAGCGGCGACCCATTTCCTGGCCGCCGCGCACATGCGCGATGGCGAACACGAAGCCGCGGTCCAGCAGCGAGAGACGATTTGCGCTGAACACCGGGTCCTGGCTGAGGCCGTATGCGCCGTAGCCGTACTGGTACAGCGGCGCCGTGCCGTTGCGCCTGAAATCCTTGCGATAAACCAGCGACACGGGGATGCGCTCACCGTCGCGGGCCGGCGCCCAGCAGCGCTCGCTGCGGTAGTTGCCTGGCCGGAAGTCCCCCATCACGGCCTGGCGTTTCAACAGCACCCGCCGGCCGCTGTCGATATCCGCACGGTAGACGGAGCGGGGCGTGACCAGCGAGGTGTAGTGGTAGCGCAGCGTCCTGGCGTGCACTTCGGGGTTGTCGCCCAGCCAGGCGGTGGAGGGCGTTTCGGCGGCGGGCAGGTGGAAATCCTGCCGGCCCCGCGGCATGACCCGTATGCGCGACTCGCCCTCGCAGCGCTCTTCCACCGCGACGAAGTCCTCAAAGGCGAGAAAGTCCTCGATGAAGCGCTGCTCGTCGTGCGCCAGCAGTTCGCTCCAGGCCGCGCTGTCCTGTTCGCGACCCACGGGCACGCTCAACAGGCGGTAGTTCGGCGCGCCCCGGTTGCTGCGCATCACCCAGCGGTCCCCGGCGTGGTCCAGCGTGTACAGGTGACCGCACTCGCGCGCCTGGAAAACCCTGAACTCGCCCGCCGGATCGCCGGCCGCGAGGATGCGCGTCTCGTTCGCTTCCGTGCTGTCCAGGTGAATCGCGACAAAGGCCCCGGACCGGCTGCGCTCCACTTCGGCGTAGAAGCTCTCGTCCTGTTCCTCGTAAACGACTTCGTCCGGGGCGCCGGCGCCCAGTTCGTGTCGCCGCACGCGCCAGGACAGCAGCGTTTCCGGGTGGTTCTCCGAGTAAAAGAGATGGCGGTTGTCGGCCGCCCATGCGAATCCCGACACCCGCTCGATGCCGTCGGCCAGCAAGGCGCCGCTGGCCAGGTCGCGCACGCGCAGCACGAACTGCCGGCGACCCACCGTGTCTTCCATCCAGGCCAGCAGCCGGTTGTCGTCAGAGACCGCGTAGTCGCCGATTTCGAAGTAGTCGTGGGGCGCGGCCATGGCGTTGCCGTCCAGCAGGATTTCCTCCGGGGCGCTCATGCTGCCCTTGCGACGCGCATGCACCGGATGCTCGCCGCCTTTCTCGAAGCGCACGTAATACCAGTAGCCGCGCTCGAGCACCGGCGCGCTCTGGTCGTCCTGCTTCACGCGGCCCACCAGCTCGTCATAGAGCTTTTCGACCAGCGGCGCGTAGCCCGCCTCCCAGGCTTCGCAGTAGTCGTTCTCCGCCGCAAGGCAGGCGAGCACCTCCGGGTCGCGGCGCGCGTCGTCGCGCAGCCAGAACCACGGGTCCTGCCGGTTTCCCTGGGGCGACACCACCATGAAGGGACGCTGTTCGGCCACCGGTTCCGGCGGCAGCACGCGAGCACGGTCTGCCCTCTGGTTCATGCGCGCATTCTAACGCCTGGCGGCGGCGCGGGTGATTCACCGCGAGCCGCGTGTCCCGCGGCTTTGCCCCGCCGGGTCGCTTGGGCTACCTTAAGCCTCGAGGGCTTGCGGGAGGGCGAGGCATGAACACGATCCGTACCATCCTTAAAAACAAGAACAGTGCCGAGGTCTGGTCGGTGGCGCCGAACGATTCGGTGCTGGACGCGGTCACGCTGATGGCCAAGCTCGGCATCGGCGCGTTGCTCGTGATGGAAGGCGAGCGCCTCGCCGGCATCGTCTCGGAGCGCGACTACGCGCGCAAGATCATCCTGCAGGGGCGGCGCTCCGAAGACACCGCCGTGAAAGAAATCATGACTTCCGACGTCCTCGTCGCCACGCGCGAGATGACGGCCCAGCACTGCCTGGGGATGATGACCGAGGGCCATTTCCGCCACCTGCCGGTGGTGGAGGAAGGCCGCGTCGTGGGGCTGGTTTCCATCGGTGACCTGGTCAAGTGCGTCATCGACGACCAGCAGGTGGTGATCCGGGAACTCGAGAAATACGTCACCGGCTGAAGCGGCCGGAAAAGGATTTCGATATGGTGGAAATCAGCGGCCTGTTGGGCCTGATCATCCTGGTCCTGAACGTCTACGCGATCGTCAAGACCGTACAAAGCCCCGCCGGCACGGGGGCGAAAGTGGCCTGGATCGTGGTGATCCTGCTGCTGCCGGTGCTTGGGCTGTTGCTCTGGCTGTTCCTGGGACCGAAGGGTTGACGGCGCTCAGGGGTTGACGCGCTCCAGCACGAAGCTGGGCCGGTCGCCCTCGCGGTAATAGACGAACTGGCGGCGCAACTGTTCGAGCTTGTCCTCGCGCGCGGACTCGCTCGCGAACCACTGGTATTCCTGCCAGTCGTCGCCCAGCACCGCGCGCATCGGATCGTTCTCCGGCAGGCTCAGGCGGATGCCCCAGCTCTTGGGGTCGGCGGGCAGCGGCCGGCTGCGGTTGTGCTCGTGACAGGCGTCGCTCATTTCATGGTCCCGGGACAGTTGGTGCGAGGCGCGTATTGTCCCGCAGCAGTGGCGCGGCCGCCAATCAGCGGTCGCCCGCGCCCTCGCGGTCAGCCCAGCCGAGCAGGCGCCGCGTGATGAACAGGTAGGCTTTTTTGCCGGTCGCCATCCACAGCCGCGACGTCCAGGCGCGCTTGGCCAGCAGCGCCGACTCGCGCCGGGTGAGGGCGTCGGCCCGGTAGAAGCGCTTGTGCTTCAGGGTGTGGCGCAGGTCTTCGCGCCCCAGCAGCCGGAACATCGGGCTGCGCCGCCGGGGAGCCCAGGCGAGCTGGAAATCGATCAGGCCGGGCCGGCCGTCGGGCAGAACCAGCCAGTTGGGCTCCTTAGCCAGGTCGTTGTGCACCACGCCCGCGACATGCAGCCTGCGCACCAGCCCCAGGGCCGCGTCGAAATAGGCCGTGTCGGCCGGACGCGCGAGATGCATGGGCTGCCCCTCCAGCCACGAGCGCACCAGCATGCGGCCGTCCCAGGAGACCAGCCGCGGCACATCCGGCACCGCAGCCGCGGCCTGCAGGGCGCGGGCCTCCCGGCCCGCCAGGCGCCGCGCCAGCCAGCGGGTCCACCAGGGCGCGCTGCCGGTGTCCCGGCGGATCTCCGGCCCGCGCGGGCCGTGCGCGAGGCTGACCGTGCCGAACAGGTCGCTTTTCAGGACCTGCGGCATTTCGGTCGGAGGCGGGCGGTCGGCATGCTCCATGGCGGCACAGTTTAGCCCGGCGCGCGAGTGACCGGGATTTGGCCTGCCGGCCCGGGTCGCGGAGAATGGCGCCATGAGCAGCACAGGACCATCCCAGTCTCCGGCGAGCCGCGGCCGCGCGCGCGCGACGCGGCGGCCGGGCGATTTCTTCGTCGCCGGCGGGCCGGTGGCGCCGGACCGCGAGTGTTACATCGAACGGCCCACGGACCAGGCACTGCTCGAGCGCCTCCGCGCCGGAGAGTATTGCCACATCATCGCGCCGCGTTTTTCCGGCAAAAGCAGCCTGGCGGCCAGCACCTCCAGGAAACTGCGCGCCGCGGAGGGCCTGGCGGCGGTCGTCGACCTCTCCCAGCTGGGCGGCCGCGATCGCGCCAGCGAGGTGGGCCGCTGGTATTACGGCCTGGCATACCGCGTGTTGCGGGACCTGCGGCTGAAGCTGGACCTGCAGGAATGGTGGCAGGAGCGTATGCCGCTGCCGCCGGCCCAGCGGCTGAGCGAATTCTTCTGGGAGATCGTGATCGGCACGACCCGCGCGACCGTCACGGTTTTCCTGGACGAGATCGAGAGCATCGAACAGTCGGACTACGCCACGGAGCTCTTCAAGATCGTGCGTGCCTGCCACGATGCGCGTGCCGGCGAGCCGGAGTACGGCAGGTTGTCGTTCGTCATGCTCGGGTCTGCCCTGCCGGTCGGCGGCGCGGAGCGGGCCGCGCACGCGGCCACGGAGATCAGCAGCCGGCTCGAGCTGCCGGATTTCAGTTTCGAAGAAGCGCGGCCGCTGGCGCGGGGCCTGGGGCTGCCGACCGGCGACGCCGAGCGCGCGCTCTACCGGATCCTGTACTGGACCGGCGGACACCCTTACCTGACACAGAAGCTTTGCCAGGCGGTGGCCCGCAATGCCGTGCGCATCGATTCCGACGAGTCGGTCGATGAGCTGGTGGCGGCCCGCTTCCTCGGGCCGGACGTGGTCACCCGCGAAAGCAGCATGAGCCGCGTGCTGGATCGGCTCGATCGCGCCGGCAAGCTGGCCCGGCCCGCCCTGCGGCTGTACCGCCGCATCCGGCGGGGCCGCCGGCCGAGCTATGACCCCGATAATCCCAGGCACGAACTGCTGCGGGTCTGCGGGCTGGTCACGATCACGGCCGAGCGCAGGCTGGTGGTGCGCAACCGCATCTATGCCGAGGCCTTCAGTCACCGCTGGGCGCGCGAGGCCCTGCCGGTGCAATGGCGGCTGGTGGCCCGCGTCGCGGGCGTGCTGCTGCTGCTTGCCGCCGTTACCTGGATCTATGTCGAGGTTTTGCCGCGACCTCACGAGCAGACCTTGCGGGTCGCTTCCGTGGAGCTGGACGAGGCGGTCGACGCGTGGACCATGATGCGCCGCATCCCGGGTTTCGGCGGTCGCGCGGACCGGTTGCTGGCGCGCGTCCTGGCGCGTCACAGCAGGATGGCGCAAAGCTGGCCCGAAGCCCGCCAGGTCGACGAGCGGCTTCGCCAGCTGCCGGGCTTGCAGTCGCGCGCGGATGCGCTGCTGGTCGAGTTCTGGGAGCGACGCGCCGTAGACGCCGAAGCCGCGCAACGGCGGGACGCGGCGCTGCTGTACCGCTTGCGGGCCTTCGAGGCGGGCCCGACCGCCGACGCGGGCAGGCTCGCGGCACTGGCGGCACACGATTACGCCCGCCTGCAGACCGTGATCCGGCCCGCCGGCGTGGTGCAGGCGGCAGCCTCCGCGCCCGGCGCGCTCAGCATCACCACCGTGAGCAGCGGCAACATCCTGGAGCGCTGGGACGCGAGCACGGGCCTGCCGGAAGCGGGTTCCGGCATGGAGCTGCTGACCGAAGAGTTCGTCGCCCTGCGCCGGCGCCTGAGCCTGGACGGCGAGGGCCGCGTCGACTCGGCTCGCGTCGAGATACGCATTGACCACCCGCGTCCCGAGGATCTGCGCATCGTGCTGGTCGCGCCCGGCGGCCGGTCAGTGGAGCTGCCGGTGTCCCTGGCCGGTATCCTCGACGAGCGGCTGGTGTTCGAGGCGGGTCGCGTGCCCGCCCTCGAGGCACTGCGCGGCGAGCAGGTCCCCGGCACCTGGCTGCTGGAAATCGAGGATCGCCGCAGGGGAGAGATCGGTTTCTTCGACGGCTGGACACTGGTCGCCTCGCCCGCAGCCGGGCATCGTGCCGAAGACCGGCCGGGAAATCCGCTGCGCATCACCGATCCGGCCCGGAGCTCGGCGGTGCGCGCGGCGCTGTCGCCCGCCGCATCGGTGGTCGCGGCGCTGCCGCGCAACCCGGATGCGCGTGGCGTGTTGCGGACCTGGGAAGTGCGCTCGGGGCGACCGCTTGCCAGCGTGGAAGTGGGCGCGGCTGCGCGCTGGGTCGCTTTCATCGATGAAAGCAGCCTGTTGCTGCTGCAGGAGACGGCGGACGGCGCGGCCAGCCTGCAGGTGCTGGATGCGCGCACCGCCGAGGTCATCCTCGGGCTGGCGGCCGAGCAGGGTCTCGCCGCCGGTCCCGCGCTTTCGCCCGGCGGTCGTTACCTGGCGGCGGCGGAACGCGGCAACGGCGAGGCCTGGATCCGGGAACTCGGATCCGCCCGCGAGGTTTTCCGGCAAGCCTTTCCCGGCGAGGCCACCGCGGTGGCGGTGTCGCCGGGCGGCCTGCGGCTGGCGGTGGCGGACCGCGACGGCGTGGTGCGCGTCTGGCATGCGACCGACGGCGCCTTGTCGGCGGAATTTTCAGTAGACGCGGCCGTGGCGTCCCTGGCCTTCGACCCGAGCGGTCGCTGGCTGGTCGGGATCGCCGGGGACGGCCGGATGCGATTGTGGGCGCTGTCCTCTCCCCAGGAAGAAGTTCTCCTGGCGCGCCCGGCCGCGCGACCCGGCCACTTTGGCTTCGATGCGGGCGGCGGACGCCTGGTCACCCTGCAGGGCAACGGTTACGAGGCCTGGCGGTTGCCCGGCGGCTCGCCCTACGGCCCGGTGCTGCGACACGGCTCGCCGCCCGTCTCGACGCCGGCCGAGCAGGGCGACGCCATCGGCGGACGGGTCATGCTGGCGGGAGACGACCGGCTCATCGGCGGGCTGGGTACGCGCCTCCTGCGCGTCTGGCAAGTCGCTCCGGGCGGCGACCCGGCAGCCTGGCCGCGCATTCCGAGCGTGGTCGCCCTGGCGCCGTCGGGCCTGCAAATGGCTGCCGGCACCGCGGACGGGCGCATCGTGATGCGCATGCGCGATGCCGGTGCGGCGCGGTTCCGGCTGTCGGGCATCAGCGGCCGCGAGACCCGCCACGGTAACGGCGTGGTCGCCCTGGACTTTTCAGCGGACGGGACGCGGCTGGCGAGCGTCGGCGGCGACGGCAGCGTGGTGCTCTGGGATACCGCCACCGGCGAGCCCGTCGGCGGTCCTTTCCAGCACGGCGACGGCCGGGCCGCACGCCTGGCGGTGGGCCCCTCCGGGCGCACCCTGGTGATCGCCGGAGCGCTCGGCGCGCGCGCCTGGGACGCGCAGACGGGCCTGCCGGGCGCTGCGCTCGGTCCCGGGCGGGTGGTCAGCGCGGTTGCCTTCGATCCCGCGGGCCGGCGCGCTTTCACGGGCACGCCGGAGGGCACGGTCGAGAGCTGGGATGTGGCCAGCGGCCAGCGCCTGTGGTCCGACAGCATGGATGCGCCGGTTTCGCGCATCGCAGTCAGCGCCGACGGCACGCGCGTGGCCGCCGCCGGCGACACCGGGCTGGTCAAGGCCTGGGGCCTGGGACGCACCGGGCGGCCGCTGAGCTTCGCGGCGGCGTCGGCGGTCACCGGGCTGCAGTTCGCCCCCGACGGTAAGACGCTGCTCGTGCAGAGCGCCGACTGGATGCACCGCCTCGGCGTCAGCAACGACCGGCTGCGCATCGTGGAGAGCCTGCTGCTGCCGGCAAGCGTCCCGCCGCAGGGCTTTCGCAGCGCCAGCGGCGACGGCTCGCGCCTCGTGCTGGTCGCCGGGCCCCATGCCGGGACCATGCTCCTGCTGGACTTCGACCGGGTCACCGCGCCGCCCGGCGAGTGGGCGGAAGACCTGGAAGCGTGGGAAAAAAAGCTGAAGCTGCGCTTTGCCGATGACGGGGAACTGCAGCCTTTAAGGCCCGGGGACCCGGTGTCCGGCGAACTTGCGCCGCTGCCAGACGAGTAGCCAATATTGTGACCGGTTGCGCTGCTTCGGCCGGCCGGAAAGGTCTAGACTGCAAATCCACGCGCCAGGAGGGTCGATATGAAATACGTGCTGGCATTGCCTTTGGTCCTGGCAGCCCTTGCGGCGTGCTCGGAAAAAAAGCCCATGACAGTCGTCGATTTCATGGAGAATGAAGTGGCGCTTTACGGCACGCTGAGCCGCTGCGAGAGCGATCCCGAGTCCGTCGATCCACGCGAGTGCGGCAGCGCGCGGGAAGCGGCGCAGCGCTTGGCGGTCATCGAGGAGCGCGCGCTGCGCAAGGCGCGGGACGAGGCGTTCCAGGCGGCGCGCGCGGAATACCGCGAGCGGCTCGACCGGGAGCGCGCACTGCGCGTGGCGGCGGAAGAGGCCGCCAAGGAGGCGCGGCTGGAAGCATTGACGGGCTCATCCGCCGCCGGCGACGAGGCCGGCGAGGAACCGATCGAGCCCGCGGACGACGAGGCGTCTCCCCGGGCCGACGATCCGGCCGGCGATCCGGCGGAGAAAGCGCCGGTGGACGGTCCCGAAAACCCCTGAAACTCGACCCCTGAATCAGGCCCCTGAATCAGGCCCCGGCCTCAGCGCCCGGCGATTTCGCGCCCCTGTCGGCTTTCAGTCCGGGCGGCATCGCCTCCATCGCGCGGGCCTCGTGGTGATGTCCCGGCGCATCAGCCCCGGCGCCGTGCTGGTGCCCGCGCAGCCCGCTCATGTGCAACAGCGGCGTGGCCGCCGTCCAGGCTCCGAACACGACCAGCAGCCAGCCCAGCAGCCGGCGCCGTCGCTGGGTCAGCCAGGTGCCGCCACGACCCGAAGCCCAGCTCAGGCCGACCATGGCCGGCGCCGTTCCGAGGCCGAATACAGCCATGAACAGGGCGCCGTCGGCGGCGCCGCCCGTGCCGGCCGCCGCGGCCAGCATGCCGTAGACCAGCCCGCAGGGTAGCCAGCCCCAGAGCGCCCCCAGGGCCAGCGCCTGGCCGGCATGGCGAGGCGGCACGAAACGGCGGGCGAAGGGCGCGAGCCGCCGCCACAGGCGCGCGCCGGCCGCCTCCAGCGGGGCCAGCGCCCTGATGTTTGCGGCCACCTGCAGCCCCAGCAGGACAAGAATTATTCCCATCACCAGCCGCAGCCAGGGGCCCAGTCCGGCGGCGCCGGCCAGTCCCGCCCCGATCGCACCGGCGATGGCCCCGGCCACCGCGTAGCTGGCGATCCGTCCCGCGCTGTAGGAGAGGGCGAAGGAAGCGCGCCCGCGGCCGGCCATGCCCAGGGCTCCGGCGATGCCGCCGCACATGCCGAAGCAATGCACGCTGCCTACCACGCCGGCCAGCAGCGCAGCCAGCAGTCCCGTCTCCAGGGTCATCATTCGCGTTTCTCCTCGTCCCCACGGGCGCGATTCCGCGCGTCCTCCGACGCCGGCGGCTTGGTGTCGTCGTCCAGCAGTATGCGCCAGCCCGGGCTGTCCAGGTCGTCGAACTGGCCGCTGTTCACCGCCCAGAAAAAAGCCCACACCGCGCCGATGACGATGAGGATGCCCAGCGGGATCATCAGGTAGAGGATGCTCACGCGCCGGCTCCCTCGGCGATGACCGGCGGGGCGGGCGACGACAGCTCCGCCGGCGCGCGCGACAAGCGCAAGGCATTCAGCACCACCAGCAGCGAGCTTGCCGACATGCCGATCGCCGCCATCCACGGCGCGATGAAACCGGTGGCCGCCAGCGGCAGGGCCACCGTATTGTAGGCGGCGGCCCAGGCCAGGTTCTGGCGGATGATCCTGAGCGTGCGGCGCGACTGGGCGACGCCGGCCGCGAGCGGCGCCAGCGAGTCGCCCAGCAGCACCATGTCGGCGCTGGTCTGCGCCAGTGGGGTGCCGGCCGCCATGGCGACCGAGACGTCGGCCCCCGCCAGCACCGGCGCATCGTTGACGCCGTCGCCCACCATCACCACGGGGTCCCCGGCCTGCTGCCGCGCCCGGAGCAGGGCCAGCTTGTCCTCGGGCGTCATGCCGGCGCGCCAGTGATCGACGTTCACGGCTTCGGCCACCGGTGCCACGGCGTCCGGCGCGTCGCCGCTGGCGATCTCGAGCGACAGGCCGAAATCGCGCAGCTTGCCGAGCTGCCCGCGGGCGCCGCTCCGCAGGCGATCGGCGAGGCGGAAAACGGCCGCCACCTCCTGTTCACCGGCCAGGCACACGATCGTCTCGTCGCCCGCGCTGTGCGGCGCCGGTCGTCGGCAGAGCGCGGCGGCCCAGTCGGGCCTGCCAAGTCGCCAGCGCTCGCCGGCGACGCTGCCCTCGATGCCCAGCCCGGCGTGCACCGTGACCCCGGTCGCCGGGGCGGCGGGATGCGCCACCGAGAACGCCCGCGCAATGGGGTGCTCGGAGACCGCCTCGAGCGCCGCCGCGATGCCGAGCGCGCGCTCCGGGCCGGCGCCGTCCGGCGTCTCCACGGAGGTGATGCGGGGCTGACCCAGCGTCAGGGTACCGGTCTTGTCGAAAATCACGCGCCGGACGCCTGCGAGCCGCTCGATGGCGCCCGCGCGCGTGACCAGCAGGCCGCGCCGTGCCAGGAAGCCGGTGGCCGCGGTGAGCGCCGCGGGCGTGGCGATCGACAACGCGCAGGGGCAGGTCACCACCAGCACAGCCAGCGTGATCTCGAAGGCGCGCGACGGGTCGATGGCGTTCCAGGCGAACCAGGTCAGGGCGGCCGCGCTCAGCACGCCGATGACGAACCAGCGCGCCACGCGATCGGCTGCCGCCGCCACGGGAGTGCGCTCCGCCTGGGCGCGGTCGAGCAGGCGGCCGATGCCTGATACGAGGGTCTCGCCGCCGGTACGCTCCACCGCGAACTCCAGCGGGTCGCCCAGGTTGATGCTGCCGGCCAGCGCCGCTTCGCCCGTCCTGCGCCGGCGCGGCCTGGACTCGCCGGTGAGCATGGACTCGTCCAGGCGCGCCTCGCGTGACTGCAGCCGGCCGTCGGCCGGCAGCGTCTCGCCGTATCGCACCAGGACGATGTCGCCGGGCTTCAGCTCGCGCAACGCCACGGTTTCCCAATCGTCGCCGCGGCGGCGGCGCGCGGATTCAGGCAGGAGGCGGGCCAGCGCTTCCTGGGTATCGCCCGCGCGGTGGCGCGCCCCCATCTCCAGGTAGCGTGCCAGGGACAGGAAGAACACGAACATCGTGACGGAGTCGAAATAGATCTCGCCCTGCCCGGCGATGGTGTGCAGCACGCTGGCTGTCCAGGCGGCGCCCACGGCCAGCGCCACCGGCACGTCCATGCCGGGCCGCCCGGCCCGCAGGTCACGCCATGCGCCAGTGAAGAAAGGGCGGCCCGCGTAGAGCGCGACCGGCGTGGCGACCACCAGGCTGACCCAGCGGAAAAGCTGCTCCAGCCCGGGGTCCATGTCCTGGAAAGCCCCGACATACATGGCGACGGCATACATCATCACCTGCATCATGCCGATGCCGGCGACACCCAGGCGGCGCAGCGCCCCGCGCCGCTCCCGGAGCGCCATGTCGGCGGCGCCGGCGCTGCCGGGATGCGGCTGGTAACCGAGGCGCGACAGCACACCGAGGGCGCCGCTCAGCGGCAGGGTGCCGGGCTCCCAGACCAGCCGGGCACGAGCCGTCGCCGGATTGACGCGGATCTCGCGCACGCCCGGCACCTGTTCGAGACTGCGCTCGATCAGCCAGCCGCACGCTGCGCAACGGACGCCCTCGACCAGCATGGTGCAGCTGCGCAGCCCTTCGCCGGCGGGTGCGCTGACCGTTTCGAGCATTTCCGGCCTGTCGAAGGGCTGCCAGGGCAGGTCCGGCGCCGGGTCGACGGCGCCGTCCCTGGGGCGGATCGCGGGCATCGTCCTGAAGCGGTAGAAATCGGCAAGGCCGCTTTCCCGGATGAGTTCCCCCACGGCCTTGCAGCCGGGGCAGCAGACCCGGTGTCGCTCGCCGTCGATTTCGATGAACCAGGGCTCGGTGCCCGTGAGGGTTTCGCCGCAGTGGAAACAGTCGGACCGTGCCACGGCCGTTCAGGGCGCGACGGCGGGCGCCAGCCGGAGTTCGCGCTCGCCGGACAACACCCCTGAAAGCCGCCACGACCGGTCGCCCGGCGTGAGTTCCAGGTAACGCCGGCCTTCAGGCACGATGAGGCTCGCGCTCCAGCCGCCGGGGACCCGCACGAGTTCGACGAACTGGTCGCGTTCTTCGATCAGGGGGTGGGACAGCCGCAAATCCAGCGACTCCGGATTGGCGCTTTCGGGCGTCAGCCGCAGTTCGATGACATTGGCTTCCGGGATCAGCCGGAGGCTGGCTTCCACGCCCAGCGCGGCCGCCGCCTTGTCGCGTTCCAGCTGCTGTTCGGTCGAACGCGCGATGCGGGCGTAGTCGTCCACCACCATGGGGTTGGGCGACTTGATCGCCAGCCAGATGGTGAACATGCTGGCGACCACCACGGTGGCCGGCAGGGCGATCAGGAACCAGGGCCAGAACTGCCGGTACCACGGCGCCACGCCGCTTTCCGGGTGCTCCGGCGTCGTGCTCATCGCAGGCTCCCGGGCCCGTCGGCCGGGCCGATGAAGCGCGTCTCGCGCAGCACGGTCTCGGGCACCGGCCCGACGGCCTCCACGCGCAGCGTGATTTCCGCACCGCCCGGCGGCACCGAGGACACCGGCGCCTGCACGCGCATGGGCACGCGCCGCACCGAGCCGGGTTCAGCGCTGATGGGCAGGGCGGTGTCGAAGCTCAGCCGGAGATCCTCCAGGCCCTGCGCCGACACCGTGTATTCGCGCGGCGCTTCCGTCTTGTTGACGAAAGTGATGGTGTAGACGTTCTCCACCTGCCCGCCCGGCAGTTCGCGGTACAGGGTGTTGCGGTCGCGGATGACGTCCACCAAGAGGGTGCTGCGGTTTGCGATGGCGACGCCGAAGCCCGTAATCAGCGCCAGCAGCAGCACGCCGTAGATCATCACCCGGGGCCGCAACACGCGGGGTGGCTGGCGTTCCTCCATTGCGTTGTGCGTGGTGTAACGAATCAGGCCGCGCGGGTAGTCCATCCTGTCCATCACGCCGTTGCACACATCCACGCAGGCGGCGCAGGCGATGCACTCGATCTGCAGGCCCTGGCGGATATCGATCCCGGTCGGGCAGACCTGCACGCACATGTTGCAGTCGATGCAGTCGCCCAGGCCGGCGGCGCGCGGGTCCGCCGAGCGCTTGCGGCCGCCGCGCGGCTCGCCCCGCGTCTCGTCGTAGGAGATGATCAGCGTGTCCTGGTCGAACATGGCGCTCTGGAAACGCGCATAGGGGCACATGTACTTGCACACCTGCTCGCGCAACAACCCGGCGTTGCCGTAAGTGGCGAAGCCGTAGAACAGCACCCAGAAGGTCTCCCACGGGCCCGCCGAGAAGGTCGCGAGCTTTTGCGCCAGCTCGTGCGAGGGCGTGAAGTAGGCGACGAAGGTGAAGCCCGTCCACAGCGCGAAGGCGATCCAGAGAAACTGCTTGGCGCCCTTGCGGAAGATTTTCTCGCGCGTCCACGGGCCGCGGTCCAGCTTGCGGCGCTGGCTGTGGTTGCCCTCCGTGATGCGCTCCATCCACAGGAAGGCCTCGGTCCACACGGTCTGCGGGCAGGCGTAGCCGCACCACAGCCGGCCGGCGACCGCGGTGACGAAAAACAGGGTCAGCGCGGCGATGATCAGCAGCCACGCCATGAAGAAGAAGTCCTGCGGCCAGAAGGTCAGCCCGAAGATGTAGAACTTGCGGGCGGGCAGATCGAACAGCACCGCCTGCCGTCCTTCCCAGTCGATCCAGGGCAGGACGTAGTAGATGCCCAGCAGCACCCAGACCGCGAGGTTGCGCAGGGAGGCATAGCGCCCCTTGACCTCGCGGGGGTAGATCTTCTGGTGAGCCGCATAGAGGGACTCGGAGGCGCCGCCGCCCCCCTGTGCCTGCGCGTTCATCGCTGTTCCTTCCGGCCTTCGACTTGCTCGGGACGAGGGCGGCGTCGCAACAGGCCGGGCCGGCGCCGCTGCTGTTTATGACCGTTACGCGAGACCCGCGTTCCCGGCGGGGGCGCGGGCTCGGTGCGCACGAGCCAGATCGCGAACGCGGCGGTGCCCGCCGTCAGCAGCCAGAAACCGAAAAAGCCGATTGCGTAACCGGCCTGGCGGCTGATTTCCCAGCCGGGCGTGGTGGTGCCGGAGAGCACCTGCGGATCCACCATTGCAAAGAAAACCGCCGACGCCGCGCAGGCCATCAGGAATGAAGCCCAGGCGACGTAGCCGATGTCGCGCTGGCGCCGCCGCCAGGGGGCGATCCTTTGCGGGTCCGGGTCCTGCGGGCGCCCGTCGGGGCTGCTGGCCATCCGGAAGCTCTCTAGTCGCCGGCCTGGCCCGAGAGACGCATCACGTACGCGGCCATCACGCGGCTTTGTTGTTCCCCGAGCACGGGAAGCTGGGCGGGCATGTTGTTCTGGCGGCCGCCGGTGATGGTCTCGGCGATGCGGCGCCGGTCGGAACCGTAAAGCCAGCTGTCGTCCGTCAGGTCCGGCGCGCCGAGCGCGGTCATGCCGGTGCCGTCCATGCCGTGGCAGGCGCCGCAGGTGGGCCACATCGACTCGGCGGCCGCGGCCATCTCCGCGTCGTGCTGCAGCCCGGACAGGCTGCGCACGTATTCAACCATCTGCGCCACCCCCTGCTCGCCGCCCACGGCGTCGGCCATCGGCGGCATCAGGCCCGCGCGTCCGCCGCGAATGCTCGTGAGGATCGCGTCTTCGTCACCGCCCCACAGCCATGCATCGTCGGTCAGGTTGGGGAAGCCGACGGCGCCGCGCCCGTCGGAGCCGTGGCACTGGGCGCAGCGATTGCCGAAGATGTTTCCGGCCGCCGCCATGGCGTCCGCGTTGCCCGCCAGTTGCGGAATCGACAGCGCGTCGAAGCGGGCGAAGAACTCTTGCTCGCGCTCTTCCATGCGCTCCACCTCGGCGCGGTACTGGCCGGTCTGCGACCAGCCGAGCACGCCCTGGAAGTTGCCCATGCCCGGGTAAAGCACCAGGTAGATGATGGAGAACACCACCGTCAGGTAGAAAAGCCACAGCCACCAGCGCGGCAGCGGGTTGTTGTACTCCTTCAGGTCGCCGTCCCACACGTGGCCCGTCGTATCGGAGGCTTTTTCCTCCGGGCTCATCCTGGAGGTCATCCACAGCAACCATACGGCGCCGATGATGTTGGCCACGGTCAGCAGGATGATCCAAGCGCTCCAGAAACTGCTCATCGCGATTCCCCGTTGTCAGGCGTGCTCTTTGGTGCGTTCTCGTCCTCCTCCAGCGGGAGGTGCGCAGCCTCTGCGAAATCCTTGCGCCGGCGGCTGCTCCACGCCCAGGCCACGATCGCGATGAAAGTGACCATCAGCATCAGCGTCCACACCAGGTGCCAGTTCATTGCGTCGCTCCCGTCATTGCCCGCGGGCCAGGTTGGTCCCCAGGCCCTGCAGGTAAGCGACGACGGCGTCCAGCTCGGTCTTGTCGGCAAGCGCTGCGTTCACGCCCGCGATCTGCTCGTCGGTGTAGGGATGGCCCAGCTTGCGCAAGGCGAGCATGCGCTTCTCGATCGCGCGCGAGTTGAGCGCGGCGTGCTCCAGCCAGGGATACGCCGGCATGTTCGATTCCGGCACCAGGGCGCGCGGATCGACCAGGTGCAGGCGGTGCCAGCCGTCGCTGTAGAGTCCGCCCACGCGGGCCAGGTCGGGTCCGGTGCGCTTGGAACCGAACTGGAAGGGGCGGTCGTAAACCGACTCCCCGGCCAGCGAGTAGTGGCCGTAGCGCTCGGTCTCGGCGCGGAACGGCCGGATCATCTGCGAATGGCAGCCGTAACAGCCCTCGCGTATGTAGATGTCGCGGCCTGCCAGCTGCAGGGGCGTGTAGGGTTCCACGCCCTCGGCCGGGTCGCGCACCTGGGAATCGAACACCAGGGGGACGATTTCCACCAGGCCGCCGATGCTGATGACGATGATCACCAGCACCGCCATCAGGCCGGCTTTTCTCTCGATGAATTCGTGCTTCATGCCTCTTCCCCCCTAGTGCGCCGGCGCCATGACGGGAACTTCCTCGACCTTGCCGTCGCGGACCGTCCGCCAGGTGTTCCAGCACATGATCAGCATGCCGCTGAGGAACAGCAGGCCGCCCAGCAAACGCACCGTGTAGAAGGGATAGGAGCGCGCAATGCTCTCGATGAAGGTGTAGGTCAGGGTGCCGTCATCGTTCACCGCCCGCCACATCAGGCCCTGCATCACGCCGGCCATCCACATCGCCGCGATGTACAGCACCACGCCGATGGTGGAGACCCAGAAGTGCACGTCGATGGCCTTGACGCTGTGCATCTGCTCCTTGCCGAACAGGCGCGGGACGAGCATGTAGACGCAGCCGATTGAAATCATCGCTACCCAGCCAAGCGCCCCGGAGTGCACGTGGCCGATGGTCCAGTCGGTGTAATGCGACAGTGCGTTGACCGTCTTGATGGACATCATCGGGCCCTCGAAAGTCGACATGCCGTAGAAGGACAGCGAGACGATGAGGAACTTCAGGATCGGATCGGTGCGCAGCTTATGCCAGGCGCCCGACAGCGTCATGATGCCGTTGATCATGCCGCCCCAGGAAGGCGCCAGCAGCATCAGCGAGAACACCATGCCGAGCGTCTGGGCCCAGTCGGGCAGGGTGGTGTAGTGCAGGTGGTGCGGCCCGGCCCACATGTAGAGGGAGATCAGCGCCCAGAAATGCACCACCGACAAGCGGTAGGAAAAGATCGGCCGTCCCGCCTGCTTCGGCACGAAGTAGTACATCATGCCGAGGAAGCCCGCCGTCAGGAAGAAGCCGACGGCGTTGTGCCCGTACCACCACTGCACCATTGCATCGACCACGCCGGAGTACACCGGGTAGGAATGCGCGATGCTGGTCGGCAACGCCAGGCTGTTGACGATGTGCAGCAGCGCGACGGTGAGGATGAAGGCCCCGTAGAACCAGTTGGCCACATAGATGTGCTTGACCTTGCGCACCGCGATGGTGCCGAAGAAGACCACGGCGTAGCTCACCCAGACCACGGCGATCAGAAGGTCGATGGGCCACTCGAGCTCGGCGTAC
>DATFKW010000016.1:0-9430 GCA_035268405.1 Gammaproteobacteria bacterium
ACGCGCTGCAGTTGCTGCGCGGCGTCGCGGCCCGCTTTCAGCCCCGCTGACTTTTGACCGCAACGGCCCGCAGCGGTTATTTTCTGGATGCTCGAAAGAGTTTTTCCCGCTGCGCTGCAGCATAGAAAACATAAATAGAAAGAGAAGGGGTCCTATTCAATGAACCTGGAAATCTCGCGCACGATGCCGCACCGGAACCGGCGTGGTCTGCATGCTGCACTCTGCCTGGGCGCGGCGCTGCTGCTGGCCGGTTGCAGCGGCAGCGGCACAGACGATGACAGCGTGGTGGCGCCGCCGCCGCCCGATCGCGTGTTCGCGGGCGACAGCGGTCCCGTCGCGACCATCCGGCGCACCACCAACGGCGTGGCGCACATCAGCGCCGAGAACCTGGAGTCCGCAGCCTTCGGCCAGGGCTATGCCCAGGCGGAGGACCTCGTGTGTTATCTCGCCGACGCCTTCGTCAAGGCGCGCAGCGAGCGGGCAAAGTATTTCGGTCCCGGCCCCGGCAACATCCACATCATCAACGACTTCAGCTATCTCGCGCAGCGCATCCGCAGCGGCGCTGAAGCCGACTTTGCCGCCATGACGGACGAGTCGCGCGCCATGGTGCTGGGCTTCACCGCCGGCTACAACAAGTACGTGCGCGAGACCGATCCGGCCGAACTGCCGCCGGAGTGCCGCAACGGCCCCTGGGTGACCGAGATCGAGCCCGCCGACCTGGTGGCGCACTACCGCATCGTTGCGCAGTACGCCAGCGGCGACCTGTTCGCCACCGGCGCGGTGTTCATCGCGGTGCCGCCGGGGGTCGATCCCACGCCGGTGCCCGTGGCCGCGGTCGAGGACTCCGCGATCCACGACATCTTCGAGCAGACGCCGCTGCTGGCGCGCCAGAACGCGGGCGCGCGCGAGGACTACGTCGACACCGGCCTGGCGAGCAACGCCTGGGGCATCGGCAGCGAGATGAGCGAGAACGGCCGCGGCGCCCTGCTGGCGAACCCGCACTTCCCCTACACCGGCGTGCGGCGTTTCTTCGAAAGCCAGATGACCGTGCCCGATTTCCTGAACTATCGCGGTGCCGGACTGCACGGCACGCCGATCCCGCTGATCGGGTTCAACGAGAACATGGGCTGGTCGCACACCGTCAGCACCAGCCGCCGCTTCACGCTGTACGAGTTGACCCTCAAGGAGGGCGACCCGCTCACCTACATCAAGGCGGGCGAGGAGAAGCCCATCACCGCGGAGACTTTCGAGATCGAGGTCAACGTGGGTGGCCCGGAGCCGATCAAGGTGCAGCGCAAGCTCTATTTCTCGGAGTACGGACCCATGCTCGCGGCTGATGCCGTGACCAGCGGCGGCCTGCCGGCCTGGGGCGGAATCGGCACCAAGGGCGTGCCGGCGGCGTACAGCTACCGCGACGCCAACGCCGACACCAACGGCTTGCTCGACACCTGGCTCCGGATGGGCCAGGCGCGCAACCTGGAAGAGTTCCAGACCGTGTTCAAGGAATGCCGGGGCACGCTGTGGGTGAACACCACCTATGCCGACGACCAGGGCAACGCCTTCTACATCGACAGCAGTTCGGTGCCGAACCTCTCGCCCATTGCGCTGGGCGTGATCGAGGCCAAGCGCGCCGCCAGCCCGGCCTACAACGCGCTGTTCAACGCGGGACTCACCCTGCTGGACGGCGACAACATCCGCGACGACTGGGTCGAGGGCCGCTGTGAGCAGGGCCTGGTGCCCTTTGACGGCAAGCCCAAGCTGGTGCGCAGCGATTTCGTGCAGAACTCCAACGACAGCTACTGGTCGACCAACGTGGCGGTCCCGCTGGAGGGCTTCTCGCCGCTGTACGGCCCTGAGCGCTCGCCGCTCAACCCCCGCACGCGCATCGGTCTTACGATGCTGCAGAACCCGGCGGACCCGGGCTTCGCTGCCCGCCCGCCCGCGGGCCAGGACGGCAAGTTCGGCGCCCAGGACCTGATCAACGTGATCCACAACAACCGCTCCTGGTACGCCGAGGAGTTCGTCGATGCGCTGCGGGCGCGCTGTGCGGCCGTGGGCGACGGCCAGGTGAACCTCACGGGCGGCGGCAGCCGCAGCGTGGCCTCGGCCTGCGCGGTGCTGGCCACATGGGACGGCGTGTACGAGCAGGACAGCGTGGGCGCCCACGTGTTCCGCGTGTTCGTGGTCGATTACCGCAATAAGTTCGGCAGCCACCTGACCGTGCCTTTCGACCCGGCGGACCCGGTGAGCACACCCGGCATGCCGGCGCCCGTCGATCCGGGCGACCTCGCCAACGATCCCATGCTGGTGTCGCTGGCCGACGGCCTCGAGCGCCTCGACCAGGGCGGCATCGCTTACGACGCGCCGCTGGGCACCATCCAGGTGTTCCAGCCGAGCGGCGGGGCGCCCCCGGGCGGCGTCGCCGTGCCGCTGGGCCCGTCCTTCCCCTGGCATGGCGGCAACGGCAGCCTGGACGGCGCGTTCAACGCCATCGGCGTGGTGACTTCGCCGGTGGCCGAGGACACGCGCCTGCCGCGGGTGGCGCCCGCGACGATCCCGCAGACGGCGGGACTCTCGGCCACGCCCGGCGAGGGCTGGCTGATGGCGCGGGGCACCAGCTGGCACTTCGGCCTCGAGTTCACGGACGAGGGTCCGGTGGGCTACGGCCTCGTGAGCTATTCGCAGTCCGTCGATCCGGATTCGCCCTTCTTCAACGACCAGAACCTGCGCTACTCCAACAAGGACTTCCGCCAGCTCTATTTCGACGAGGCGGACATCGCCGCCAATCTCCTGCCCGGCGGGGAGATCACCATCAGCGAGCAGTGAGCACGGGGGCCGGGTCCGGCATGCGGACAATGCACTGATGCCTGACCCGGCCCCGCCTTTCACGCTTGCGCTCGACCAGGGCAGCCATGCCAGCAAGGCGCTGCTGTTCGACGCCGCCGGGCGCGTGTCGGCCCGCGGCGAGGCGGCGGTCCGCAGTTTTCGGCCGTCACCGGGCTGGGTAGAGCACGATCCGCTCGAAATTCTTGCCTCGCTGCGCGGCGCGATCCGCATGGCGCTGTCCACGGAGGGCATCGCCGCCAGCGCGCCGGCATCGAGCGGCCCGGCGGCGCGCGATTCGGCGGCCGGCGATCTTGCCCCAGGTGCATTCGGCAGCGCGGGGCTCGCCGTGCAGCGCTCCAGCGTCGTTTGCTGGGACCGGCTCAGCGGAGAACCGCTCTCGCCCGTGCTTTCCTGGCAGGATCGGCGCAACGCGGCCTGGCTGGCCGCGCAGGACCTCGACCCCGCGCGGGTGCGCGCAGTGACCGGCCTGGTGGCCTCGCCGCACTACGGCGCCAGCAAGCTGCGCTGGTGCCTGGATCACCTGCCCGAAGTGCGCCGCGCCGCGGATGCCGGCGGCCTGTGCTGCGGGCCGCTGGCCAGCTTCCTGCTGCACCGGCTGCTGGAGGAGCAGCCCTGCCTGGTGGATCCCGCGAACGCGGCGCGCACCCTGCTGTGGGACCTGCGCACCGGCGACTGGTCGGCCGAGATGCTCGAAGCCTTCGGGATCGAGCGCGAGTGGCTGCCGCGCTGCGTGGCGAGCCGCCACGACTTCGGCACGCTGCGCCTGGAGGGCCTGCAAACGAAACTCGCGGTGAGCACCGGCGACCAGTCGGCGGCCCTGTTCGCGGGCGGCCGGCCCGATCCCGCCACGCTGTTCGTGAACATCGGCACCGGCGCCTTCGTGCAACGGGTGCGCGCTGAGGCGCCGCCGGCGGACACCCGGCTGTTGCGCGGCATCGCGTGGCAGTACGAGGATCAGCGCATGTTCGTGCTGGAAGGGACGGTGAACGGCGCCGGCGCCGCGCTCGAGTGGCTGGCCGAACGCCACGGCGTCGCCGTCGAGGCGCTGGTAAAGAGCTTGCCTGGCTGGCTGTCCGGCAACATTGCGCCGCCGTTGTTCGTCAACGGCGTGGGCGGGCTGGGCTCGCCCTTCTGGCGCGCGGACTGCGCGTCGCACTTCAGCGCCCCCGCAGACCTTCCTTCGCAGGCCGTGGCCGTGCTGGAAAGCATCGCTTTCCTTTTGCAGCTGAATATAGAGGCGATCGACCGCGCCGGGGGGGCCGGCGAGGCGGCCGCAACGCGCATCTCGATCAGCGGCGGTCTCGCGGGCCTGGACGGCCTCTGCCAGCGGCTGGCGGACCTGTCGGGACTGCCGGTCGAGCGGCCGGCGGAGCGCGAGGCGACGGCACGCGGAGTTGCGTGGCTGCTCCAGGATCACCGGCCGCCGAGCGCCCCGGCGGCGGCTTTCCGGGCCGGGCACGCGGACGAATTGCGGGCGCGCTTCGAGCGCTGGCGCGCTCTGATGGAAGAGGCCGTGGGCCAGTAGACCGGGCGGGCGCCGGCAGGTATAAAAGACAACCTTAATATACGTATCGCCAGCATACGCACCGCCAAAATATGTATCGCCTGCGGGGGCTATCTTCCATGTTCCGAACTTTCCTGATGCTGTCCGCACTGGCGGCGGCAGTGACCGCGAGCGCGCAGACGCCGTAC
This sequence comes from Gammaproteobacteria bacterium, assembly GCA_035268405.1. Taxonomy (GTDB): domain Bacteria; phylum Pseudomonadota; class Gammaproteobacteria; order Steroidobacterales; family XN24; genus XN24. The sequence continues at coordinate 4,540 of DATFKW010000016.1, forward strand.
CCCGTGCCCGAGCCTTCGCCCCTGCCGGGACTGGATTACACGGAGTCTCTTTACCCCGCGGGCGCAGACCACGACCCGGCGATCCCGGCCCCCGAGGCCGTACTCGGGTTCCCCTTGGGCGAGCGGGCCGCCAGTCCGGCGCAGATCGCGGCCTACGCCCGCGAGGTGGCGGCCGCTTCGCCGCGCGTCGAGCTGGTGGAATACGCGCGCAGCTACGAGGATCGGCCGCTGGTCTACCTGGTGATCTCCAGCCCGGAGAACCTGGCGCGCAGCGCGGAGATCAAGGCGGGCATGGCGGCACTGGCCGACCCGCGCGACACCAGCGTAGCGCGGCGCGCCGAACTGGTGGAGCAGCTCCCGGGCGTGGCCTGGCTGGCCTATTCGATCCACGGCAACGAAACCTCGGGCTCGGACGCCGCGCTTGCCGTGATGCATCACCTGGCGGCCGACCGTTCCGCGACCACCGAGGGCCTGCTGAAAGACCTGGTGGTGATCGTCGATCCGAGCATGAACCCGGACGGCCGGGCACGCTTCATCAAGAGCATGGCCGAGACGCGCGGCGCGCACCCGAACGTGGACGACCAGTCCCTCTTGCACACGGGTTACTGGCCCTACGGGCGCGGCAACCATTACCTGTTCGACCTGAACCGCGACTGGATCTATGCCCGCCACCCGGAAACGCGCGGGCGCATCGCCGCGATCGCCGAGTGGCGGCCGATATTGCTGGTGGACGCGCACGAGATGCAGGCCCAGGACACCTACCTGTTCTCGCCGGCGCGCGAGCCGCACAACCCGCATCTGCCGCCCAACCGTTACAGCATGGGCAATGTCTTCGCCGACGACCAGGCGGTCGCGTTCGACCGCTACGGCTATCCCTATTATTCCGGCGAGTGGCACGAGGACTGGTATCCGGGCTACACGGATGCCTGGGCGGCGCTGCGCGGCGCGCAGGGCATACTCTACGAGCAGGCGAGGCTGGCGGAGGACGGCGTGCAGCGGCACTCGAACCTGATCAGCTATCGCCGCTCCGTGCACCAGCAGGTGATCTCGTCTTTCGCCAACCTGGAGACCCTGCGTCGCGAGCGCGGGTCGATGCTGGAGGCCTTCAGCAAGGACCGTGCCGAAGTGAGTTCGGCGCGCGGGCCTTACAGCGACCGCAGCTTCGTCATCCTGCCCACCGATAACCGGCGGCGCATGGCCGATCTCTATGACCTGCTGCGCATCCAGGGCTTCGAGGCCCACCGCCTGACCGGCGAGCTGCGCGTCCGCACGGCCGTGGACCAGCTCGGGCGCGAGCTGCGCGACGTGGCGCTGCCCGAGGGCAGTATCGTGCTGCGCAACCGGCAGCCGGAGGCGCGCCTCCTGGCCGCCATGTTCGAGTTCGATCCGCGCATGACGGACAGCACGCTGCAGAAAGAGCGCAAGCGCGTGCTCAAGGAAGGCCGCAGCACCATGTACGACGCCACCGCCTGGAACATCTCGATGATGTTCGGGCTGGAGGCGCTCAGCGTGCCGCAGCACCTGGACAGCAAGCTGGAGCCGCTGGACCTGGAGCGCGCGCTGGCCGAGGTGAGGACGGTTCAGGCGGAAACCGCCGCAACGACAGCCGCCGATGACGACCGGCTGATCGCGCTGGCGGTCTCGGGCGCCGACGACCGCGCGCCGGCCTTCGCCGGGCGCATGATGGAGCGCGGCTATTTCGTGCGCGGCACGGACAAGGCCTCGCGCCTGGACGGCCACGAGCTGCCGCTCGGCTCGGTGGCGGTGATGCTCGACGACAACCGCGGAGCTGAAGGCTGGCGGTCCGCGGCGCACGAGGTGGCGGCCGAGCTCGGCCTGCGGCTGCACGGCATCACGCACGGTCGTGCGCCCGGCGAGCTCGCGGACCTGGGCGGACGACACTGGCAGCTGCTCGCCAAGCCGAACATCGCGCTGTTGTCGCGGGGAATGAACAACATGCTGGATTACGGCGCGGCCTGGTACCTGCTGGACCAACGCCTGGGGCTGCGCCACAGCCACCTGGATGAAAATCGCATCGGCGCGATGGACCTGCGCCGCTACAACGTCATCTATCTGCCGGAACGCTGGGGATCCGACGGCCTGCCCGAGGGCATGACGGACACGCTGGAAGCGTGGGTGCGCGCGGGCGGCACGCTGATCGCTGTGGGCAACTCGGCGCGCGCGCTGTTGGGCGCAGACGAGCCGATGGTCGCCACGCGCCCCATCGAGGCGGTCATCGCCGAGGACCTGGGGCCCTACCAGGACGCCATTCACCGTGAATGGCTGGCCGGGCAGCCGCTGCCGGCCGAGGCGCTCACCTGGGGACACGAGGCCGCGAGCGAAATCGACACCCCCTGGCAGGACTTCGAGTCACTGCCCGGGCCCGAGGAACGCAAGCGCATCGATGACTGGCAAAAGCTGCTGATGCCTTCCGGGGCGCTGGTGGGTGCGCGCGTGGATACGGAGCACTGGCTGGCGGCCGGCACCGCGCCGGTGTTGCCGGTGCTGTTCTACAACTCCCCCGTGCTGCTGGCCGCGCCGCCTGCCGAGGCGCCGCTGCGCATCGGCGTCTACGACGACGCGGAGGACGAGCGCTCGAGTGATCGTTCAAACGACGAGACGGGCGGCATGCTGAACTGGGCGCCCGTGCCGGACGGGCAGGCCTTGCGGGTCCGCATGTCGGGACTGGTCTGGCCGGAAGCGCGCCAGCGCATCGCCTCCGCCGCATGGATGACGCGCGAAAGCGTCGGCCGCGGACAGGTGATCCTGTTTGCCAGCATGCCGGCCTTCCGCGCGGCCCAGCTGGGCGCCATGCGCATCCTGGAGAACGCGCTGGTGCTCGGGCCGGGCATGGGGGCTAGTCGGCCGGTGCCGTTGCCTTGAGCTGATCGGCACCAGGATCGGCCTCGGAATCGCGGTCGCGGTCGCGCGACTGCCACGCGCGGTGGAGCTGCATGCCCGCCAGCATGGCGGCGACGAACACCAGCGGCTCGGGCCTGAACAGCGCGAGCGCGGCGAGGGCAGGGCCCGGGCAAAAGCCCACCAGGCCCCAGCCCGCGCCGAAGATCACCGCGCCGGTGGTCAGCGGCGTGTCGATGCCGGCCTTTGGCGCGCTTCCGGCAGGCTGCGCCGACAGCCCGGCCGGCGCGGCCGCCTGCACGCGGCGCCGCTGCAGCCGCCAGGCCACGCCCATCACCAGCAGCGCGGAGGCCATCACCAGCGCCAGGCTGGGATCCCACGCACCGGCCACGTCCAGGAAGGCCAGCACCTTGGCCGGGTTGATCATCTGGCTGACCGCCAGGCCAAGGCCGAAGATGACGCCGCTCAGCAGCGGTATGAGCAGCGCCACGGACAGCACCGCGAGACGCTGGCGGTTCATGCGCCACCCCCGATCGCGTGACGCGCCAGGAACACCGTTACGCCGGCACTGGCCATGAACAGCGCCGTGGCGACGATGGAGCGCGACGAGAAACGGCTGATGCCGCAGACGCCGTGGCCGCTGGTGCAGCCGCCGCCCAGTTGCGTGCCGAAGCCCACCAGCAGCCCGCCGATCACCAGCAACGGCCAGCCGGCGTCGATCCGCACCTGGTCGAGACTTCCGCCCAGCGCGCCGTAGACCCACACGCCGATCACCAGGCCGCCGAGGAAGGCCAGCCGCCAGCCGTTGCCGCCGCTTTGCTTGCTCAGCAGGCCGGCCGTAATGCTGGAAACGCCCGCAACGCGGCCGCTGAAGAGCAGCAGCACCGCGGAGGCCAGGCCGATGAGCGCGCCGCCCGCGAGCGCGCTCCAGGGCGTGAAATCAGTCATGTCCGAAGTCTCCTCTGCATCACTCTAGAAGTGCCGGGCGAGGCTCAGCGAGGCGCCCAGCTGGTACATGCGCAGCGCGATGGACTGGCCGGGGCCGAGCGGGTTGTCGCCGCGCACGGTCTTGGAGGGCGAATAAAAAGCCATGCCGGAAAGCGTGAAGTTTTCGCCGAGGCGCCGGCTGAAGCCGCCGCTGAAATGCCATTCCTGCACGCCCGGCGCGAGGATGTTGAACAGCACCTCGGAGGCCGGGATCGGCTGCCGACCGTAGCTCGCGCCGGCCCGCCAGGTGTTCCGGTCGTCCTGTCGCCACTGCCAGCCGAACTTTACGACGGTCACGTCGCGCCAGCCGAAGCCGGCGCCCGCGTCGTCGCCCAGCGGCGCCGTCACCAGGTTGGGCAGCAGGGCGGCGCCGACGCTTTTCACCTCGCTGTAGCGGATGTGCTGGAGGTCCAGCAACAGGGTGTGATCGCGGATGCCGCTCCAGGCGAGCCCTGCGTTGATCATCTGGGGGATGTCGAAATCGCCCTGTTCAGCAAACAGGCCGCGGTAGCTGTCGAACTCGTCCATGTAGATGCGGCTGCGCCAGCTCAGTCCGCCTCGCAGCGTGGGGGTGATCTCGCCCTGCCAGCCGAGTTGCAGTCCGTAACCGGCGGCCGTGTCATGGCCGTTGGCGGACAGCGCGGCGGCATCGGAGGAGAAGGGCGCGAAGCTGCCCACGCCCTCGATCTCGAAGCGCTGCCAGGCGAAGATCGGCGCGATGCCCAGGGAATGTCCGGGCCTGAACTGCCAGCTCCAGCTGGGCGCGACGAACAGCTGTGCCAGGTCGACGCCCGCCTTGCCGTCGAAAAAGGGCCCGCCGTCTGCGCCGTCCCAGGTGGTGTTCATGCCGCCGTTGCCGAAGACGGTCAGGTCCAGCGTCTGCGTGTCGCTGATCGCGCGGTTATAACCGAAGTGCGGCACCAGGAAATATTCCCGGGCGCTGTTGCGAGTGCCCTCGGCCAGGTAGAAAGTCCCGGGTTGCGGCTCGCCGCTGCCCGTGACGGTGAAGCGACGGCGCGGCGAGAAGAGCTCCGCGCCGATGTCG
>DATFKW010000017.1:0-7975 GCA_035268405.1 Gammaproteobacteria bacterium
TCGCGCCCGCCGGAGCCCGCGGCGCCATCTTCGAAACCTTCCGCGTGGGACGGGTGCCCGAGCCGCCGGAGCCGGGAGAAGAGGATTTCCCGGACGGGCGCGACCCGCTGGAAGAAGAGCCCTTGTTCTGAGGGGCCGCCGGCCGCGGCCCGGGGAGGAGTCATGCCCAGGCGTTCCACATCCAGGAGTGGCGAGACGCGCGCGCGAGTCGCCGAGGAAGCCGGCCGCATCATGCGGGAGCAGGGCGTGCGCGACTTCCTGCTCGCCAAGCGCAAGGCGGCCGACAGGCTCGGGGTCGTGGACCGGCACTCGCTGCCGACCAACCAGGAAATTGCCGACGCCCTGTCGGCACAACAGCGCCTGTTCGGCGGCCAGGCGCACGAGGACAACCTGCAGGCCCTGCGGCACACGGCGCTGCAAGCCATGCGCCTGCTGGCAGCGTTCCAGCCCAGGCTGGTCGGGCCGGTGCTGGCCGGGACGGCGACTCCGCACAGCGACGTGTCGCTGCACCTGTTCGCCCCCACGCCCGAGGAAGTTGCATTCCTGCTGATGGAGCGCGGTATCAGGTACCGCAGCGGCGAGCGGCGCCTGCGCCTCGCCCAGGGAGAGCACGCCAGCTATCCCACCTTCGAATTCGAGGCCGGCGAAACCAAGGTGGAAGCCGTCGTTTTTCCGGAGGGCGGCTTACGCCAGGCGCCGCTCTGCCCGATCAACGGCGGGCCGATGCAGCGGGCCCGGGCCGCGGAAGTCGAGGCCCTGCTCGCGGAGCAGGACTGAGCGCGACCCCGGAGCGCCGGGTCAGCGTCGCTCGATGGGCGTGTAGTCGCGCTTCGCCGCGCCGGTATAAAGCTGGCGCGGGCGGCCGATGCGGCGCTTCGGGTCCACGATCATCTCCTGCCAGTGCGCCACCCAGCCGACGGTGCGCGCAATGGCGAACATCACCGTGAACATCGACGTTGGAATGCCGATGGCGCGGTAGATGATGCCCGAGTAGAAATCGACGTTCGGGTAGAGCTTCCGCTCGATGAAATACTCGTCTTCGAGCGCGATCTCCTCCAGCCGCAGCGCGAGCTCGAACAGGGGGGAGTCGGTATGGCCCAGGCGGTTCAGCACCTTGTGGCACATGGTGCGGATCAGCTTGGCGCGCGGGTCGAAGTTCTTGTAGACGCGATGGCCGAAGCCCATCAGCCGGAAGGGGTCGTCCTTGTCCTTGGCCTTGGCGATGAACTTCGGGATGTTGTCCACCGAGCCGATCTGCTCGAGCATGTTCAGCACCGCCTCGTTGGCGCCGCCGTGCGCCGGTCCCCACAGGGTGGCGATGCCCGCCGAGATCGCGGCATAGGGATTGGTGCCGGAGCTGCCCGCCAGGCGCACCGTGGACGTGCTCGCATTCTGCTCGTGGTCGGCGTGCAGGATGAACAGCAGGTCGAGCGCCTCGGCGGCCACCGGGTCGATGCGGTAATCGGCGCAGGGCACGGCGAAGAACATGTGCAACAGGTTGCTGCAATATTCCAGCTCGTTGCGCGGATAGACGAAGGGCTGGCCGACGGAGTGCTTATAGGCCGCCGCCGCGATCGTCGGGATCTTAGCGATGATGCGGTGCGCGAAAATCTCCCGGTGACGCGGATTCTCGATGTCGGTGGAGTCGTGGTAGAAGGCGGACATCGAGCCGACCACCGACGACAGCATCGCCATCGGGTGGGCGTTGTGGTGGAAACCGTTGAAGTGACGCAACAGGGTCTCGTTGAGCATGGTGTGCGTCGTGATGATGTGGGTGAAGCTTTCCAGCTCTGCGCGCGTGGGGAGCTCCCCTTGCAGCAGCAGGTAAGCGACCTCCAGGAAGCTGCTGCGCTCGGCCAGCTGGTCCACCGGGTAGCCCCGGTAGAGCAGCACGCCCTCGCTGCCGTCGATGTAGGTGATGCGGCTCTCGCAACTGGCCGTGGACACGAAGCCGGGATCCAGCGTGAACATCCCCATCTTCCCGGACAGGCCGCCTATGTCCACCACGTCGGGCCCGACCGTGCCGCTTCGAACCGGCATTTCGAGGCGTTGCCCGCCTTGCTCGTCGATGAGGGTAAGAGTCTTTTCGCTCATGCTGGCCTTCCTGGTGCGTGCGGAGGATGCGGCTGTTTCAGGCGGAGAGCCGGTAATTATAAGGCAAACCCCCAATCAACGGACAGAAACAATGGACGGGGTCAGCAGACGGCAGCGGCGGGCACAAAAAAGGGCGTCCCGCAGGGACGCCCTTTCTCGAGCTATGGGCCTGCAACAGGCGGCTTCAGGCGCTCATTCCGCCGTACTTGCGGCGGAACTTGTCGACTCGACCGCCGGCATCGATGATCTTCTGCTTGCCCGTGTAGAACGGGTGGCACTGGGAACAGACCTCGACGTGCAGCTCTTCGCCCAGCGTGGAGCGCGTCTCGAAGGTATTGCCGCAGCTGCAGACAACTTTGATCTGCTTGTATTCGGGATGCATGTTCGGCTTCATGATCGGCCTTCCGGGATACGGAATATGTGGAAAAGCTCGCCATAATAACGGCTCGCCTTGCTGACAGCAAGCGAGGCGAGGCTTCTGGCCAGAGTCGTGCGCCGCAAGCAGATCATGCGCTGCAGCAAACTCTTGAGGAACAACTTTAAGTTCTGCCGGCTAATCACAACTCCGCCATAGGCTTTCGTGTTTTATCCACAAAAGCTGTGGAAAACTTTGTGGATGAACGCTTGATGAGTTTTGTTCGCATCGACAAATACCGCTTGCGACTCAAGTTGGTCAAAAAGCGACCAGCCATGCTGCTGGCTAGCAAAAACAGTGGCTTGCGGTTTTCCGGGCGCAATTATCCGGCGCGGTGGCGGTCATCCGGGCGCGCCTCGACCACGGCGTTCGCCGGCGGTCCCGCCATGTGCATAAGTCCCGCGCTTCAGGCGCCGCTGGCCGGCAAAAAAAGCGCCTGGGCGTCGTTGAGGAAGCGCCGGCCCAGGGGCGTGGCCCGCCAGTGCCGCGGCTCGTCGGGCTCCAGCAGGCCGCGCGCGCGGCCTTTTTCCAGCAGGGGCAGCACCGCGGAGGCAGGCAAACCGGTGCGGGCCTCGAAAACGTCCAGCCCGAAACCGTCTTCCAGCCGCAAGGCATTGAGCATGAATTCGAAGCGCAGCGTCTCCGGGTCCAGGACCTCCTCCGCCTCGAGTCGCGGTCCCTCCAGCCAGACCAGCGGACGCCGCTGCCGACGGCGGCGCACGCTGCGGCCGTCTTCGAGACTGAGCTTGCCGTGCGCGCCCGCGCCCAGGCCGAGGTAATCCCCGAAAGACCAGTAGTTCAGGTTGTGCCGGCACTCGCGACCGGGTCGTGCCCAGGCCGACACCTCGTAACGGTGGTAGCCGGCGTCCCGCAATCGCGTCACCGCGGCCGCCTCCATCTGCCAGCAGAGATCCTCGTCGGGCAACCCGGGCGGCCGGCGGTGAAAGGGCGTGCCGGGCTCCAGGGTCAACTGGTACAGGGACAGGTGCGCCGGGCCGGCCAGCAGGGCGGCGGCAAGATCCGCGGCGGCTTCCTGCGCCGACTGGCCGGGCAGGCCGTACATGATGTCCAGGTTGAAATTGTCGATCCCCGCCCGGCGCAATGCCTCGATGGCCGCATGCGACTCGTCCGCGGAGTGGATCCGGCCGATCGCTTGCAGCAAGCGGGGCTGAAAGCTCTGCACGCCCAGCGAAACGCGGTTCACGCCCGCCGCCGCGAACTCGCTGAAGCGACCGTGCTCGACCGCGCCCGGGTTCGCCTCCAGGCTCACCTCGGCGCCAGGGACAACCGGCAGACGGGCGGCAAGGCCCTCGAGAAAGCGGCCGATCAGCGGGGGCGGGCAAAGGCTTGGAGTGCCCCCGCCGAAGAACACGCTCGCCACGCTGCGACCGTCGAGTTGCGGCAGCTCTTCCTCAAGGTCCTCCAGGAGCGCGTCCACATAGGCCTCGAAAGGCGCCGCGCCGCGCAGCTCGTGGCTGTTGAAATCGCAGTAGGGACACTTGCGCACGCACCAGGGCAAGTGGACGTACACGCCCAGCGGCGGTATTGATCGCCGGCGCCCGGCTATGCCGCACCTCCGCGGTCCGCGGCCTCCCGGTCGCCGTGCCGGGCGGGCCGGGCGGCGCCATCGGCTTGCAGGCTCTCCAGCAGGCAGCCGAAAGCCCGGCCGCGGTGGCTGAGCCGGTTCTTCTCGCCCGGCTCGAGTTCCGCGGCGCTGCAGTCGTGGCCCGCCGGGATGAACACGGGATCGTAGCCGAAACCGCCCGTTCCTCGAGGCGCTGTCGCGATGCGGCCTTCCCAGACGCCGTGGCACAGGACCGGCAGGGGGTCGGCCGGGTGTCGCAGCAGCACGGCGAGGCAGACGAAGCGCGCGCCGCGCTGCTCTGCGGGCAGTTCGCCCAGCTCCTCCAGCAGCTTTGCGACATTCGCCGCATCACCGCCGTCGTCCGAGTAGCGCGCCGAGTGGATGCCCGGGGCGCCGCCCAGCGCGTCCACCACCAGGCCCGAGTCGTCCGCGATGGCGGGCAGGCCACTGCCGGCGGAGGCATGCCGCGCCTTCAACAGGGCGTTCTCGACGAAAGTGGCGCCGGTCTCCGCCGCGGACGCCAGCCCGAACTCCGCTTGCGACAGGATCTCGATGCCGGCCGCCCCCAGCAGCGCGCCGATCTCCCGCGCCTTGCCGGCGTTGCCGGTGGCCAGCACGAAACGCCGCGCTCCGGTCATTCCTGCAGGGCTTCCCGCTGCAGGGCCACTAGCGCCTGCACACCGCCCGCGGCCAGGTCCAGCAGCCGCTCGAGCTCGGCGCGGTGGAAGGCGTGCCCCTCGGCGGTTCCCTGCACCTCGACGAAGGCACCGGCGTCGTTCATCACCACGTTCATGTCGGTCTCCGCTTCGGAGTCTTCCGCATAATCCAGGTCCAGTACCGGCGTGCCGCGATAAATACCGACCGACACCGCGGCCACCTGGCCGTGCAGCGGGTCCACGCGCAGTCCCTTGCGCCTGAGCTGGCGCAGCGCGTCAGACAGCGCCACGTAGGCGCCGGTGATCGCGGCCGTGCGCGTGCCGCCGTCGGCCTGCAGCACGTCGCAGTCGACGGTGATGGTGCGCTCGCCCAGCGCCTTGAGGTCGAGTACGGCCCGCAGGCTGCGGCCGATGAGCCGCTGGATCTCGAGGGTGCGTCCGCCCTGCCGGCCGCGCGCCGCCTCGCGCTGGTTGCGGGTATGGGTGGCCCGCGGCAGCATGCCGTACTCGGCCGTGACCCAGCCCTGGCCCTTGCCCTTGAGAAAGTGCGGCACCCGCTCCTCGACGCTTGCAGAGCACAGCACTCGCGTGGCGCCGAACTCGACCAGCACCGAGCCTTCCGCATAACGCTGGTAACCGCGCTCGAAGCGCACCGCGCGCAGCTCGTCGGGGTTTCGGCCGCTGGGTCTCACCAAGACATTCTCCCCTCGAGTTCTTCAGTCCGCCCGCGCCCACAGGGCGGCGGCGGTCGTGTTGTCGCTGTAGGGCGTGGACATGCGCACCGCGCGGCTGGCGATCCGCGCCAGCCAGTCGTCCAGGGCCGACGCGTCGGCCGGCCCCCTGGCGATGTCGGCATCGTCCAGCCCCGACCACAGCCCGTCCGAGCAGACCAGCAAAAGGTCGCCCTCCGCCAGCGCATGGGGTTCCGAGACGCTGACCAGCGGCCGCTCGGAAACGCCGCCCAGGCAGTACTCGACATAGTGGCGCATCGGGTGGCCGGCGATCTCTTCCTCGGTGATCAGGCCGTCCTGGAGCAGGCTCTCCACCGGCGTGTGGTCGCGGGTGCGCGTCACCAGCTCGCCGGAGCGCGCGTAATAGATGCGGGAGTCGCCGACGTGGACCCAGCGCGCCACGCCCTCATGCACGAGACAGGCGGCGCAGGTGGTGCGCGGCCGGCTGCCGATGCCGGCCTGCTCGCCGGCGGCCACCACGGCGTCGTGGGCGAGTTCCATCGACTCGCGCAGAAAAGCCTCGTCGTCGCCTTGCGGCGCGTGCGCGTCGAAGCGCTCGCGCAGCGACTTTACCGCGGTCTCGGCCGCCAGCGCGCCGCCCTCGTGACCGCCCATTCCGTCGGCCACGATCAGGAAGACGGCGCCGTTTTGCGTGCAGATCGCCGCCCGGTCCTGGTTTTCCTCGCGGTCACCGAGGAGACTGATTTCGGCTGTTTCGAAGCGCAATGATTTCCCCGGCCTTCTGCTAGACTGACGCGCCGGCCCGCGGGCCGGAAACCCGCAAGTATACGCGCAGCAGGGCAGGTAAAGGCAGCAATGATCCGGAGCATGACGGGTTTTTCGCGCATCGAGCGTGACGCCCCCTGGGGTTCCGTCGCCTGGGAGCTGCGTTCGGTCAACCACCGTTACCTGGAAATCGGGCTGCGGCTGCCGGAGGACCTGCGCGTCCTGGAGACCCGCCTGCGCCGCCAGGTCGCGGCGCGCCTGAAGCGGGGCAAGGTGGACTGCGGGTTGCGTGTCCGCTGGGAGGCGGCCAGCGACCGCGAGCTGTCGCTGGACCTGGAACTGGCAGCCGGCGTGGCCGAAGCCGCGCAGAAGATCAGCGCGCGCGTCGGCGAACTCCCGCCGCCGGGGGCCATCGACCTGCTGCGCTGGCCCGGCGTGGTTCGCGAGCGCGAGCGCGACCTCGAGCCGGTGGCGGAGCTGGCGGAATCCACACTGGCCACCGCGCTGGACGAACTCGACGCAGCGCGCCGGCGCGAGGGAGAGCACATGGCCGCCGCGCTGCAGGAGCGCTGCGACGGCGTCGCCGCGCTGCTGGATGAACTGCGCGCGGACCTGCCGGAGATCCGCGCCGGGCTGCGGGCGCGGCTGCTGGACCGCCTGGCGGCGCTGGACGTGGAGGCAGAGCCGCAGCGCCTTGAACAGGAACTGGCGATCCAGCTCGGCAAGATGGACGTGGACGAGGAGATCGACCGCCTCGACAGCCACGTGGCCGAAGTGCGGCGCATCCTCGCCGCGGGCGCGGCGGAGGCCAACGGCCGCCGGCTCGATTTCCTCATGCAGGAATTCAACCGCGAAGCCAACACGCTGGGCTCCAAGTCGGTCGACAGCAGCAGCACGCGCATCGCGGTCGAGCTCAAGGTGCTGATCGAGCAGATGCGTGAACAGGTCCAGAACATCGAGTGAAAACCGCTTGAGCGCGCAAAACAGGCTGTTCGTGATTTCCGCGCCCTCCGGGGCAGGCAAGACTTCGCTGGTCCGCGCGCTGATGGAGCGCGAGCCGGAACTGCGCTTTTCCGTGTCCTACACGACGCGGGCACGGCGGCCGGGCGAGCACGAGGGGCAGCACTACTTCTTCGTCCCGCCGGAGGCATTCCGGCGGATGATCAGCGAGGACGCATTCCTGGAGCATGCGCAGGTGTTCGACAACTTCTATGGCACGTCCCGGGCGCAGGTGGAGTCGCTGCTGGCGAAAGGCCACGGCGTGGTGCTGGAGATCGACTGGCAGGGCGCCCGGCAGGTGCGCGCCGCCATGCCGGAATCGGTCAGCATCTTCATCCTGCCGCCGTCGCGCGCCGAGCTGGAGCGCCGCCTGCGCGGCCGGGGCACGGACAGCGAGACCGTCATCCGGCGCCGCCTGGCGGATGCGGAGACGGATATCTCGCACTGGGACGAGTTCGACTTCGTGGTGGTCAACGACGATTTCGCGACCGCCCTGGAAGCGCTGTCCGGCATCGTCCGCGGCCACGGAGAATTCTGCCGCGCCGACCGGCCGGAACTGCGTCCCGTCATCGACGCCCTGCTGGAATGAGGCGGCCGGGGGCGCCGCCGGAGAGCGCCGCTCCCGGCGACTGGCAGCACGGGAGCCTATTCCGTTAGTATGAAGCGCTAGCCCCGCCAGGGGCCCCACCATCCCGCAGAGAGAACCATGGCCCGGATCACCGTCGAAGATTGCATGCAGAACGTCGACAACCTGTTCGACCTCGTCCTG
>DATFKW010000018.1:0-4270 GCA_035268405.1 Gammaproteobacteria bacterium
CGGCCCGGGGCGGTTTCTCGCTGCATTCCATCTGCGTTGATCCGGGCAATCCGGCGCGCGTGTGGGTGGCCATCTCCGCCGGCGGCGTATACCGCAGCGAGGACGGCGGCCGCAGCTGGACGCCGGCCAACACCGGCGTCCGAGCGGAGAACCTGCCCGTGCCATTCCCCGCAAGCGGCCACAACGTCCATCGGCTGGTGATGCACCCGGCGCGCCCGGACCGGCTTTATCGCCAGTGCTACCACGGCACCTGGCGCAGCGACGATGGCGGCCGCAGCTGGACGGAGATCACGGCCGGCCTGCCCGGCAACTTCGGCTATGCCATCGCCGTGGACCCGCGCGACCCGGACGTCGTCTACCAGGTGCCGGAATCGGACTCGCACATGCGCACCGTGGTGGACGGACGGCTGCGCGTTTATCGCAGCGAGGACGCCGGGGCGAGCTGGGAGTCCAGGAGCGCCGGGCTGCCGCAGGCGCATGCCTGGGTGACGGTCCTGCGCGAGGCGCTGGACACGGACAGCGCCGGCGGCGTTTTCTTCGGCACCTCGGGCGGGCATCTTTTCGCCAGCCGGGACAGCGGCAACCACTGGTCCCTGCTCGCCGGTTTCCTGCCGCGAATCCTGTCGGTCAGGGCCGTGGAGGACGCGCGATGACCGCAGAAATCGAGTTCCTCGACCTGCTTGAAGCGCGTCGCGGAATCATCTGCGCGGTCGGCGCGGGCGGCAAGAAGAGCGTGCTGTTCGCCATCGCATCGCGACACCCGGGCCGCGTCGCTTTCACCACCACGGTGCACAGCCTGCCGCCGCCGGAGGCGATGGGCGCGCGGGTGGTGATCGCGCCGGAAAATCGGCTGCAGGCCGAACTCGATTCAGTCGGCCCCGCGCCCCTGGTCGCCTATGCCTGCCCCGGCGACAAGCCCGGCCGCCTGAGGGGCGTCTCCGGCGGAACCATCGCCGCGCTGCATGAAAAATCCGGTTTCGACCTGAGCCTGGTCAAGGCGGACGGCGCGCGCATGCGCTGGGTCAAAGCGCCCGCGGCCGACGAGCCGGTGCTGACGCCCGGCATGAATACGCTGATTCCGGTGCTGTCGGCGCGCGCACTCGGCGAAGCTCTGGGCGACCGCATCGCCCACCGGGTCGAGCGACTCGCCGCGCTGACCGGCGCCGGGCCGGGAGAAGCGTTCACCCCCGCGCACGCCGCGCGGCTGCTGGCCAGCGACGAAGGCCTGCTGAAAGGCGCCGGGGACGCGCGCGTGGTGCCGGTGATCAACATGGTCGACGACCCGGAACGCCAGCGCCTCGCCACTGAGGCCGCCGCAGAAGCGTTGCGCCTGACGTCCCGCTTCGACCGCGTGGTGCTCGCGCGCCTGAACCGGCCCGATCCGGTGGTCGCCGTCATCCGGCGCTGAGTGCCGCCGGCGTCCTGCTGCGACGTCTTCCTGAGGCGTATCTCTGCGGCGCCTCTTCCGGGGCCGGCCATCGACGGACAGTCCGCGCCCGGCTTGCATGCGACAGGCCCCGGCGGCGAAAATCAGCACATGAGCCGGATCACCCTGCAAATTCCCCCGCCGCTGCGGCCGTTCGTGGACCAGGCTGCGGAACTGTCGCTTGAGGCGGAAACGGTCGCCCAGGCGCTGGACAGGCTGGGGCAGGACCGCGCCGCCTTGCGTGCCCGGATCATGACGCCGGAAGGCGAACTGCGGCCCTACGTCAATGTCTTCGTCGGCGAGCGCAACATGCGTCGGCTCGACGGTCTCGAAACGCGGCTTGCCGACGGCGATGTGCTGGCCATCATCCCGGCCGTCGCCGGCGGCTGACGCCCGAGCCCCGCCCGCCTAGAAATCCAGCAGCATGTTGGCGTTGCGCGCCAGCTTGTGCTTCTCGCGATCGGTGCGCTCGCGCAGGGCCGCGAACAACTCCTTCTGCTCGGGCGTGCCGCTCTTGGCCTCGAGCCGCAGGAACAGGCCCTCCAGCCAGGCGAGCACTTCCAGCGCAAGTCCCAGCAACTCGTCGGCGCTCGCCTCCTCGCCCAGTCCTTCCCTGATGCGCGCCTGGATGCCGCTGTCGTCGATGTTGAAGGGATCCCATTCCTTGAGGGCGGGGTCGGAAGAGTCGTGCGCGAACTTGCGGACAGCGTCCGCCAGCCGGGTTTCCCGCCCGCTCATGTAGTCCAGCAGCATGCGCGAACGGGCGCTCTTGATGCGTTTCCCGAGATCCGAATAGTCGTCTGCCAGCTTCTCGTGAAACCGCTCGATGTATCCCAGCACTTCGCCCGTCTGGTCGAATCGCATGACCGGTCTCCCCGCTCAGTTTTCGTCGCGTTCCATTTCCTGCAGGGCCTTGAGAACGTCCCGCAGGCTGATGTTGCCCACTACGCGGCTGTTCTTCATCACCGGCAGGCCGCGGTAGTAGAAGCGCCCCTCGCGATGCAGCAGGCGCGCGATGTCCATGATGCTGTCCTCCAGGTCCACCGACTCGAAGTCCGTGCACATGAAGTCGCGTACGCGCCCGCCGCGCGAGCCGTGGTATCCCGCCTGCATCTCGGCGGCGAGGCAGTCCGTCTCCGACAGGACGCCGACGAGGTTGCCCAGCCGGTCGATCACCGGCCCGCCCGAGATGCCGTGCTCCACCATGAGGCCCGCCGCTTCCATCACCTCCATGTCGGGCGTGAAGCGCACCAGGTTGCGGGACATGTAGTCGCGAGCCGTGTATCCCATCGGACGCTTACCTCGCCTGGGCCGCGCGGCGGCGCGCGCAGGGACGGCGGCAGGCGCCGCCGCAGTCGGAATCCACGCCCGCAACGCGGTTCAGGCCGCCGCAGCTTCCCTCGATGCGCCCGCGCCCGGCCATCACCCCGATCGACATGCCGGCGATCGCGCCGGCGAACAGCAGAAAGGCTATGAGGAATGTGGCCATGCTCAGCCTCCGAAGTCGTCGAGCAGGATGTTTTCGGGCTCGACGCCGAGATCGGCGAGCATCTTCAGCACCGCCTGGGTCATCATCGGCGGCCCGCAGATGTAGTACTCGATATCCTCGGGCGCCGGGTGATCCTTGAGATAATTTTCATACAGCACCTCGTGGATGAAACCGGTGTGACCCGTCCAGTTGTCTTCAGGCAGCGGGTCGGACAGGGCGACGTGCCAGGTGAAGTTCTCGAAGCGCTCGGCCAGCTGTTCGAACTCCTCGTGGTAGAACATCTCGCGGTGGCTGCGCGCGCCGTACCAGAAGCTCATCCTGCGCGCGCTGTTGAGGCGCTTCAACTGGTCGAAGATGTGCGCCCGCATCGGCGCCATGCCGGCGCCGCCGCCGATGAACACCATTTCCGCGCGCGTCTCCTTGGCGAAGAACTCGCCGTAAGGCCCGGAGATGGTGACCTGATCGCCTTCCTTGAGGCCGAAAATGTAGGACGACATGTAGCCCGGCGGCACGTCCGGCATGCGCGGCGGCGGCGTGGCCACGCGCACGTTCAGCATGACGATGCCCTTCTCCTCGGGATAGTTCGCCATGGAATAGGCCCGCATCACGGGCTCCTCCACCCTGGAGTGCAGCTCGAACAGGTCGAAGCGTTCCCAGTCCTCCCGGAACCTGGGCGGAATTTCGAAATCGGCGTAGCTCAGCTCGTGCGGCGGCGCCTCGATCTGGATGTAGCCGCCGGCGCGGAAGTTCAGGTCCTCGCCGGGCGGCAGCTCCAGCACCAGTTCCTTGATGAAAGTCGCCACGCTGCGGTTGGAGCGCACCCGGCATTGCCAGCGCTTGATGCCGAAGACCTCGCGCGGCACCTCGATGCGCATGTCCTGCTTGACCATGACCTGGCAGGAGAGCCGCTCCCCCGCCGCCGCCTCGCGCTTGTTGATATGCGAGGTCTCGGTGGGCAGGATCACGCCGCCGCCCTCGTGCACCTTGACCTTGCACTGGCCGCAGGTGCCGCCGCCGCCGCAGGCCGAGGCGACGAACAGCCTGGCGTCCGCCAGCGCGCCGAGCAGCTTGGTGCCCACCGGCGCGGGCACGGTTTTCTCGTCGTTGATGACGATATTGACCTGGCCCGTGGCGACCAGCCGCGAGCGCGCGGCCAGGATGATGAACACCAGCGACATGACGATGGTGGTGAAGAGGAACACGCCCAGACCGATGACCAGCACAGCGCCCTCCTAGAGCTGGATGCCTGAAAATGCCATGAATGCCATGGCCATCAGGCCGGTGGAAATGAAGGTGATGCCCAGGCCCTGCAGGCCGGCCGGCACGTCGCTGTACTTGAGCTTCTCCCGGATACC
>DATFKW010000019.1:0-19337 GCA_035268405.1 Gammaproteobacteria bacterium
AGGCCCATCACGGTCGGCTCGTCTCCGCCCGCGGAGTCCTTGCGGGGCTCGAGCAGCGTGTCTTCGTCAGCCGGCACTTCCTCCAGGCCGCCGACCCCGGACAGGGTGGGTTCGTCCTCGCCGAGATCGAAACCCTCGCCGCGCTGGGTGGGTGCGTCGCTGCTGGTCCCGAACCTGGGCGCGGACATCATCAGCGTGCCCTCTTCCTCGCCCTCGTCCTCGCCGGCGTCTTCGCCCGTGCCCTTTTCCGGCTCGACCTCCCCGGCAGGTTCTTCATCCATTTCCGGAGCGCGCTCGGCAAGGTCTTGCAAGGCGTACTCGCCCGACTCGCCCAGTTCCAGGTCAATACCGAGCTCGTCCAGGCTAAGCTCCGCCGTGCCTTCGCCGATCTTCGATTCGGACAGGTCCGGCGCCGGTTGTTTGCGAGTGTCCTCGACACCCTCGCCGACCGGCTCGCCCGGCTCCTCGGCCTCGCCGATATCAAAGTCCAGCCAGCTGCCCGATGCGCTCAGGTCATCCCCCCCGGCCGGCACCTCGGGAACGTCCTCGCCGAAGTCGACGTCCACCGGGGCCGCCTCCGCGCTCTCGAACAAGGGCTCGCCGGGGCAGATCTGGCGGCCCATGATGGCGATCTTCGGCCAGTCGGCCTCGGCCGCCTCGCCGCCGCTTTCGCGGATGGAGTGGGCCTGCGCCAGGAATTCCTGGGCGTTGCCCCACACGAAGCAGATGTCGATCAGCTTGCGCCGCAGGTCATAGCGGTCCGGTTCGCGCTGGATGGCCTTCTTGATGATGTCGGCCGCCTGGTCGTACAGGCCGTAGGCCATGTGGAAGTCGGCTTCGGCCAGCGGGTCCGACTGGTCCAGGTTGACGCCGGTCTCGCCGGCGATCGTGTCCTCGAAAGGATACTGGTAGTCCTCCTGCGAAGCTTCGGGCAGCGCAGTGGCCGCCGGCGAGGGCGGGGGCAACTCCTCATCCCGCCCCTGCTGGGGCGGCGCCGGCCGCTCCGTCTCTTCGACGCGGATCGAGTCCTCTTCGGCGGGGCGCGTGCGGCGCGGCGTGACCGCCTCCGCCGTGCCGCCCGACCGGCCGGTGCCCAGCTGGTCACCGGTGGGCTCGATGCTGCCCCAGGTGCCGGTCTCGGCCAGCTCTTCCTCGATGGAGCGCTCCTCTTCCCCGCGCTTGCGCACGAAGATGAGCATCGCAGCGAGTATCAGCAGTGCGGCCAGTCCCAGCCAGAGCCAGAAATTGCCCAGCAGCGCGAACAGGCGATCCGCCAGCGAAGGCGCGGGCGGCGGCGGCGGCGTCACCACCACCGCCTCGGGCTCGAGCTCCGGATCGGCGGGGGTCACATCGCTTTCCGGGGTCATCACGACTTCCGGCTGTCCGGCGTCGGCCGGCCCCTCAGGCGCGGCCTCAAGCTGCGCCAGCCGCGCCTGCAGTGCCGCGATCTCGGCGTCCTTCAGTTCCATCATGCGGCGCGTCTCGGCGAGCTCGCCACGGAGCGCCTCCACCGCGTCCAGCAACTCGTTGGAGGTTTCAGCCTCCTGCGCGCCCGTTTGCGGGGCGGGCTGCGCGACGGCATCGGTCCGCGGGCCGGTGTCGACGACCGGCTCGGGAGGGCGCGCCGCCTCTTCCGGCGGCGCCAGCTCCAGGCGACGGTCCGCGGTGGCGGCCGGCGCCGGGGCGGCCGCGGCATCGCGCCAGGCCTCCGTCTGGCGACGCACCTCCGCGGTCGCGGCACGCGCGGAACTCTCGGCCATCTGCTCGCGACTCGGAACGCGCAGGACGGCGCCGGCGCGCAAGCGATTGATGTTGCCGTTGAAGGCCTGGGGGTTGGCGCGGAACAGGGCGACCATGACCTGGTTGGTGGTCAGGTCGTCAGCCGGACGCACCTCCTGCGCGATGCCCCAGAGGGTCTCGTTGCGCTGCACGGGGCCATACTCGCCGCCACTCGCGCCGCGCACCGGTCGGGGACTCGCCACTGGTTCGGGCTGAGGGGCCGCCCGAGCCACGGGCGCCCGCTCGGGCTGGGTTCTCTCCACGGCCGGGGCGGCAGGTTCGACCGCGGGCGCGTCCTCCGGCGTCGCCAGGAAGACCGGCGGATCCAGCAGCACGGTGTACTCGCGCAGCACGCGACCGCTGTTCCAGTCCGCTTCCACCAGGAAGGTCACGAACGGCTCGACCATCGGCTCCGACGAGCTGACCTCGACGACCGCCTGGCCGGGCCCGGTGGAACGCACGCTGAACTCGAGATCGTCAAGATAGCGCGGGCGCTCAAGCCCGAAGCGCGAGAAGACTTCCCGGGACGCCAGCGCCACGCTGAGCGTCTCGAGTTCTTCCGCCGAAGACACGCTCAAGCCGATCTCCGCATCCAGCGGCTGGTTGAGATACGAGTTCAGGCGTATGTCGCCAAGTCCCAGCGACAAGGCCGCGCCCGGCGCGAGGATGAGGGAAAGGATCCCGAGGAAAATCAGCTTGCGCGACATTGTCACTCCCTGGCTGCGACCCTGCGCAGGCGAGCGATCGCAGCTATGCCGCGGACGCGCGCCCTGATGAGAAATCATTTTACTTAAGGTGCCCGAATATAGACTCACAGGCCGTTTTTTACAAAGCATTCAGCGATCTGCACGCTGTTCAAGGCAGCGCCCTTGCGGATGTTGTCAGCCACGATCCAGAGGCTCAAGCCCCGCGGATGGGAAATATCCTCGCGAATCCGACCTACCCAGACCGCATCGGCGCCGCTGGCCTCGGTCACCGCGGTCGGATAGCCGCCCGGCACCCGCCGGTCCAGCACCTCCACCCCGGGCGCCTTGCGCAGCAGGCTGCGCGCCTGCCTGGCCGTGATCTTGTCCACCGTCTCCAAGTGTACCGCTTCGGAATGCCCGTAGAATACCGGAATGCGCACCGCCGTGGCGTTCACGCCGATCTCCGGGTCATCCAGGATCTTGCGCGTCTCGCGGCACATCTTCATCTCTTCGCGCGTGTAGCCGTTGTCCTCGAACACGTCGATCTGGGGCAGGGCATTGAAGGCCAGCTGGCGCGGCGTCAGGGTCTTGCCCAGCGGACGGCCGTTCATCAGCTGCGCGGTCTGGCGGACCAGCTCCTCGATCATGCTCCGCCCGGCGCCGGAGGCCGCCTGGTAGGTTGCGACGTTGATGCGGCTGATGCCGACCGCGTCGTAGATCGGCTTGAGCGCGACCACCATCTGGATGGTGGAGCAGTTGGGGTTGGCAATGATGTTGCGCTGGCGCGCGCCGGCCAGCGCCTCCGGATTCACCTCGGGCACCACCAGCGGCACGTCGTCGTCGTTGCGGAAAAAGGAGGTGTTGTCGATCACCATCGCGCCGGCCGCGGCCGCGCGCGGCGCATGCGCCTCGGAAACGCCCCCGCCGGCCGAGAACAGCGCGATGTCCACGCCCTTGAAATCGCATGCCGCGAGGTCGGTGACCACGTGCGAACGGCCGGCGAACTTGATGCGCGTGCCGGCCGAGCGTTCGCTGGCCAGCAGCCGCAGCTCGCCCACCGGGAACTCGCGCGCCTCCAGGCAGGCCAGCATGGCCTCGCCCACCAGGCCGGTCGCTCCGACCACCGCCACCGAATACGTCTTTTTGCCGCTCAAGGTCATGTCTCCGCTTCTGTCTTCGCTGCCGCCTGGTCGCTGAGGACCAGGCCGCGCCACGCCACCGCCGTCGCCGCGGCGGACACCAGCGCCGCCCCCGTCCAGGTCGCCGCCGGTCCCAGCGCCGACCAGGCATAGCCGCTCGCGAGGCTGCCCAGCGCGCCGCCCACGCCGAATCCCAGCGCACTGTACAACGCCTGGCCCCTGCCCTGCAGCCTGCCCGCAAAGGCGCGGTGCACCAGCAGCACCGCCACCGCGTGAAACAGGCCGAAAGCCGCCATGTGCATGGTCTGGGCGACCAGCAGCCAGGGCAGCGAGGCGGCGGCCCAGGCCGTGAGCAGCCAGCGTGCCGTGGTGACCCCCAGGGCGAACACCAGCAGCGGCCGCGAGCCGAAGCGCTCGACCAGGCGCGGCGTGTAGATGAACATCAGGATCTCGGCCGCCACGCCCCACGCCCAGAATGCCCCCGTCGCGCCGGTGCCGTAGCCCAGGCCGTCCAGGTGGATGGTGAAAAACACGTAATAGGTGCCGAAACTCGCCTGCTGCAGCAGGCAGACCAGCAGCAGCGCCGCCACCCAGGGACGCCGCAGCGCGGGCCAGAGTGCCTGCGGATCGTCGCGGGCGGGCGAAGCCGGCGCGCCCGGCACGCGCCAGACGGCGAGCGTGGTGCCGATGACCAGCGCCAGCACCACCAGCGGCACCGCGCTGATGCGCGCGCCCTGGAACACCAGCCCGCCCAGCAGCACCGCCAGGATGAAACCCACCGAGCCCCATAGCCGGATCCAGCCATAGCGGTGCGGGCTCGCGCCAAGGTGGCTGAGCGTGGTGGCTTCGAACTGCGGCAGCAGGCCGCTCCACGGCAGCCCGAACGCCGCCAGTCCGAGCGCGACCGACAGAAAGCCCGATGCGCCGGCCAGCAGCGCCATGCCCGCGGCCGCCAGCAGCGCGCCCAGCCTGAGCGCCAGGTCACGCCGCCCGCTGTGGTCCGCCGCCCAGCCCCAGAGCCCGGGCGCGAGGATGCGCATCGCCATGGGGATCGCCATCAACTGGCCGATCTCCACCGGACTGAAACCCACGTGCTGCAGGTAGAAGGCGAAGAAAGGCACGAACACGCCGATCGTGCCGAAGTAGAACAGGTAGAACAGCGACAGGCGCGGATAGAGGCCGCGCCAGCTGGGCGCCGTCAAGGTCCCGGGCTGCGGCTCATGCGGGCCCGCCGGGGATCAGTGGCGCCCCCGGCTCCACCCCGGCGTTCTGGCCGCGGTCGCGCAGCAGGTGATCCATCAGCACCAGCGCCAGCATGGCCTCGGCAATGGGCGTGGCGCGCACCCCCACGCAGGGGTCGTGCCGCCCGGTCGTCACCACCTCGGCGGCGCGCCCGGCCGTGTCCACCGTACGGCCCGGCAGCCGCAGGCTGGAGGTGGGCTTCAGCGCCATGCTGACGCGGATCGCCTGGCCGGAAGAAATGCCGCCCAGCGTGCCGCCCGCGTGGTTGGACAGGAAGCCCTCCGGCGTCATCTCGTCGCGATGCGCGGTGCCCTTCTGCTCCACCACGGCGAAACCGTCGCCGATCTCCACGGCCTTGACCGCGTTGATGCCCATCATGGCGTGGGCGATATCCGCGTCCAGCTTGTCGAACACCGGCTCGCCCAGCCCCGGCGGCACGCCGGTGGCGATCACGCTGACGCGCGCGCCGATGGAATCGCCCTCCTTGCGCAGCCGGTCCATGTAGCTCTCCAGCTCCGCGACGCGCGACGGGTCCGGGCAGAAGAAGGGGTTGTCATCCACGCTCTCGAGATCCACCGGCTCGAGCACGATCGGCCCCAGCTGCGCGAGCCAGCCGCGAATCTCGACGCCGTGGTGCAGGGCCAGGTACTTGCGGGCGATGGCGCCGGCGGCGACGCGCATCACCGTCTCGCGCGCGCTCGAGCGCCCGCCGCCGCGGTGGTCGCGCCGGCCGTACTTGCGGGCCCAGGTGTAGTCGGCATGGCCGGGGCGGAACAGCGCGGCGATCTTCGAATAGTCCTTGGGCTTGGCGTCGACGTTCTCCACCACCAGGCCGATGGGCGCGCCGGTCGTCAGGCCCTCGAACACGCCCGAGAGGATGCGTACCCGGTCGGGCTCGCGGCGCTGGCTGACATGGCGCGACTTGCCGCTGCGCCGGCGCTCCACCTCGCGCTGGAGGTCTTCCTCTTCCAGCGGCAGGCCGGGCGGGCAGCCGTCGACGATGCAGCCGATGGCCGGACCATGGCTCTCGCCGAAGGTGGTGACGGTGAAAGAACGACCGAAAGTATTGCCTGACATCAGCCCAGGTCCTCCGCGGTGAGCAGGAACACGCCGCCGCCGCCGCGCTCGAACTCCAGCCAGGTGAAGGGCAGCTCAGGCCAGGCCTCGGCCACCGCCTCCGCCGAACTGCCGACCTCGACCACCAGCACGCCGCCCGGGTTCAGGTGGGCCGGCGCGCCCTCGAGGATGCGTGCCACCATGTCCAGGCCGGCGGGGCCGGCGCGCAGCCCCAGTTCGGGTTCGTGCTGATACTCGGGCGGCAGGGCCGACATTTCCGCCTCGCCCACGTAGGGCGGGTTGCTGACCACCAGGTCGTAGCGGCGCCCGGCGACCGGCGCCCACAGGTCGCCCTCCAGCAGCATCAGCCGCTCCTCCAGGCCGTGGCGCGCGACATTGCGCCGCGCCACTTCCAGCGCGTCCGGCGAAAGCTCCACCGCGTCCACCTCGGCCGCGGGGAAGGCGAAGGCGCAGGCGATCGCGATGCAAGCGCTGCCGGTGCACAGGTCGAGCACCCGCTCCACGCTGCCCTCTTCCACCCAGGGCGCGAAGCCGCCCTCGATCAGCTCGGCAAAGGGCGAGCGCGGCACCAGCACGCGCCGGTCGACGAAAAAGGGCAGCCCCGCGAACCACGCTTCGCCGGTCAGGTAGGGCGCCGGGATCCGTTCCCTGACGCGCCGCTCGAGCACCGCCAGCACGGCTTCTTTTTCATCCGCCGCGAGGCGCGCGCCGTAGAACTCCCGCGGCAGGTCGTGGTCCAGGTGCAGCGCATGGCGCACCAGCACCAGCGCCTCGTCCACGGCGTTGTCCGTGCCGTGGCCGTAGTGCAGCCCGGCCGCGGCGAAGCGGCTGGCGCCCCAGCGGACGAAATCCGTGATGGTTTCCAGGCTGTGCAATGCCTGCTCGTTCGGACTCACTGGGGACCCCTGGGATGCTTGCCGGCGATCGGTTTCGACATCATAACCGAGGCGCGGCCCGCGGCCGCGGGTGTGAGATAATACCGGCATGCAAAAAACCACGTTCATCGTCATCGCCGTGGTGCTGGCGGTCGCGGCGGCGATCTCCGGCGCATGGTTCGCGGCCCGCCTGGGCGCGCCCCCCGCGCCGCCGGAGCACGCCCGGCTGCTGTCCACGCCCCGGCCGGTGCCGGCCGTGCCCGCGCTGGACCACCGGGGCGCCGACTTCGGCCGCGCGGACTACGAAGGCCGCTGGACCATCGTGTTCTTCGGCTTCACCCACTGCCCGGACATCTGCCCGACGACTCTCAACGTGCTGGCCGGCGCGCGCCGCCTGCTCGACGATCTCCCCGAGGCCGCGCGGCCCGCGGTGACCATGATCTCGGTGGACCCCGGGCGCGACACGCCGGAGCGCCTCGCCGAGTACGTCCCCTTCTTCCATCCCGAGTTTCGGGGCGTCCACGTGGCCGCCCAGCACCTGCCGGAGCTGGCCCGGAGCTTCGGCGCGGCCTACGCCTATGCGCCGCTGGAAGACGAGAACTACACCGTCGACCACACCGCATCGGTATTCCTGGTGGACCCCGAGGCGCGCGTCGCCGGCGTGTTCCCTACGCCGCACACCGCCGAGGGCATTGCAACCGATATGCGCCGTATCATGGACCTGGAGAATCGACGATGAAACTGACCTGTCTCTTCCGCGCCGGCCTGCTTGCCCTGCTGCTGTGCGCAGGCCACGGCGCCCAGGCCGAAACCACGCAGGCCGAAGCGAAGGCCAGCGATGCCGAGCGCCCGGCCGTCACCGACGCCTGGGTGCGCCGCGTGCCGCCGGCCGCCCGCATGACGGCCGGCTACCTGCGCATCCACAATCCGGGGCCGGAACCAGTGGCCATCATCGGCGCGGGCAGCCCCTTCTTCGGCTCGGTGGAGATGCACGGCACGATCACCGTGGACGGCATGTCGCGCATGCGCGAGCACGAACGTCTCGAGGTTCCGGCCGGCGAAACGCTCAGCTTCGAGCCCGGCGGTCTGCACCTGATGCTGATGCAGGCCAGGGAAGCGATCCCCGCCAGCGGCGAGATCCCGTTCACCCTGTTGCTGGAAGACGGCCGCAGCATCGACTTCAGCGCCTCGGTCGGCCAGCCCGGCAGCTGATGCGCGCGACGCTGTTCGTCTGGCTGCAGTGGCTGCTGCCGCAGCACGCCCTGTCCCGCTTCGTCGGCTGGCTGGCGCGTGTCGAGCAGCCGGCGGTAAAGAACCTGCTGATCCGCAATTTCACCAGGCTGTTCAGGGTGGACACCGCCGAGGCGGCCGAAGCCGATCCCGACGCCTATCCCAGCTTCAATGCATTTTTCACGCGCGCCCTCGCGGACGGCGCCCGGCCCATGCCGGAAGCGCCCGCCGCGCTGGCATGCCCGGTGGACGGCAAGGTCAGCGCCTGCGCTGACCTCGAGGACGGGCTGATGCTGCAGGCCAAGCAGTTCCGCTACGAGCTCGAAACCCTCCTGGGCGGCGATACCCCCGAAACGCTCCGGCGTGGCAGTTTCGTCACCGTCTACCTGGCGCCCGGCGACTATCACCGCATCCACGCGCCGGTCGATGCGCGGCTGGTGGAGATGCGCTACCTGCCCGGCGCGCTGTTCAGCGTCAACGGGGCGACCGTGGGCGCCGTGCCGCGGCTGTTCTCGCGCAACGAGCGCGTCAGCTGCCTGTTCGAGACTGCTTTCGGACCCATGGCAGTGGTGCTGGTCGGCGCCCTGAACGTGGGCTCCATGACCACCGCCTGGGCCGGCGACGTCGCCCCCGGGCCGCACCGCCAGGCGCGCATCTGGCGCTATCCGGCGTCCGGCGCGGGCGCCGTGCAGCTAGCCCGCGGCGAAGAGCTGGGACGTTTCAACATGGGCTCCACCGTGATCGTCGTGCTGCCGGAGGCCGGGCCGCGATTCGTGCCGGCCATCAGGGCCGGCGAGCGGGTCCGCGTGGGCGAGATCCTGGCTGCCTGAAGGCTTGCCTGAGGGCCTGCCTGCCCTACCAGTCGACCACGCCCGCCAGCCGCTCCAGTCCCTGCAGGTCGACGCCGTCGAAGCGCGCCGGCTCGGGACTGTCGATATCCAGCACGCCCACGATCGCGCCGGCCGCGTCCCTGATCGGCACGACCACTTCCGAGCGCGAGGCGACGTCGCAGGCGATGTGCCCGGGGAAGGCATGCACGTCGTCCACGCGCTGGCTGCGCGCCTCGCTCACGGCGGCGCCGCACACGCCGCGGCCGGCCGGGATGCGCACGCAGGCCGGCTTGCCCTGGAAGGGGCCGAGCACCAGGGTGTCTTCCTGGAGGAAATAAAAGCCGGCCCAGTTGATGCGCGGCAGCGCATGGAAGAGCAGCGCGGCAATGTTGGCGGCATTGGCCACGCGGTCCGGCTCGCCCGCCACCAGCGCTTGCGCCTGCGCCGCCAGTTCGCCGTAGAAAACCGGCCGGTCGGCATAGTCGGGCCCGTTCAGTTCATGCATCTCAGGCGTCTCCCCAGGGAAAAGCCAGCACCTCGTCGATGTGCGAAGCGCCGGCAAGAATCATGACCAGCCGGTCGAAGCCCAGCGCCACACCCGCGCAGTCGGGCAATCCTGCCGCCAGGCCTGCCAGCATGCGGCGATCCATCGGCGGCGCGACCAGGCCGCGCGTGCGGCGCAGCGCCAGCTCCGCCTCGAAGCGCGCCTGCTGCTCGGCCGGGTCGCCAAGCTCGTGAAAACCGTTGGCCAGCTCCATGCCGCCTAGAAACAGCTCGAAGCGTTCCGCCACCGGCGGCTCGCCGGGCCGGATCCGCGCCAGCGCCGCATGGCTGACCGGAAAATCGTAAACGAAGACCGGCGTCGAGGGGTCCAGCGCCGGTTCCACCAGCACCGCCAGGGCCAGGTCCAGGCACGCCGGCAAGTCGTCCTCGAGCCCCGGCGGCAGCGCCACGCCCCGTGCCGTGAGCGCGCCCGCGAGTTCCGCCGCGCCGGCTTCGAAAGGATCCAGCCCGGCATGCCGCGCGAAGGCCTCGCGGTAGCTGAGGCGCTGCGCGGCGGCCAGCTCGACGCGGCCTTCGGCCAGCACCCGCAGCAGCGATTCGACCTCGTCCATCAGCGTGGCGGCGTTCCAGCCGACCCGGTACCACTCGAGCAGGCTGAACTCCGGGTTATGGCGCCTGCCGCGCTCGGCGCCCCTGAACACGCGCGCCAGTTGCCAGATATCCCCGGAACCGGCCGCCAGCAGCCGCTTCATCGGAAATTCGGGCGAGGTGTGCAACCAGCCGGACAGCTCGCCGCCCGGCGAGCGCGCCGCCAGGCTTTCCAGGTGCAGGTCGGTGGCGGCCGCCGCGGACAGCTGCGGGGTTTCCACTTCCAGCAGGCCGCGCGCCGCGAAGAAGCCGCGCGTCTCGGCCAACAACCGCGCGCGCAGCCTGAGCGTCTTCAGCGAGGCCGCGGGGCGCCAGCCGGGCGTGTCACTTGACGCGGGAGACGTAGGCACCGGTGCGCGTGTCGACGCGGATGACTTCGCCCTCCTCGATGAACAGCGGCACGCGCACGATCGCGCCGGTCTCCAGCTTGGCCGGCTTCTGGCCGCCGGTCGCGGTGTCGCCGCGCACGCCCGGATCGGTCTCGACGATCTTCAGCTCAACGAAGTTGGGCGGCGAGACCAGCAACGGCTGGCCGTTCCACAGGGTGACCTGGGAGAGGTCCTGCTCCTTCAGCCAGTCCTTGGCGTCGGCGACCACGTTGGCGTCCGCCGCGTATTGCTCGTAGGTGTCCGGCACCATGAAGTGCCAGAACTCGCCGTCGTAGTAGAGGTACTGCATGTCCGTCTCGACGACGTCCGCCGCGTCCACGCTCTCGCCGGACTTGAAAGTCTTTTCGTTGACCCGCCCCGTCTTCAGGTTGCGGATGCGCACGCGGTTGAAGGCCTGCCCCTTGCCGGGCTTGACGAACTCGTTCTCGAGGACCACGCAGGGATCGCCGTCCAGCAGGATCTTCAGGCCGGAACGGAACTCGTTGGTACTATAGGTCGCCATTGGTGCACCCGCGGGGTGGTGATTCTGTGGAAGAAGTGATGGTCAATCCGCCCATGATAACGCCCGGCGCCCAAGTCCGTCAGCAGGCGCGTCAGCAGCAGCGTCGCGTGGCGCCCTGGCGGCGCGAGCTGGCCCAGGCGGTCACCGACCCGGCGGAGTTGCTGGACCTGCTCGGCCTGGATGCGGCCCTGCTGCCGGCTGCGCGCCGCGCCGCGAAGCTGTTCGGGTTGCGGGTGCCGCGGCACTTCATCGCGCGCATGCGCCGCGGCGAGCCGGACGATCCGCTGTTGCGCCAGGTGCTGCCGCTGGCCGAGGAATGCGAGGCGGTTGCGGGCTTCCGCCCGGATCCGGTGGGCGACCTGCAGGCGGCCCGCGCGCCGGGGGTCCTGGCCAAGTACCGGGGCCGCGCCCTCCTGATGACCACCGGCGGGTGCGCGGTCAACTGCCGCTACTGTTTCCGTCGCGACTTCCCCTACGATGCCGGCGCGCTGACCCCGGCGCGGCTGGCGGGCGCGGTGGACGCGCTGGCCGGCATGGAGGGGCTCGAGGAAGTGATCCTTTCCGGCGGCGACCCGCTGTCCTTGCCCACCGCGCGGCTGGCGCGCATCGGCGAAGCGCTGCAGGCGCTGCCGGGCCTGCGGCGGCTGCGGATTCACACCCGCACGCCCGTCGTGTTGCCGGCGCGCGTCGACGGCCAGCTGCTGGACTGGCTGCGGGACCTGCCCTGGCGCGCGGTGGTCGTGCTGCACGTCAACCATCCGCGCGAGCTGTGCGAGGACGTTCGCGAGGCGCTGGCCGCGCTGGCCGACGCCGGTGCGACGCTGCTCAACCAGTCGGTGCTGCTGCGCGGCGTGAATGACAACGAAAACACCCTGGCGGAGCTGTCCGAGGCGCTGTTCGAGGCCGGGGTGCTGCCCTATTACCTGCACCTGCTCGACCGGGCGAGCGGCACGGCGCACTTCGAGGTGGACACGGCCGATGCTGCCAGTCTGCACACCGCGCTGCAGGCGCGCCTGCCGGGCTACCTGGTGCCCCGGCTGGTGCGCGAAATCGAGGGGGCGCCGTGCAAGACGCCGCCGGACGCGGTCCGCGCTTTCCCGGAGCGGTGCTAGAATCCCGGCCTGCAGGCGAGAGGACCAGTAGTTGAGCGAAACCACCGCCGTTCCCGTCATCGTGCTGAGCCGGCAAGACGACAATGCCGAGGCCGTCAACCGATTGCTGCGCAACAGCGGCCGCGCGGCGCACGTGGAGCGCCTCGACGACGCCGGCGACCTGGCCGACAAGCTCGCTGCGGGCGGCTGCGAGTTGCTGGTGGTGTTCGCCGATGAAAGCGACGAGTTGTTGTTGACCGCAGCCGCCGTGCTGGAAGCGGCGGGCTTCGACCTGCCGCTGCTGAGTTGCCGCGAGTCGCTGGACGAAGACACCATCGCCGGCGATATCGCCGCGGGCGCGCAGGACGCGATTACCCTGCAGCGCCAGGACCGCGCCACCGCCGTGCTGGAGCGCGCGCTGCGCACGGGCCGGCTGGAGCGCGCGCTGAATGCGGCCGTGGGCAGCGCCTCGAGTTACCGCGAGCAGCTGCGCCGCGTGGTGGCCGGCACGGCCGATGCGCTGGCGCACGTGGCCGAGGGCATCGTGCTGGACGCGAACCAGGCCTGGGCGCAGCTGTTCGGCTTCGCGGACGAAGCCGCGATGCCCGGGCTCACTTTCATGGACCTGTTCTCGCCGGAGCACCAGCCCGCCATCAAGGGCGCCCTGGTCGCCTGCGCGCAGGGCCGCTGGCCGCCCCAGGGCATCAAGGCGACCGGCATCACGCGCCACGACAAGCCCGTCGCGCTGCTGCTCGAACTGGAGCCGGCGAGTTTCGACGAGGAGCCCTGCGTGAGGGTGCGTGTTCCGGCCCGCCCGGAGGAAGACGAAGACGCGCTGACGCAGCGGCTGGAGTCGGCGCTGCGACTCGACCAGGCAGCCGGGCTTTACGGGCGGCGCTACCTGCTGGAATGCCTGGAGGCGCGCCTGCGCGACGATCCGCCCGCGGGCGTGCAGGCGCTGGTGGTCTTCCGCATCGACGATTTCCTGAACAGCCAACGCCAGATCGGGGTCAAGGGGCTGGACCTGGTGCTGGCCGGGCTGGCCGACCTGCTGCGCGACGCCGTGCATGCGCGTGACCTCTACGGCCGGCTGAGCACCAACGAGTTCGCGGCCTTCATCGCGCGCGGCACGCGCCGCGACCTGAAGGCGTGGGCCGCCAGCATCATCTCCAAGGTGTCGCGCACGCTGTTCGAGGCCGGCGGCAAATCGGTCTCGCTGTCGGTCAGCGCGGGCATCGCCATCGCGGACCGCAGCGGCCTGGAGCTGGATACGCTCTACTCCGAAGCCAGCGACACGCTGACCAAGGCGGCGGAGTTGTCGACCGGCCAGGTGGGCATGAGCCGGCACGAGGAAGACTCCACCCGCATGGAAGAGATGGACGATTTGTGGGTGAAGCGCATCAAGCGCGCGCTCATCGAGAACCGTTTCCGGTTGGCCGACCAGCCCATAGCGAGCCTGACCGGCGCCGACCAGGACCTGCACGACCTGTTCGTGCGCATGGTGGACGAGCAGGGCGAGGAGGTGCTCCCGAGCCAGTTCATGCAGGTCGCCGAACGCAACCGCATCGTCAAGAACATCGACCGCTGGGTGATCGGCGCCGCCATCGCCTACTGCCGGGCGCGGCCGGGCGCCGTGGTGTTCGTGCGCCTCTCCCGGGACACCATGCTGGACACGATGCTGCCGGCGTGGCTGGAAACCTGCAGGAAGAACGCCAAGCTGGCCGAGAACGTGATCGTCTTCCAGGTCGCCGAGGACGTCGCCGCCAGCCACCTGAAGCAGACGCTGGACATGGCGAAGCGGCTGCACAAGATCGGCTTCGGTTTCTCACTGGAGGGCTTTACCGCCAGCCCCAGTTCATCGCAGCTGCTCGGTCACCTGCCGATCGACTACCTCAAGATCGACGGCTCGCTGATGCAGGGCCTGGCCGGCGACGAGCCCCTGCAGGAGCGCGTCAGGCTGATCGCGCAGGAAGCGAGCGGCCGCGACATCAAGACCATCGCCGAGCGCGTGGAAGACGCCAATACCATGGCCGTGCTGTGGCAGCTGGGGGTGCACTACATCCAGGGCTACCAGGTCAGGGAGCCCGAGGTGGTGCTGGCCGCCGATTAAGGCGCTTGAGCCGGGCGCGGTCTTCTCAGCCGTCCACCTGCAGGTCGTCCACCTTGCGCCAGCCGCGCGGCAGCAGGCCGCCGCGCCGCGCGCGCTCTCCGCTGTAGGCTTCCAGGTCGCGCGGCTTGAGCGTCATGGTGCGCTGGCCGCAGAGCACGCGCAGCGAGGCGCCGGGCGGCAGTACCACCGCCGCCACCATGGCCTCCTCGCCGGCCTTGAACTTCTTGCTGTCGATGCCGAGCATCTTGTTGCCGCGGCCGCGCGCCAGCTCCGGCAGCTCGGCGGCCGGGAAACACAACAGCCGACCGGCATCGCTGGCGGCCGCCACCCATGCACCCTCCTCCGCCGGCGCCGGGCAGGGACGCAGCACGCGGGCCGAGCCGCTCGCCTTGAGCACGTGCTTGCCGCTGCGATTGCGCGAGGCGAGATCGGCGAGCCTGGCGAGAAAGCCGTAGCCGTCCGAGCTCGCCAGCAGCCAGCGGTCCTCCGGCGCGCCGATCAGCGCGCCTGCGAAGCTGGCGCCGTCGGGCGGATTCAGCCGGCCGGACAAGGGCTCGCCCTGGCCGCGGGCCGACGGCAGGCCGTGCGCCGGCAGGCTGTACACCCGACCGGTGCTGTCGAGGAACATGGCGGCCTGGTTGCTGCGGCCGCGGGCCGCCGCCAGGAAGGCGTCGCCGGAGCGATAGTTCAGCGCCAGCGGGTCTATGTCGTGGCCCTTGGCCGCGCGCACCCAGCCGCGTTCCGACAGCACGATGGTGACCGGCTCGGCCGGCAGCAGCGCGGTCTCGTCCAGCGCCTGGGCGGCGGCGCGCTGCACGATGCGGGTGCGCCGCTCGTCGCCGTATTTCTTCGCGTCCGCGTCCAGCTCGTCGCGCACCAGCCGCTTGAGACGCGTCTTGCTGTTGAGCAGCTTCTGCAGCCCATCGCGCTCGGCGGCCAGCTCTTCCTGCTCGCCGCGGATCTTCATCTCCTCCAGCTTGGCGAGGTGGCGCAGCTTCAGCTCCAGGATGGCCTCGGCCTGTGTTTCCGAAAGCCCGAAACGCTTCATCAGCACCGGCCGCGGCTTGTCCTCGCTGCGGATGATGTGAATCACCTCGTCGATGTCCAGGTAGGCGATCAGCAGGCCTTCCAGCACGTGCAGCCGCGCCTCGACCTTCTCCAGCCGGTGCTGCAGCCGGCGCGTCACGGTCTGCATGCGGTAGTCCAGCCATTCGGCCAGCAGGCCGCGCAGGTCCATTACGCGCGGCCGGCCGTCCAGGCCGATGATGTTCATGTTCACCCGCACCGTGCGCTCCAGGTCGGTGGTGGCGAACAGGTGCGCCATCAGCGCCTCGCAATCGACGCGGTTGGAGCGCGGCACGATGACCAGCCGGATGGGATTTTCATGGTCGGACTCGTCGCGCAAGTCCTCGACCATGGGCAGCTTCTTCGCGCGCATCTGTCCGGCGATCTGCTCCAGCACCTTGTTGCCGGAGACCTGCCAGGGCAGCTCCGGCACGATGATCTCGCCGTCTTCCTTGCGCCAGCCGGCGCGCAGCCTGAGCGTGCCGTTGCCGCTTTCGTAGATGGCGCGGATGTCGGCCGGCGGCGACACCAGTTCGGCGCCGGTCGGGAAGTCCGGACCCTGCACGTGGGCCAGCAGCTCGTCCAGCGTCGCCCTGGGGTGTTCCAGCAGGTGGATGCAGGCCGCCGCGACCTCGCGCAGGTTGTGCGGCGGGATGTCCGTGGACATGCCGACCGCGATGCCGGACGCGCCGTTCAGGAGCACGTTAGGCAGTCGCGCAGGCAGGCGCACGGGCTCGTTGAGCGTGCCGTCGAAATTCGGCTGCCAGTCGGTGGTGCCCTGGCCCAGCTCCGACAGCAGCGTGGCGGCGTAGGGCATCAGCCGCGCCTCGGTGTAGCGCATCGCCGCGAAGGACTTGGGGTCGTCCGGCGAGCCCCAGTTGCCCTGCCCCTCGATGACCGGGTAGCGGTAGCTGAAGGACTGCGCCATCAGCACCATGGCCTCGTAGCAGGCGGAGTCGCCGTGCGGGTGGAACTTGCCGATCACGTCGCCGACCGTGCGCGCCGACTTTTTCGCCTTCTGCCCGGCGGACAGGCCCAGCTCGCTCATGGAATAGACGATGCGCCGCTGCACCGGCTTGAGGCCGTCGGTGATGTGCGGCAGGGCGCGGTCGAGGATGACGTACATCGAGTAATCGAGATAGGCCTTCTCGGTGAACTCCTTAAGCGGCAGGCGCTCGACGCCCTCGAAATCCAGTTTCAGCTCTCTCACGGCGTCACCTCGGCGAGGTTGCCCTTGGACTGCAGCCAGTCGCGCCGGTCGGAGGCGCGCTTCTTGGCCAGCAGCATGTCCATCAGCTCGCGGGTCTGGTCGCCCTCGTCCAGCGTGAGTTGCACCAGCCGCCGCGTCTCCGGCGCCATGGTGGTCTCGCGCAACTGCAGCGCGCTCATCTCGCCCAGGCCCTTGAAGCGCGTCACCGTGACCTTGCCCTTCATCTTCTCGGCCTCGATCCGGTGCAGCACGCCGCGTCGCTCGGCGTCGTCCAGCGCGTAGAAGACCTGCTTGCCGACGTCGATGCGGTACAGCGGCGGCATCGCGACATAGACGTGGCCGGCGTCCACCAGGGGCCGGAAGTGCTGCAGGAACAGCGCGCACAGCAGGGTGGCGATGTGCAGGCCGTCGGAGTCGGCGTCGGCGAGGATGCAGATGCGGTTGTAGCGCAGCCCGCGCAGCTGGTCCGAGCCCGGGTCCACGCCCAGCGCGATGCTGATGTCGTGCACTTCCTGGGAGGCCAGCACCTGCGAAGGCTCCACCTCCCAGGTGTTGAGAATCTTGCCGCGCAGGGGCATCACCGCCTGGAATTCGCGGTCGCGCGCCTGCTTGGCCGAGCCGCCGGCCGAGTCGCCCTCCACCAGGAACAGCTCCGAGCGCGCCGGGTCCTGCGCGCTGCAGTCGGCCAGCTTGCCGGGCAGCGCCGGGCCGCTGACGACGCGCTTGCGCACCACCTTGCGGCTGGATTTCAGGCGCGCGCTGGCGTTGCTGATGGCCAGGTTAGCGATGTGCTCGCCCGCCTCTGGGTGCTGGTTGAGCCAGATGGCGAGCGCGTCCTTCACCGTGCCGGAAACGAAAGCGGCGCACTCGCGCGAGGACAGCCGCTCCTTGGTCTGGCCCGAGAACTGGGGGTCCTCCAGTTTCACCGAGAGCACGTAGCTGACCTGCGCCCAGACGTCGTCCGGGGTCAGGCGCACGCCGCGCGGCAGCAGGTTGCGAAACTCGCAGAACTCGCGCAACGCCTCGGTCAGGCCGGCGCGAAAACCGTTCACGTGGGTGCCGCCGAGGATGGTGGGAATCAGGTTCACGTAGCTCTCGGCCACCGGCTCGCCGCCCTCCGGGAGCCATGCCAGCGCCCAGTCTGCGGTCTCCGTGCCGCCTTCCACGCTGCCGGTGAAAGGCTCGGCCGGAATGGTGGCGGTCTCGCGCAGGGCCTCGCCCAGGTAGTCGCCCAGGCCGCCCTCGTAATGCCAGCGCTCGGTCTCGTTTTCGGCCTCGATGTGCAGCACGACCTCCAGGCCGGGACAGAGCACGGCCTTGGCGCGCAGCAGGTGCTTCAGTCGCGGCAGCGAGAATTTCGGCGAATCGAAATATTTCTCGTCCGGCCAGAAGCGGATGATGGTGCCGGTGTTGTTCTTGCCGACCGTGCCGACCTCTTCCAGCGCACCGGCGGGCTCGCCGCCGCGAAAGCTCATGTTGTACTCGCGCCCCCCGCGGCGGATCCAGACCTCGAGGTTGCGCGAGAGCGCGTTGACCACGGACACGCCAACGCCGTGCAGGCCGCCCGAGTAACGGTAGTTCTTGCCGGAAAATTTGCCGCCGGCGTGCAGGCGCGTAAGGATCAGCTCGATGCCGGGGATGCCTTCCTGGGGATGGATGTCCACCGGCATGCCGCGGCCGTCGTCCTCGACCTGCAGCGAGCCGTCGCGGAACAGCGTCACGGTGATGCGCTTGCAATGGCCGGCAATGGCCTCGTCCACGCTGTTGTCCACCACCTCCTGGGCGAGGTGGTTGGGACGCGTGGTGTCGGTGTACATGCCGGGCCGGCGCCGGACCGGATCGAGGCCGCTGAGGACCTCGATGGAAGAGGCGTTGTAGTCCTGAGTCATGGGTTCCCTGCGATCCCGGGCAAACGCGCCCGGGCCGCGGGAATTCTATCAGCTTGTGGCGCGGAACCTGGAAATGGGGCTTATCCCCATTTCACCCGAAAATGGGGATTAGCCCCATTACTTGAGGTCATTGGCCAGCGACGCGCGCACGTTGTCGGGCACGCTGACGGTGACCTCGAGGTTCTCGTGATCCACGCCCATCGCGAGGCCGACGCCGCCCTTGAGCGCCTGGACCATGTCGTCGGTCAGTTCGAAGCGCATGAAATGCACGGAGGAGGTCTTTTCCTCGGTGTCGCGCTCCATGTCTTCGTCGGCGATGGCGTAGACCTTGTCGTGGCCGTCCACCTGCACCCAGACCTTGTCTTCCACGCCCACCAGCTGGGCCAGCTCGCGCTTGCGGACCTCGGCATCGGGGTACTCCAGCATGAAGGTGGCCTTCCAGTTGCTGCCGTCGGGAATCAGGGGGTTGTAGGCCGACAGCTCGTCCTCGATGCCCTCTTCCTCGAAAATGCGCTCGATGCGCAGCATCTCCTGCACCTGGTAACGGATCGTCAGCTCGTCCTCGAAGTACAGGGTCGCGTTCGGCCCCAGCGAAACCTGGCGATTCTTCTTGTGCTCCAGCACTTTGGCGCGGAAAGCGGGGCGCTGCTTCGCGTACTGCTCGAGGCTCATCAGGTCGTCTGCGGTCAGGTTGGTCATTCGATTCTCTCCATAATTCACTTGGCCATAATTCACTTGGCCCTGATTCAACTGGCCATGATTCATTCGGCCGTGATTCCTGCGGTCATGTTTGCTGTGTCCGGGGCCTGGGCCGGCCACGACGTCCCCGGCCAAGCGCGGCGCGCCTCGCTCGAAGCGCCGCGGCCCGCCTCAGAGGCCGTAAGCGATGCGCAACAGCGTCATCGGGTGTTTCGCCTCGGTGCCGTTCTGCATGCCGTGCGCGATCTGGTCGCCCGCCATCGGGCAATCGCTGACGAAATGGTCCGGCTCGGCGCCCTTGACCCGGTTCACCACGGGACGCGCGATCTTCATCGAGGTGTCGTGGAATTCCTTTTTCACGGCATAGGTGCC
>DATFKW010000020.1:0-11865 GCA_035268405.1 Gammaproteobacteria bacterium
CCTGGTGCACAATGAGCGTATCCTCCGTGATCTGCAGTTCGGGCCCGGTGCAGGTGCCTTTTATCGCGCAGCGGACCACCACCAGATGGCCACCTTCAGCTCGCGGGGCCCGTCGCCCGACGGGCGCGCCAACGTTGACGCCATCGCCAACGGATTCGCCAACTTCGTGATGGGACCAACTGGCGGTATCAACCTGGTCAGCGGCACCTCGTTCTCCGCGCCGACCATCGCGGGCGCGGCGGCCACGCTGCGGCAGGCTTTCCCCGGCGCCAGCGCGCTGCAGATTCGCAATGCACTGGTCGAGACCGCCAACCCCGATTTTCTGGGGGATAATCCCGGCCCCATAGACCAGGGGCATGGCTTCATCGACCTGGTCGCCGCCTACAACGCCCTGGCAGCCGGCGAGGTGAGCAACACACTGCCCTCGGGCCCTGCCAGCAATTCGGTTCGCGGCAACATCGCAAGCGTGGGGCTGCAGACTGTCCAGCTCGGCAACAGCGGCTACAGCACGCGGCTGGAAGGCCTGGTCCCGGGTGAGGTGGCTCACTTCTTTATCGATATCGACGATCGGGTCGATGCGCTGAACGTGAGTTTCAGCAACATCACGCCGGAACTCCCGACCGAAGAGCAGAACCAGTTTTTTGTAGGGGGCGATGGCCTGTTCGTGGTGGTGCAGGACAGCATCACCTCGACCGACGTCACGCTGGCCGGCGGGTTCTTCGGCGAGGACACAACCCTGGTGGCCGCCAACCCCGGGACCGGCCTGCTGCGCGTGGCGGTGATGGGCGACTGGACCAACGCGGGCAGCATTTCCGCCGATATGTACATCGAGGCTGTCAGCACCAAGCGGCCCCGGATCACCGAGCGCGACCGTGTGGTGGAAGGCGATTTCCGGGATTATGTCGTGAACGTGCCGGAGGGTGCCGAGCAGGCGAATTTTGAGCTGCACTGGCAGCAGGACTGGGGGCGTTTTCCGACTGACGACCTGGACCTGATTGTCGTCGATCCTGAAGGCGGACTTGTCATTGAATTCACTGAGGACGGCACTCCATTCTTGCCTGGTGCCACCTTCAGCGCGCCCGAGCGCGTCGTCATCAATGACCCGATGCCGGGTGAGTACATGATTTTCGTCGACGGCTTCACCGTGTGGGGCGAGCGCGGCAATCGCGCCCAGTTCGCCTTGTACGCCTTTGATGAGAACGGCAAACAGTTCAGCGACCAGAAAGTAGAGGTTGTGGCGGCGCCCGCAGCCAACAAAGGCAAGAAGAAGTAATCCGGCGCAGTACGATTCGATTGCTGAAAATCACGGGGCCGGCGTAATGCCGGCCCCGTTTTTTTTGAACCTGGAAGAACCCTTTACCGGGCGGGCCGCGCCGAGACGTATTTCTCACGCCGCAGCTGCTTGAGCGTGAAGCCCATGGCCTTCAGCGCCTCGACGGACTCGTCGATCATGCCGGGGTTGCCGCACAGATAAACGATGTCGGACTCGGGGTTCAGCTCGAGGTGGCTGTAGAGCGTCTGCACATAGCCGGCCTGTTCCCAGGCCTCGGGCGGCTCCGGGTAGTCGCGGCTGTAACAAGCGGTGAACCCCACCGCGGGATGCGCGGCGGCGAAATCCAGGAAATCCTGGCCAAACAGCAGCTCTTCGCGCCGCCATACGCCCAGCACGATGTGCGCGCGGAAGCCGGCCGCCAGGCGCTCGGCCAGCAAGGGCAGCATGGCCCGGTAGGGCGTGATGCCGGTGCCGGTGCCGATCAGCAGGTAGCGACACGGGGGCTCCTCGCGCAGCACAAAACGGCCGAAGGGGCCGCTGGCCTGCATTTCGTCGCCGGGCTGCATGGCGGCCAGCGCGTCGCTGGCGAGGCCGCCCTCGACCGGCGACATGGCGATCTCCATGAGCCCGTCGGGTCCCGGCGGGTTGGCGATGCTGTAGCTGCGGTGCGTGCCGCCGCCCTCGGTCTCGAAGTGCAGGTTGAGGAACTGCCCCGGCACGTAGCCGAGCGCCGCGCCGTCGCTGCGGCGGAAGGCGAGGTGCAGCACGTGCGGGGTTGCGTGGCGGCGCCAGGCGAGCTGGACCGGGAAAGTGTCTATGGCCATGGGACGCGAATCTTCCGGGTTAGCATGGGCGAACACAAGTCCTGAACCGCCCTGGCGCGCCTCTTGCTATAGTGCGCTACCCAGTTTCCGGCCATCCCAGGAGAGCCACCGATGAAGCCATGGATCCTTTCGACCGCCCTGCTTGCCGCGGGCCTGATCGCGGCGCCGGCCGCCGCCCACAACCACAATGCACTGGCCGACGCCATCGCGGGCGATCATCGCGCCGCGGTTAACGTGACACGCGACGATTCGCGTCATCCGAAGCAGACGCTGGAATTCTTCGGCTTCGAAGAAGACCTGACCATCGTCGAGATCTGGCCCGGCGGCGGCTGGTACACGGAAATCCTGGCGCCCGCCGTGCGCGACCACGGCAAGCTGATCGCGGCGCATTTCCCCGAGGACACGGATTCCGCATACATGAAAAGCTCGCGGGCCGCTTTCATGGCCATGCTGGAATCAGCGCCCGGGATTTACGACCAGGTGGAGGTCATCGGCTACGCGCCGCCCGAGGACTCCCTGGGCGAGCCCGGCAGCGCCGACATGGTCCTGACCTTCCGCAGCATTCACGGCTTCATGCGCCAGGACTCGCTGGACGCTTTTCTTGAAGACGCCTTCGCCGTGCTGAAGAGCGGCGGCGTGCTGGGCGTAGTGCAGCACCGCGCGCCGGAGGGCGCAGAGCCGGAAGCGGCCGAGCAGACCGGCTATGTCCCGCAGGCCTGGCTCGTCGAGCAGGTCGAGGCCGTCGGCTTTGAACTGGACGCCAGCAGCGAGATCAACGCCAACCCGAAAGACACGGCGGACCATCCGCGTGGCGTGTGGACGCTGGCGCCCACCTACCGGCTCGGCGACGAGAACCGCACCAAGTACGAAGAGATCGGCGAAAGCGACCGCATGACGCTGCGCTTCGTGAAGCCCTGAACGGGCCATCGATAGAAAAAATGGGGCCCTTCCCTATTTAAATGGGGAAGGGCCCTATTTATTTATCGGCTCATGATACGGCGCAGCGCCGATGCGTAATCGCCGCCGTCGGCCGGCACGGAGCGCTGTCCGCCGACCCATCGCTGCTCGATGCAACGGCCGTCGCCGCTGGTGAGCAACGCGTCGAGCACCGCACCCGGGCTGTCGGCGGCGGCGAATATCGGGTTGCTCATGTCGGGCGTCACCAGGTCGGCGTACGCGCCCACCTCGATGGCACCCACGTGCAGACCCAACGCGGTTGCGCCGCCGGCCGCAAGCCGGCGCCACGCGCCCGCCCCCGACCCGTCGGCGTCATCGAAACACTGCCTCTGCCCGCTGTACACGCGCTGTCCGTATTCCAGCCAGCGCAGCGCGTCCACGGGATCGCTGCGCAGGCCATCACCGCTGCCCAGCGCCAGCCGACCGCCGGCAGCGGCGAACTCCGCCGCCGGGAATCCGCCCTCGCCCGCGCGTGCCGCCTGCAGCGGGCAAAGGACCACCGTCGCCTTGCTGGCAAGAATGCACTCGCGCTCCGACGCGTCCGCATGCGTCGCGTGCACCAGGCTCCAGCGCGCGTCCAGCTCGACGGTCTCCGCCAGGTAATGCACGGGGCGACGTCCGGTAGACGCGATACAGGCTTCGACCTCCGCCGCCGTCGCCGCCACCCGGACGTGCACAGGCGTATCCGCGCCCAGCAGCTCCCCCGCGCCCAGCGCCATATCGGCCAGCATCTCCGCAGGCAAGCTTCCCGGCGAGGCCGCGGCCACGCCGGCGCAATGCTCGCGGTACATGGCGACCGTGGTGAGAAAATCTTCCACGTCACGGTGCAGGAAGCGCGGGTTGGCATGCCCCGCCGCTGACCCGAAGCCGGCGGCAGAACTGAACACCGGAATGAAAGCCTGGCGGATTCCCGCGTCCGTCGCGGCGCGGATCACGGCCTCGATCAGCTCGCCGGCGCGCGCTCCGTCGGCGTGGTGATGCAGCTGATGGAATTCCGCGACCGAGGTGAAGCCGCTGGCCAGCATTTCCCGGCAGGCCTGCCAGCACAGGTCATAGAGCGTGTCGGCGTCCAGCCCGTCGGCGAGTCGATGCAGGGCGCCGTGCCGCGGATCGATGCCCCGCCTGGCCGGGATCCGGGCGCCCTCACTGTAGCCCACCAGCCCGCGACCCCAGGATTCGCTGTGCGCATTCGG
The DNA here is from genome assembly GCA_035268405.1 of Gammaproteobacteria bacterium. Lineage (GTDB taxonomy): Bacteria > Pseudomonadota > Gammaproteobacteria > Steroidobacterales > XN24 > XN24. The sequence continues at coordinate 4,248 of DATFKW010000020.1, forward strand.
CATGCCGGGCAGCGCCAGCCAGCCATCGAACGGCCCGCGCGGGTCACAGGGCTCGATGGCGCTGATCCGTCCCTCGGCATCGAGCCGCAGGGCGCGCTGGGACTCGATCCCGGCGGGCGTGAGGACATGCTCGAAAGCCAGTTCGCGGGACATGGTCTCGTCAGCCGCTCAGGCGGCCGCCTCCGTGATCGATGTGGCCTGCGCGGGGCGCGGGCGCGGGGCTCGGGGCATCTGGAACGCCTGGTGAGATTTCGCCCCCAAGGCATTGATTTTACATAACCAGCAGGTTGGCGTCGTTCGAGAACATTCGGCTACACTCCGAATGAAACCGGGCATTTCGGCGCGGTCCAGGGGAGCAGGGCGAATGCCCATGTTCGTTGACAGCAGTGGCGAGTTCAAGCACGACTACGGGCAGCATTTCGCGCTGACCTGCGCGTCCTGCGGCGTGTTCGCGCACATGACGCCGGTGGCCGTGCCGGACTTTGACGAGCTCACGCGCTTCAAGCCGCCCGAGACCGGCCTGGTATTCCGCTGCGACAACTGCAACTCGCCGGTCTTCCTGCGCTTCCCGGTGAAGGCCTACACCGACGAGCATATCGAGCTGTCGACCAACTTCTCCGAGGTGGAGCGGCCCAAGGAAAGCTTTGACTTCACGTACCTGCCCGAGGATACCGAGACAATTTTCCGCGAGGCGCTCGAGTGCTACAGCATGAATGCGCTCAATGCTTTCGCCTCCATGTGCCGGCGCGCCGTGCAGCAGGTGTTCGCGGACCTCGGCGAGAGCGGCAAGATCCGGATCTTCGAGCAGTGCAACGAGATCCGCGACCTGGCCGAGGTCGAGGCGACCACCTTCAACACTGTGCGCCGCGTGCTGTTCGACACGGACGCGGCGCGCGAGGGCATGCCGCTGATCTCGCCGATCGAGGCCGGCGTGCTGATGGAATTCATGCGCGACATTCTCTACGAGAGCTACGTGCGCAAGGGCCGCTTGCAGCAGGCGATGATGATGCGCCGCTACGTGGCCGAGCAGGTCGACGAAACGGAAGCGCCGCCGCGCCAGAAAGGCTCGCACGGCTGAAGCTGTAAATGAGGGCTTAAATGGGGAAGGGCCCTATTTTTGTGAAAAAATAGGGCCCTTCCCCATTTAAGCCCTTCCCATTTAAAGCTCCATTGCCTCCCGGGTCAGGTTGCGCGGCCCTTCCGGGCTCATCCAGACATTGTCCTCGATCCGCACCCCCCCAAAGGGCTGCAGGCGTTCCACCGTCTCCCAGTTGATGTGTCGCCCGAGCGGCGACTCGCGCAGGTGCGCCAGCAGCGAGTCGATGAAATAGATCCCGGGTTCTATGGTGAAGACGTTGCCCACTTCCATCGGCCGCAGGTTCCGCAGCGCGGGCCATTCGTCCGGCTGAGCGATCTCGGTGCCGTCGGGACCGGCCAGTTTGCCGCCGGTGTCGTGCACCTGCAGGCCGAGGTGGTGACCCACGCCGTGCGGCATGAAGACATTGCTGACACCCGCCGCCACCATGTCGTCGGGCGCCATGGCCACGATGCCGAAGTCCTCCAGGATGACGGCCACCGCCAGCTGCGCGTCCTCGTGCACATCCAAATAGCTGTGCCCCGCCCGCAGGCCCTGCACCAGCGCCTGCTGCTCCAGGTCGACCGCCTCCACCAGCGCGGCAAACTCGCCGCCGTGCTCCGCCGGCCAGGTCCGCGTGATATCGGCCGCATAGCCGCGGCAGCGCGCGCCGGCGTCGATCAGCAAGCTGCGGCGCTTGTCCGGCGCCTGGCGGTCGAGCCGGCCGTAGTGCAGCGTCGCGCCGTGCTCGTTGAGCGCAACGATGTTCGCGTAGGGCAAGTCGGCGTCTGTGTGCGCCGTGGCCCCCAGGTATGCCAGGTGGATACCGAACTCGCTGGCGCCGGCTTCGAAGGCGGCCTGCGCGGCGAGGTGCCCGGCCACGGCGCTGCGGTTGGCCGCCGCGATGCAATTCACCTCGTAGCGCGTCTTGTAGAGCCGGTCGAACTCCAGCCGGGTCACCAGCTCCGTCGGGTTCAGCGCGGCAAAGCCCCAGCTGGAGACCGCCGCGTCGGGCTCGCCCACCAGCGCATGGCGGGACAGGTCGGTCGGCAGGGCCGCACGCACGCCCTCGAGGTCATCGACCACCACGATCTCGAAATGCTGCGTCCAGGTCCCGGCAGGCGCCACCGGCGTCGAGTGCCAGTAGTCGCGCGGCAGTTGCAGCACCAGCAGCGGCCTGGCCCCCGGCCTGAACAACAGCACGCTGCCGGCATGGTCGTCGCAGGGCACCCATTGCTGGTAGAAAACGCCGGCACGGAACGGCCAGCTCTGGTCGTCGCGGAAACGGTAGACCGGCGTCCCCGAGTAGACCGCCAGGCCGTCGTAAGGCGTCGCCGCCAGCGCCGCCTCGTAGCGGTCGAGCAGCGCCGCATGGTGGTCGGCATACGCGGCGTCGAGTTCGTCTGGGGCGGGCGCGGCGGCATCAGTGGACATTGGAACACTCCGTGTCACAGTCAGCGCGGCTGCGCCGGGCGCAGGCGCGTGCCGCCGGGTGGCGGCAGGGCCTTCATTCTATCGGGCCGCCGGGCGCGCCGCCATGGCGCCGGGCGCGCCGCCGTGAAGTTTCTCCCGCGAGCGCGCAGGGAAGGCGGGGGCCGCGCGGAGGGTGCCCGGAGACGGCTATAATCGAGCGAATCCGCTGCTTGCGCGCGTCGCGAAAGCGCTGTTATGAATTGCATGCCCGACGGGCGTCCCGACCGGAGTCACGCCATGAGCCAAGCCGAAAACTTCGCCGCCGACCTGCTCGAGGTGAGCGCCACCGGCTACGCGGCGCTCGCTGCAGAGCGGCTGCTGGCCGAGAACCCCGAACTGGCCGCCCGCTTCGCGCCGGATGCCACCGGCGCCTGGAAGGCGGCGCTGGCGCAGCGCATCGTGGAGCTCGCGGCCGCCCTGCGGCTGGACGAGCCGCGGCTGTTCGTGGCGCGCGTGAGCTGGGCGCGGCGCGCCTTCGACGCGCGCCAGGTGCCTGAACAGGATCTGCGCGACAGCCTGCAGACCCTTGCGGCAGTGCTGGCCGAGGAGCTCCCGGAAGCGGCCCGCCCGGGTCCGGCCGCGTTGCTGGACAAAGCGCTCGCGTCCCTGGAACAGCCGCTCGACGACACCGGCTCCCATATCGACCCGGCCACGCCGGAGGGTCGGTTGTCGCTGGAGTACATCGCCGCCGTGCTGGAGGGCGACAGCCGCAAGGGCATCGAGCGGGTGCTGGCCGGCATAGAGGACGGCCTGGCCGTGGAGCGCGCCTACCTGGACGTGCTGGTGCCGGCGCAACGCGAGGTCGGCCGGCTGTGGCATGCCGGCGAGCTGGGCATCGTCGAGGAACACGTCGTCACCTACACCACCGAGCGACTGATGACCCTGCTTTCACAGCGGGCGGAGCGCGCGCCCGCGAACGGCCGTACCGTGGTCTGCGCCGCGGTGGCGGGCAACGCCCACGACATTGCCGTGCGCGTGCTGGCGGATTTCTTCGATATCGGCGGCTGGCGGGCGGTGCACCTGGGGGCCGGGGTGCCCGCCTCCGAGCTGGCGACCGCGCTGCAGTATTTCGACGGCGACCTGCTGGTGCTGTCGGCCGCGCTGAGCGTGCAGCTGCCGAAGGTGCGCGAGGCCATCGAGGCCGTGCGCCGCATCGAGGGCCGGCAGGTGCGCGTCATGGTCGGCGGCCTGGCCTTCAACGATGCGCCGGAGCTGTGGCGGAAACTGGGCGCCGACGGTTACGCGCCGGACGCGATCTCCGCGGTGCACCTCGGTGAAGAGCTGCTGAACGCGCCCGACGCCGACTGAAGCCGGGCGGGACACGGCGCGCCAGCGGGTCTCAGCCCAGCCAGGCCCGCGCGTTGCGGAACAGCCGCATCCACGGGCTGTCTTCGCCCCAGTGCGCCGGGTGCCAGGAATTTTGCGTGCTGCGGAACACGCGCTCCGGGTGCGGCATGACGATGGTCACCCGCCCGTCCGCGGAGGTCAGCCCGGCGATCCCCTCGGGCGAGCCGTTGGGGTTGGCCGGGTAACGGTCCGCGACGCGGCCGCGGTTGTTCACGTAGCGCAGCCAGGTGAGCTGCGCGTCGCTGCAGGCGCGCTGGTGCGCCTCGTCGCGGAACTCGGCGCGGCCTTCGCCGTGCGAGACCACGATGGGCATGACCGCGCCCGGCATGCCCGTAGTAAGCACGGAGCCGCTCGCCTCCACCCGCACCAGCCCGAAGCGCGCCTCGAACTGCTCGGAGCGGTTCCTGACGAAGCGCGGCCACAAGGCGGCGCCGGGAATGATCTCCTTCAGCGCCGCCATCATCTGGCAGCCGTTGCAGACTCCCAGGGCGAAGGTGTCGGGCCGCAGGAAAAAGGCCTCGAACTGCTCGCGCGCCCGCGCGTTGAACAGGATGCTCTTGGCCCAGCCTTCGCCGGCGCCCAGCACGTCGCCATAAGAAAAGCCGCCGCAGGCCACCAGGCCGCGAAACTCGTCCAGGGTGCGGCGGCCCGCCAGCAGGTCGCTCATGTGCACGTCCACCGGCTGGAAGCCCGCGCGGTGGAAAGCGGCCGCCATCTCCAGCTGGCTGTTGACGCCCTGCTCCCGCAGGATCGCGACCGGCGGGCGCGCGCCGCGCGCGATGAAGGGCGCGGCGATGTCTTCCTCCGGATCGAAGCCCGGCTCCGCCCACAGGCCCGGGTCTTCGTCGTCCAGGCGGGCCGCATGTTCCTCGCGCGCGCAGTCCGGATGATCCCTCAGCGCCTGCATCCGGCAGGTGGTCTGCGACCAGGCGTCGCGCAGCTCGGCCCGCGACTCGTCCAGCAACAGCGCATCGCCGGCGCGGATGCGCACGCGAGGCGCACTGACGGGACGCCCTATGACGCTGACGCAGTCTTCCAGCCCCGCCGTCGCGAAGGCCGACATCACCGCGGCGCGCGCCGAGGCCCGCACCTGCAGCACCGCGCCCAGTTCCTCGGAGAACAGCCGCGCCAGCGGCTCGGACAACGATTCGCCGAGGTCGATCTCCAGGCCGCAGTGTCCCGCGAAGGCCATCTCCGCCAGCACGGCGAACAGCCCGCCGTCCGATCGGTCGTGGTAAGCCAGCAACTCGCCTTCGGCATTCAGGTCCTGCACCGCGGCAAAAAATGCCGCCAGCCGGGACGCGTCGTCCAGGTCCGGCGGCTCCGTGCCGATGCGGCCGTAGACCTGCGCCAGGGTCGAGCCGCCGAGGCGATCGCGACCGGCGCCCAGGTCGACCAGCAGCAGTTCCGTGTCGCCGGCGTCCACGCGCAACTGCGGCGTCAGCGTGCGGCGCACGTCTTCCACCGGCGCGAAGGCCGAGACGATCAGCGACAGGGGCGCGATCACCGCGCGCTCGCCCGCCGGCGTGTCCCAGCGCGTGCGCATGGACAGGGAGTCCTTGCCGACCGGGATGGCGATGCCCAGCGAGGGGCAGAGCGCTTCGCCCACCGCGCGCACGGTATCGAACAGTGCGGCGTCCTCGCCCGGCTCTCCGCAGGCCGCCATCCAGTTGGCCGACAACCGCACGTGCCCGAGCGACGGAATCGCCGCCGCCGCGATGTTGGTGATCGCCTCGCCCACCGCCATGCGGCCGGAGGCCGGGCCGTCCAGCGCGGCCAGCGGCGTGCGCTCGCCCATCGCCATCGCCTCGCCGGTGTGACCGCGGAAGGTCGAGCTGGTCACGGCGACGTCGGCCACCGGCACCTGCCACGGCCCCACCATCTGGTCGCGCGCGGTCAGCCCGCCGACGCTGCGATCGCCGATGGTCACCAGGAAAGTCTTGTCCGCCACCGCCGGGAAGCTCAGCACGCGCAGGGCGGCCTCGCGCAAGTCGATGTCCTCGGGCAGCGCGTCGCCGCGGCGCGCCACGCGTCCGGCCTCGCGGGTCATGCGCGGCGGCTTGCCCAGCAGCACCTCCACCGGCATGTCCACCGGCGCGTTGTCGAACAGCCGGTCGTGCACCAGCAGCCGACGCTCCTCGGTGGTTTCGCCCACCGCCGCCCACGGGCATCGCTCGCGCGCGCAGATCGCGGCAAACTCGTCCAGCCGGTCCGCCGCCACGGCCAGCACGTAGCGCTCCTGCGCCTCGTTGCACCAGATCGCCATGGGCGACATGCCCGGCTCGTCGTTGGGCACGTCCCGCAGCTCGATGCGGCCGCCCAGCCCGCTGTGGTCGATCACCTCGGGCAGCGCGTTGGACAGCCCGCCGGCGCCCACGTCGTGAATCAGCATGATGGGATTGCCTGCGCCCATCGCGCAGCAGCGGTCGATGACCTCCTGGGCGCGGCGCTGGATCTCGGGGTTGCCGCGCTGCACCGAGGCGAAGTCCAGGTCCTCGCTGCTCTCGCCGCTGGACATGGAGGACGCCGCGCCGCCGCCCAGCCCGATCAGCATGGCCGGCCCGCCCAGCACCACCAGTTTCGCGCCCGGGGTCACCTCGCCCTTCTGCACGTGCGGCGGCCGCACGTTGCCCAGGCCGCCGGCGATCATGATCGGCTTGTGATAGCCCCGCACCACGCCATCGACCCGCTGCTCGCAGCTGCGGAAATAGCCCGCCAGGTTCGGGCGGCCGAACTCGTTGTTGAAAGCCGCCGCGCCGATGGGGCCGTCGCGCATGATCTCCAGCGGCGTCGCGATGCGGTCCGGGAAGCCGGGGCCATCCTCTTCCCAGGGGCGCGGGTAGCCGGGAATGCGCAGGTGGGACACCGAGAAGCCGGCCAGTCCCGCCTTGGGCCGCGCCCCCAGGCCGGTGGCACCCTCGTCGCGGATCTCGCCGCCCGAGCCGGTGGCGGCGCCGGGAAACGGCGAGATGGCGGTCGGGTGGTTGTGGGTCTCCACCTTCATCAGGATGTGCACCGGCTCGCTGACGTAGTCGTAGCGCGCGTCTTCCGGCGCCGCGAAAAAACGCTCGGCCTCCCAGCCCGCCATCACCGCGGCGTTGTCCGTGTAGGCCGACAGCACTCCGCCGGGCGACTTCTCGTGCGTGTTGCGGATCATGCCGAACAGCGACTTCGGCTGCGCCTCGCCGTCGACCACCCAGTCGGCGTTGAAGATCTTGTGCCGGCAGTGCTCGCTGTTCGCCTGCGCGAACATCATCAGCTCGGCGTCGGTGGGATTGCGGCCGATCTCCAGGTAATGCGCGGCCAGATAATCGATCTCGTCCCCGGAGAGCGCCAGCCCGAGCGCCCCATTGGCGGCCACGAGCGCCTCGCGCCCGCCGCCCAGCAGATCCACGCGCCCCAGCGGCGCCGGCTCGTGACGCTCGAACAGGCGCGCGGCGTCCTCCGGCCGGTAAACCACCGACTCGGTCATGCGGTCGTGCAGCAGCCCCGCGGCCGCGTCGATCTCGGCATCCGTCAGCGGCCGGCGCGAACTCAGCCGCCAGGCGACGCCGCGCTCCAGGCGGCGGACCGCGTCGAGCCCGCAGTTGCGAGCGATGTCGGTGGCCTTGCTGGACCAGGGCGAAATGGTGCCGAAGCGCGGCAGCACCAGCAGCGCGTCGCCCTCGGGGAAGGCCACCGCGCGGTCCGGGCCGTAGCTCAGCAGGCGCTTGAGCAGCCGCA
>DATFKW010000021.1:0-2126 GCA_035268405.1 Gammaproteobacteria bacterium
GATCTTGTGCGCCAGCGCGGCCGGGTCCTGCGGCGAGACGAAGCTGACCTCGAAGGGTTTCCGGGGAAAGCCGTACCACTTGTCGCTGCCCCAGGTCACGGCCGCGGCCGCCGCGCTGCGGCCATGGAAGGCGCCTTCCACCGCGACCACGCGCGTGCGCCCGGGCGCTTTGAAGGCCAGCTTGAGCGCGTTCTCGTTGGCCTCGGCGCCGCTGTTCACCAGGAATACGCGGTCCAGCCCGGGGGGCGCGAAGCGGGCCAGCGCCGCGCAGGCGCGCGCCCGCAATTCCAGCGGCAGCAGGTTGCTCTGGAAAGTGAGCCGTTCGGCCTGCGCGCGCAGGGCCGCGACCAGTCGCGGATGGCCGTAGCCCAGCGCAGCCACCGCGTGGCCGCCGTAAAGATCGAGGATGCGCCGGCCGTCGGCCATGACCAGCCAGGGGCCTTCGCCGCTGACCGGCTGCAGGTCCAGCTGCGCGTAGACCGGCAGGGTCCAGGCGCGCTCTTCGGGCGCCGCGGCGTGCCCGGCCTTCATGTCCATGCCGGCGCCGGCAGGCGCAGGCCGGCGTCCTCCGGGAGTTCCAGCAGCCGGTTCATCCACTGCATGGCGCCACCGGCCGCGCCCTTGACCAGGTTGTCGATGGCCGACATGACCACGAAGGCCTCGCCGTCGGCCGCGACCGCGAGGCGCGCGCGGTTGGAGCCGGCGACGTCCTTGATGCGCGGTGGCGCGTCCACGACTTCCACGAAGGGCGAGCCGGCATAGGCCTCGGCGAGCGCAGCGCGCAGCGCGGCGGCGTCCGCGCCGGCCGCCAGCCGGCCGTGGATGGTGGCATGGATGCCGCGCGCCCAGGGCCCCGAGTGGGGCACGAAATGCACCTGGCAGGGCGCCGCGGATTCTGCCGCCAGGCGCTCGATCTCGGGGCGGTGGCGATGCACCAGCGGCTGATAGGCGAACATGTTGGCGTGGCGCACGGGGTGGTGCGTGCCCTCGCCGAGCTTGCGCCCGGCGCCGGTGCTGCCGGTGACCGCGGAGACGAAGAACTCGGGCTCGGCCAGGCCCGCCTCGAGCAGCGGCACGATGCCCAGCAGCACCGAAGTGACGAAGCAGCCGGGATGTCCCACGTGCGGCGCCGGCCGGCCGGGCAGGTGTTCCGGCAGGGCGCAGACGAACTGCGCCAGGCGGCCGGGGCAGGGGTGGGGCTGGCCGTACACGGCCTGGTAGTCGGCAGCGTCGCGAAAGCGGAAATCCGCCGAGGCGTCCACCACCGTCAGCTCCGCGCCCGCGCTTTCGGCGACCTGCAGCAGCGCGTCGATGCGGGCCGCCGAGGCGCCGTGCGGCGCGGCACAGAACAGCCCGCGCACGCGGCCCTCGCGCACGGCCGTCTCCAGCGCGGCCTCGTCGCAAAAACGGGCTTCCGGCCAGCAGCCGGCGAGGTTCGGGAAGGTCTCCGCCAGCGGCCGGCCGGCGCGGCTTTCGGACGCCGCCGCGGCCAGCGCCAGCTGCGGGTGGCCGGCCAGCAGGCGCAGGAACTCGCCGGCGACATAGCCGGTGCCGCCAAGCACGGCGACGGGCAGGGGCGCGTTCAGCGACGCGTTCATTCAGCCGGCTCCGCGCCGAACAGCACGCCGCGCAGGTGCTCGCCCAGCTCGGCCTCCTGGGTGAGCGCATTGAAGGCGGGTACGCCCATCTGCTTGCGGATGATGGACACGCCGACCTCGTTGTCGGTGGAGCGTCCCGTGACCAGCGCGGGCTCGATACCGAAGCGCTCGCGCAGCAGGTGCACGCCGCCGTAGGCGCCCACCGGGTCATTCGCACACAGCACCACCGCCGAGAGCGCCTTGCGCACTTCCGGGTCCTGCAGGATGGCCTCCACGCCGTAGGCGCCCATGATGCCGTCGCCCAGCTCGAACACGATCACGTCCGGGCGCGTGTCGGCCATGCGCGTGAGCAGCGTACGGGTGAGTCGCGGGCCGTTGGACGGCGATGTCGTGACCACGCCGAAGTCGGTGAAGATCGCGCTGGCGCTGGCGCCCGCATCCTCCATCGCCAGGATGTCACGGCGCAGCGACACGCCGGTGGCCTTGAACGCGGCGACGCGGTAGCCGTAGTGGCAGAAGCGGCTGATG
>DATFKW010000022.1:0-15526 GCA_035268405.1 Gammaproteobacteria bacterium
GTCTTCCCACTTCGTGCCGGGCACGATCCCCGCTTCAGGGTCGCCTTCGGCCTCTTCGTAGACATACCCGCAAATCACGCACATATAAGCTTTCATCGTTGCCCCGCCGCGGCGATAATCGAATGGCTGCGAATTCTCGCACGCGAACTCCTCCGGCCCAAGGGAGCCGCCCATGACGCCACCCACCGTGCTGGTCATCGCCGGCAACGACCCTTCCGGCGGCGCCGGCATCGCCGCGGACTTGCAGGCAGTCACCGCGGCCGGCGCGCATCCCGCGCCGGTGATTACCGCCCTGACCGTGCAGGACACCGTCAACGCCAGGCAGGTCGAGCCCGTGGACGCCGAACTGGTCGCCGCCCAGGCGGAGGCGGTGCTCGAGGACATGGACGTCGGCGCCGTGAAGATCGGCCTGCTGGCCACCGCCGAGATCGCGACGACCGTGGCCGAGCTGCTGGCACGGCATCCGGGGCTGCCGGTGGTGCTGGACCCGGTGCTGGTGGCGGCCGGCGGCGCGCGGCTGGCCGAGCAGGCGCTGGTGGCGGTCATCCTCGAGCGGCTGTGCCCGCTCACCACGCTGCTGACGCCCAACGCCCACGAGATCCGCCAGCTGGCGCCGGCCGCGCCCGACGCATCGGGCCGCGCCGCCGTGCTGCGCGCGGCGGGCTGCGAGTTCGTGCTGGCCAAGGGGGGCGACGAGGCGGACGCGGGCGGCAACGAGGTGCTCAACACCCTGTACGGGCCCGGCGAGCCGCGGCTCTATCGCTGGCCGCGCCTCGCCGGCAGTTTCCACGGCTCGGGCTGCACCCTGGCCTCGGCCTGCGCCGCGCGCATCGCCCGCGGCGACGGGACGGCGGAAGCCGCGGCGAATGCGCAGGCGCTGACCCACGGCTGGCTGGAACGCGCCTTCCGCCCGGGCCGGGGCCAGCTGGTGCCGCTGCGGCGGGACGACTGAAGCCGTGCCGCGGCCCGCGCTGCCCGCCGGCCTCTACGCCATCACCGATCCGGCGCTGCTGCCCGGTGAGCGGCTTGCCGCCGGGGTGGCCGAGGCCGTCGCCGGCGGGGCGCGCATCGTGCAGTACCGGGACAAGGAGGCCGACCCCGCCACGCGCCGGCAACGCGCGCGCCAGGTGCTCGCGGCCTGCCGCGCGGGCGGCGCGCTGTGCCTGGTGAATGACGACGCCGCGCTGGCCGCCGAGCTGGGCGCCGACGGCGTGCACCTGGGACGCGACGACGACGATCCCGCGAGGGCGCGCGCGATCATCGGGCCGGACCGCATCATGGGCATCTCCTGTTACGACCAGCCGGCGCTCGCGGCAGCCGCCGTCGCTGCCGGGGCCGATTACGTGGCGGTGGGCAGCGTTTGGGCCTCGGCCACCAAGCCCGGCGCGGTGCGCGCGCCGCTGGGGCTGGTCACGACGCTGGCGCAGCGCCTGCCGGTCCCGCTGGTGGCCATCGGCGGAGTGACGCGCGCGAATGCCGCCGCAACCATCGCCGCCGGCGCGCACTGCGTGGCCGTGATCCGCGATCTGTTCGCCGACCCCGACCCGCGCACGGCGGCGCAGGTACTTTCCGCAGCCTGCGAGCACGGTCGCAGGGCGCTAAAATAACCGTTTTTGCCGGTGGCGCGCCCCGCAACCGGCTCGCACCCAGGAGGCTCGCGCATCGTGAACCTGTTCCAGGAAGCTCAACGCTACATCCCGGGCGGCGTCAATTCGCCCGTCCGCGCCTTCCGCTCGGTCGGCGGCGACCCGGTGTTCATCCGCAAGGCGGCCGGCGCCTACCTGTGGTCCGAGGACGGCCAGCGCTATATCGACTACGTCGGGTCCTGGGGCCCGATGATCCTCGGCCATGCGCACCCCGCGGTGATCGAGGCGGTGCGCGAGGCCGCCCTGGACGGACTGTCCTTCGGCGCGCCCACCACGGTGGAGACCGAGCTCGCCAGGCGGGTGTGCGAGATCATGCCGTCCATCGAGCTGGTGCGCTTCGTGAGCTCCGGCACGGAAGCGACCATGAGCGCGATCCGGCTGGCGCGCGGCTACACGGGACGCGACAAGATCGTCAAGTTCGAAGGCTGTTACCACGGCCATTCCGACTCGCTGCTGGTGAAGGCCGGCTCCGGCGCGCTGACCCTGGGCGTCCCCACCTCGCCCGGCGTGCCCGCCTCGCTGGCCGAGCACACCATCACGCTGACCTACAACGACGCCGAGCAGGTGGAGAAGGTTTTCGACGAGATCGGCGAACAGATCGCCTGCATCATCGTCGAGCCCATCGCCGGCAACATGAACATGGTGCTGCCGGCGCCCGGCTTCCTGGAGGCGCTGCGCAAAGTCTGCGACCGGCACGGCGCCGTGCTGATCTTCGACGAAGTCATGACCGGCTTCCGGGTGGCGCGCGGCGGCGTGCAGGAAGTCTCGGGCGTGCGCCCGGACCTCACCACGCTGGGAAAGATCATCGGCGGCGGCATGCCGGTGGGCGCCTTCGGCGGCAAGCGCGAAATCATGGAACAGATCGCGCCGCTGGGGCCCGTCTACCAGGCCGGCACGCTGTCGGGCAACCCGGTGGCCATGCACGCGGGCATCGCCACCCTGGCGCGGCTCGAACCGGAGCTTTACGAGGAACTGGGCGCGCGCACGCGTCGCCTGGTGGAGGGTATCCAGGCCGCCGCGGACGCGGCCGGCGTGCCTTTCTGCGGCCACTCGGTCGGCGGCATGTTCGGCCTGTTCTTCAGCGGCGACGCGCCCATACAGCGATTCGAGCAGGTCATGGCCTGCGACCTCGAGCGTTTCAAGGCTTTCTTCCAGGGCATGCTCGCCGAGGGCGTTTACCTTGCGCCCGCGGCCTTCGAGGCGGGCTTCGTCTCGCTGGCCCACAGCGACGCGGACATCGACGCGACCGTGGCGGCCGCGCGCAAGGTGATGACCGAAATAGGGAAGGGCCCCATTTCCTAGGAAACGGGGCCCTTCCCTTTCCCGCAGGCCCAGCAGCATTCGAATGTGCCGGCGTTGACTTCGCCGCAGCCCTCGCAGCGCCACTCGGTGGCGTCGGGGCGTTCGCGCTCGTAGCGCGCCAGCGCCTGGAGCCCGTCGGCGCGATGCCGCGCGGGCACCAGCAGCCGCACGTCGCACACTTTCGGGATGCCGCTGTAACCGCCGACCAGGTCGGCGCCCTGCACTGTCGCGGGGATGCCCTGGTTCTCGAGCATGCCTTGCAGCAGGCTGGCCTCGATGGGGTCCGTGCCGCGATGGATGCAGACCAGTTCGTCGCCGGCCCGCCCGGCCGCCCCGGCTTCAGTCGGCATCCGCGCGTCCCATGCGCTGCAGCAGCGGCTCGAGGTAATCGAGCCGCGCGACGGGATCGAACAGCTCCAGGCAATGCTGTTTCTGCTCGAGCTCGATCGGCAGCAGCTCGGCCAGCCGGAAACCGACCCAGCCGGCATCATCGAAGTCGGGCGTCACGTGACGGTATTGCGGCCCGAGGTCTTCGAAGACGCCCTTGAGCAGCCGTCCCATGTCCGCGTAGCGCTGCGGCAGCGGCACCGCCGGCTCCGCCTCCAGCCATTGCACCTGCCCCAGGTTGAGACCGTCCTCCTGGCGGCGGCTGGAATGCAGCAGGAAACGCGTGCCGCCGATCACTTCAACGCCCAGCGTGCCGTCGCTCAGCTGGTCCCAGTCGACGATGCTGGCGAGCGTGCCCAGCTCGTGCATGCTTGCGGCGCCGGTTTCCTCGCCCGCGCTGAGCAGGCTGACGCCGAAGCCGATCTCCGATTTCAGGCAACGGCTGACCATGTCCACGTAGCGCGGCTCGAAGATGCGCAGCGGCAGGGGGCCGCCCGGGAACAGCACCGTCCGCAGCGGAAACAGCGGGATCTCCATGAGCGCGCTCACGAGGAAGCGCCCTCCCCCCAGGGCGGCATGAGCTGCTGGTCGATGCCCAGCTGGTCCAGCACGCGCGCCACCACGAAATCGACCAGCGCTTCCACGCGTTGCGGGCGGTGATAGAAGCCGGGGTTCGCCGGCATGACCACGGCCCCGGCGCGCGCCAGCGTCAGCATGTTCTCCAGGTGAATCGCGGAGAACGGCGTCTCCCGCACGACCAGCAGCAACGGGCGGCGCTCCTTGAGGACGACGTCGCCGGCGCGCTCGATCAGGCTCCGGCTCGCACCGGTGGCCAGCGCCGAGACCGTCGCCGTGGTGCAGGGACACACCACCATGGCGTCGGGCGCCGCCGAGCCGCTGGCCACGGGCGCCGTCCATTCTTCGCGGCCGTAGACCCGCAGGCGTTCCTCCGGCACCCCGTGCCGCTCGCAGAAGAAGCGCCGGATCTCGGCCGGGCGCGACGGCAGCGACAGGTCGGTCTCCATGCCGATCACCACCTGCGCGGGCTTCGAGATCATCAGGCTGACGCTGCAGCCCTGGCCCAGCAGGCACTCCAGCAGCCGCAGGCCGTACTGCGCGCCCGAAGCGCCGGTCATCGCCAGTGCGACATTCAGGCTCATTCCGATTGGCTCCCTCGCCTCGATTCCAGCGCCGCCAGCAGGCGGCCGTGCAGGCCGCCGAAGCTGCCGTTCGACATCAGCACCACGCGGTCGCCCGCGCGCAACTCTTCGACCAGTATAGCTTCCAGCCGGTCCAGCTCCGCGCAGGCCGTGGCGCGCTCGCCGAGCCCGGCCAGCGCCGCCCCGGCGTCCCAGCCGAGTTCCGGCGACGCCAGCACGCGCACCAGGTCGGCGCCTGCCAGCGCGCCGGCGAGCGCCCCGGCGTGCGCGCCCATCCGCATGGTGTTCGAGCGAGGCTCGAGCACGGCCACCAGCCGCCCGGCGCCGATCCCGTCGCGCATCGCCTCCAGCGTACGCGCGATCGCCGTCGGGTGATGCGCGAAATCGTCGAACAGTTCGACGCCGCCGGCCGTCCCGATCCACTCCTGGCGCCGCTTCACGCCGCGGAAGCCCGCCAGCGCTTCCGCCGAGGCCGCCAGGGGCACGCCGGCATGGCGCGCCGCCAGCATCGCCGCCAGCCCGTTTTCCGCGTTGTGCGCGCCGGGCATCGGCCAGCGCACGCACGCCCGCCGCTCGCCGTCCGGGCCGAGCACCTCGAAGCCGCCGGCGATCAGCCGGGCCGCATGGCCCGCTTCCGGCGCCGCCTGCCCGGGACCGGCGAAGCGCTCCACCGGCGTCCAGCAGCCCTGCGCCAGCACCGACTCCAGCGCGGCATCGCCGGCGCGGCTGATGACCAGGCCCTTGCCGGGAACTGTCCGGACGAGGTGGTGGAACTGCCGCTGGATGGCCGCCAGGTCGTCGAAGATGTCGGCGTGGTCGAATTCCAGGTTGCCCATCACCAGGGTGCGGGGGCGGTAGTGCACGAACTTGGAGCGTTTGTCGAAGAAGGCCGTGTCGTACTCGTCCGCCTCGATGACGAAGAAAGGCGCGTCCCCAAGCCGGGCGGAGACCCCGAAATTCGCCGGCAGGCCGCCGATCAGGAAGCCGGGGCGCAGGCCCGCCGACTCCAGCAGCCAGGCGAGAATGCTGGCGGTGGTCGTCTTGCCGTGGGTGCCCGCCACGGCCAGAGTCCAGCGGTCCTGCAGGACCTCGCGCGCCAGCCACTCGGGGCCGGAACAATAAGGCAACCCGGCGTCCAGCAGGCGCTCCACCACCGGCAGGCCGCGGCGCATGACGTTGCCGACCACCACGCAGTCCGGCGCCGGGTCCAGGCGGTCGTTCTCGTAGCCCTCGATGATCTCGATGCCCAGCGCCGCCAGCTGCGTGCTCATGGGCGGGTAGAGCGTGCGGTCGGAGCCGGTGACGCGGTGGCCCAGCTCCCGCCCCAGCGCGGCGATGCCGGCCATGAAGGTGCCGCCGATACCGAGAATGTGGATGTGCATCAGGCCACCCCGAAGAGCGTGCGGAACACGGCCGTGCTGAGCGCGAAATACGCGGACGCCGCCAGCACCCCGGCAGCATAGCTCCACTCCAGCGCGTGGCGCAGGATGTGCCCGGTGACCAGCAGCGAGGCGAACAGCAGCATGAACAGCGCCATGGTGCTGAAAAGGACGGGGATCTCCATGCCGGGCTGGGGCGTGCCCGCGGAGATCGCGCGCGCAAGCACCCAGACGAAGGGCAGCGCCAGGACGCTGAGCAGCACGCCCGTGCCGAACATCGCGGCCAGCGTCTGGCCCGCGCGCGCCCCGCGCCCGGTGACGGCCAGCAGCCCTCCGAACACCACCACCGTCAGCAGCAGCTCCGCGCCCAGCTGGCTGAACAGCTCGTTGATGCCCCCGGTGGACGGCCACAGCACGGCGGCGCCGACCGCCAGGTAGGCGAGCAACACGACACCGAAGACCGCGGAGCTGGCGGGCACGTCCTGCGGACCCTTGCGGTGCAGCGCGATATCGACGAACAAGCGAACGAGGGCCGGCATGGCATCACCTTTTGCAGCGGGCATGATACCTGCGCGGGGCATGCGGCGCGTGTTCCCGCCCCCGCGCACCCACCGTCCACGCTGCCGGGACGCCGTGCTTCTGAGATAATGCCGCCATGACCGAATACGCATTCATCGACCGCGCCGACGAAGCCGCTGCCCTGGCGCGCGACTGGGCCGGCATCAGCCGGCTCGCCGTGGACACCGAGTTCGTGCGCGAGCGCACCTACCGCGCGCAACTCTGCCTGGTGCAGGTCTCAGACGGCGAGCGCATCGCCTGCCTGGACACGCTGGCGCTCGGCGGCGTCGGTCCCTTTGCCGAACTGCTGCTGGACCCGGACGTGCGCAAGATTTTCCACTCGGCGCGCCAGGACCTGGAGGTGCTGAACGAGCACCTCGGCGGTGTCCCGGGCCCGGTCTGGGACACCCAGGTGGCCGCCGCCATGCTGGGCTATCCCGACCAGGTGGGCTACACGCAGCTGACCGGCCAGGCGCTGGACGTGTCGCTGCCCAAGGACCATGCGCGCACCGACTGGAGCCGGCGGCCGCTGTCGCAGGATCAGCTGGAATATGCCGCCGCGGACGTGGAATGGCTGCTGCCGCTGGCGGATCACCTCGAAGAGGCGCTGCGCGACCTCGGACGACTCGAATGGGCGGAAGCCGAAAGCGCGGCACTGTGCGACCCCGGCATCTACGCCTTCGACGCCGAGGGCGCATGGCGCCGCGTCAAGGGCGCGAACCAGCTGTCGGGGTCCGCGCTGGCACGGCTCGCCGCGCTGGCCGGCTGGCGCGAAGAGCAGGCGCGGCGGCACGACCGGCCGCGGCGCTGGATTCTCGGTGACGAGGCCCTGCTCACGCTTGCGCAGAGCGCGCCCGACGATCACGACGCGCTCGCCGCCAGCCAGGCCTTGCCCGCCTCGGTGCTGCGTCGCCACGGCGAGCAGCTGCTGGCCCTGCTGCGCGAGGCGGCCCGAGCGGAAGCGCCAGCCCGGCCTCTGCCGGGGCGGCTGGAGCCGGAGCAGGACAAGCTGGCGCGCCAGCTGATGAAGCGCGTACGGACACTGGCGGAGCAGCACCGGGTCTCCGCGCCGTTGCTGGCGACCCGCAAGGAGGTGGAGGCGCTGGTGCGCGGCCGCCGGGACCTGCCGCTGCTCAGCGGCTGGCGCCGCGAGCTGGCGGGCGCGGAACTGCTCGCGAGCCTGGAAGCCGCGTCCTGATTTTTTTGCGCGCGGCTGGGCCGCGCCGTCTCAGGGCGCGGTGCCGCCCCCGTCCAGGCCGAGCGCATGCAGCAGCCGGCCGTAGACCTCCTCGAAGGACCCGTCGGCGTCCACTCTCTTGAGCTTGCCGGCGACCTCGTAGTACTCGACCAGGGGCTCGGTCTCGGCGCGGTAGACTTCCAGCCGGCGGGCGATGGTCTCTTCGCGGTCGTCGGAACGCTGCACCAGCTCGCCTCCGCAGCTCTCGCAGCGGCCGTCTTCCGGGGGCGGCAGGAAATAGATGTTGTAGACGCGACCGCAGCTCTTGCAGCTGCGCCGTCCGGTGAGCCGCTTCAGCAGGATGTCGTGATCGAGGTCCATCAGCACCGCGGCGTCCAGCGGCTGGCCGAGATCGCGCAGCACTGTTTCCAGCGACTGGGCCTGCGCCAGGTTGCGCGGGAAGCCGTCGAGGATGAAGCCCTTTTGCGCGTCGGGCTGCGCGAGCCGGTCCTTGAGGATGCCCAGCACGATCTCGTCGGAAACCAGCTGGCCGGCGTCCATGGCCGCCTTGGCCTTGCGGCCGTATTCCGTACCGCGCGACACGGCGTCGCGCAGCAGGTCGCCGGTGGAGACCTGCGGATAGCCGAAGTCGCTCATGAGTTTTTTCGCCTGCGTGCCCTTGCCAGAGCCCGGCGCGCCGAGCAAAACGATCCGCATTGTTATTCTCCCCAGAAGTGAGTTCGCGTGAATTCGCGAGTGAGCTCGCGCGGCCGCGGCGGCCGGTCAGCCAAGCTTGCCGCCGCGCATGCCCGCGGTCAAACTGCCGGCAGAAAGGAAGGCCGCACGCCGGCCTGACCGCGCCCGCGGGAATCCGCTATGCTCTCCTCGCTTGCCAGCCAGACAGCAGAGGAGCCGGAATGAAGAAGCGGAACCTGTTCTACGCGCAATCGGGCGGGGTGACGGCCGTCATCAATGCCACGGCCTGCGGAGTCATCGAAACCGCGCGCATCCAGCGCGATCGCATCGGCAAGGTCTATGCCGGCCGCATGGGCATCGTCGGCGCGCTGCGCGAGGAACTGGTGGACACCGGCAAGGAGAGCTCGAAGGCGATCGCAGCCTTGCGCCATACGCCCGGCGGCGCCTTCGGCTCGGTGCGCTACAAGCTCAAGAGCATCGAGGAGAGCGCGGCAGAGTACCAGCGCCTTATCGAGGTTTTCCGCGCGCACGACATCGGCTATTTCATCTACAACGGCGGCGGCGATTCCATGGACACCGCCAACAAGGTGGCCCAGGTGGCGCGCAAGATGGATTACGACATCGCCTGCCTGGGCGTGCCGAAGACCGTGGACAACGACCTTCCCATCACCGACAACTGCCCCGGCTTCGGCTCGGTGGCAAAGTACGTCGCCGTGTCCACGCTGGAAGCCGGCATCGACATCGCCTCCATGCCCGCCACCAAGGTCTTCATCCTGGAGGTCATGGGTCGCCATGCCGGCTGGATCGCGGCCGCGGGCGGCCTGGCCGGCAGCGACCGTAGCGAGCCGCCGCACCTGATCCTGTTCCCCGAGGTGCCCTTCGACGAGGAACGCTTCCTGGACAAGGTGCGCGAGAGCGTCGAGCGCCACGACAGCTGCGTGATCGTCGCCTCCGAGGGCGTGCGGCGGCCGGACGGCCGCTTCCTGGCCGAATCCGGGACCCGCGACGCCTTCGGCCACGCGCAGTTGGGCGGCGTCGCGCCGCAGCTCGCCGAACTGATCCGCGGCCGGCTGGGCTACAAGTTCCACTGGGCGGTGGCCGACTACCTGCAGCGCTCGGCGCGGCATATCGCGTCCAGGGTGGACGTCGAGCAGGCCTATGCCATGGGCAAGGCGGCCGTGGAAATGGCCGTCGCGGGCGTGCACGGCAAGCTGCCGGTCATCGTGCGCACCTCGGACCGGCCCTATCGCTGGAAAGTCGGCCAGGCCGACCTGGCGAAAGTCGCCAACGTGGAGAAAACGGTTCCCAAGAAATACATCACCCGGGACGGCTTCCACATCACCGCGGCCTGCCGCAGCTACCTGGCGCCGCTGATCAAGGGCGAGGACTACCCGCCTTACCGCAACGGCCTGCCGCAGTACGTGAAGCTGAAAAACCAGCTGGCCAAAAAGAAACTGCCGGACTGGACCGGCTGAGGTCCGTCCGGCAGCTTCCTGCCTGCGCTTTAGCGCGCCTGGCTCAGAGCAAGGGCACCAGCAGCAGCGCCACGATGTTGATGATCTTGATCAAGGGGTTGATGGCGGGGCCGGCGGTGTCCTTGTAGGGGTCGCCGACGGTGTCGCCGGTCACGGCCGCCTTGTGCGCCTCGGAGCCCTTGCCGCCGTGGTTGCCGTCCTCGATGTACTTCTTGGCATTGTCCCAGGCGCCGCCGCCCGTGGTCATGGACACTGCGACGAAGATGCCGGTGACGATCGTGCCGATCAGCAGGCCGCCCAGCGCCTCGGGGCCGAGCAGGAAGCCGACGACGATCGGCGCCGCGACCGGCAGCAGCGAGGGCACCAGCATTTCCTTGATGGCGGCCTTGGTGAGCATGTCCACCGCGCGCGAGTAGTCCGGGCGCGCCGTACCTTCCATGATGCCGGGGATCTCCTTGAACTGGCGGCGCACCTCGTTAACCACGGAAGCCGCGGCCCGGCCCACCGCCTCCATCGCCATGGAGGCGAACAGGAAGGGAATCAGGCCGCCGAGGAACAGGCCGATGATGATCATCGGGCTGTCCAGCAGGAAGGAGGTGGCTTTACCCGCCGCCTCCAGGCCGTGCGTGTAGTCGGCGAACAGCACCAGCGCGGCCAGTCCGGCGGAACCGATGGCATAACCCTTGGTGACCGCCTTGGTCGTGTTGCCCACCGCGTCCAGCGGATCGGTCACGGCACGCACCTCGGGAGGCAGGTCGGCCATCTCGGCGATGCCGCCGGCGTTGTCGGTGATCGGGCCATAGGCGTCCAGCGCGACCACCATGCCGGCCATGGAGAGCATGGCGGTGGCGGCGATGGCGATGCCGTACAGGCCGCCCAGCGCATGCGCGGTCCAGATCGAGGCGCACACCGCGATCACCGGCAGCGCCGTCGATTTCATGGAGATCGCCAGGCCGGCGATGATGTTGGTGGCGTGGCCGGTCTCCGAGGCTGCGGCCACCGCCTGCACGGGGCTGTACTCCGTGGCGGTGTAGTACTCGGTGATCACCACCATGGCGGCGGTCAGCACCAGGCCCACCACGCCGCAGAGGAACAGGTTCATCACGCCCAGCGACGAATCGGCCATCAGGCCGGCGGTGACCGGGTAGAAGGCCACCGCTGCGAGCACGCCCGAGACGATCACGCCCTTGTAGAGCGCGTTCATGATCTTGCCGCCGGGCGACGCCTTGACGAAGAAGGTGCCGATCACGGAGGCGACGATGGAGACGCCGCCGAGCACCAGCGGATACAGCGCGCCGTTGACCCCCACCTCGGTGACCATCACGACGCCCAGCAGCATCGTGGCGATGATGGTGACGGCGTAGGTCTCAAAGAGGTCGGCGGCCATGCCGGCGCAATCGCCGACGTTGTCGCCCACGTTGTCGGCGATCACCGCGGGGTTGCGCGGGTCGTCTTCCGGGATGCCGGCCTCGACCTTGCCGACCAGGTCCGCACCCACGTCCGCGCCCTTGGTGAAAATGCCGCCGCCCAGCCGCGCGAAGATCGAGATCAGCGAGGAGCCGAAGGCCAGCCCGATGAGCGCGTGCACCGCGTGGTCGTCATGGCCGGTGGCGAGCAGTACCCAGTAGTAACCGGCGGTGCCCAGCAGCCCGAGGCCGACCACCAGCATGCCGGTGATGGCGCCGCCGCGGAAAGCCACGCCCAGCGCCGGCGTCACGCCGCCGCGCGCCGCTTCGGCGGTGCGCACGTTGGCGCGCACGGAAACGTACATGCCGATGTAGCCGGCCGCCGCGGAGAGCACGGCGCCCAGCGCGAAACCGATGGCGGTCAGCCAGTCCAGCGCGAAGCCGACTACGATGAACAGCACGCCGCCGACGACGGCGATGGTGGAGTACTGCCGGTTAAGGTAGGCCTGCGCGCCTTCCTGGATGGCGCCGGCGATTTCCTGCATCCGCGGGTTGCCGGAGGGTTGCACCAGAATCCAGCGTACCGACCAGGCGCCGTAAAGCACCGCCACCACGGCGCACGCCAGCGCGCCCACCAGTCCATATTCACTTAGCATGTCAGCGTCTCTCCAAAGTCTGCCGATTCCCCCGGGGCGCAGCATCCCGGCCGCGAGCGGGCCCGGATGCGGATTTGCGGCGGGATTATACAGGCTGCGGCGCGCGAATGAAGGCGCAGGCGGTGCTGCGCCCGGCGAGGCACGCCCTCAGGGGAGATGCGGGGGAAGCGGAACCGGGCGGCCGATCGCGTAACCCTGCACGAAATCCACCTTCAGGGCGCGCACCACCTCCAGCGCCTGCTCGGTCTCCACCTGCTCGGCGATCACCTTGATGCCCAGAGAGCGGGCCAGCTCGATCATCGCGGTCACCATGGCGGCACTGACTTCGTCGCCGGTGCCGAGGCCGCGGATGAAGGAGCCGTCGATCTTCAGGTAGTCCATCGGCAGCTGCTTGAGGTTGGCGAAGGACCCGAGGCCGCTGCCGAAGTCGTCCAGCGCGAATTCACAGCCCAGGCCGTGCAGTACCGCGATGAAGCGCGCGGCGTGGTTGTGGTTGGCCGCCACCGAGGATTCCGCCAGCTCGAAGCAGACCTGCTCGGGCTGCACGCCGCTGCGATCCAGGCACTCGACCACGAACTCCAGGAACTGCGGGTCCCCCAGGGTCTGGCCGGAGATGTTCAGCGCCACGGTGCGCCCCTCGGGCAGTTTCAGCACGCCGCCGCCGATGGCGGCAAAGGTCGCCTGCAGCACCCAGCGGTCCAGGTTGGGCATGAGGTGATAGCGCTCGGCCGCCTGCATGAAATCGACCGGCATGCTCTCGCCGCCGTCCGCGTCCCTGAGCCGCAACAGCACCTCGAAGGCCGGCCCTTCATCGGGTCGGCCGGATGCGCTGACGATAGGCTGCACGCGCAGCTCGAAGCGGTTCTCCTTGAGCGCCGCCTGCAGCCGCTGCAGCCAGAGGATCTCGCCGCGCTGGCGCGCCACCGCCTCGTCCCGCGCGGAATACACGTGGATGCGGCCGCGGCCCTGCTGCTTGGCGATGTAGCAGGCCGAATCGGCGGCGCTGAGGGCATCCTCGATTGAGCCGCTCTCGGCGCCGATCTGCACCAGGCCGACGCTGACGCCCACGCTGAAGATCTTGTCGCGCCAGACGAAATTGAAGTCCCGGATGGCGCCGCAGACGTCGTCGGTGATCTGGCGCGCCTTCTCCAGCGGGCAGCCGATCAGCAGCATGCCGAACTCGTCGCCGCCGATGCGGGCCACCACGTCGGAGTCGCGGATCTTGTCCTTCAGGATGCCCGCCAGCTCGCGCAGCATGTTGTCGCCCGCGGTGTGCCCGCTGGTGTCGTTGACCGCCTTGAACCTGTCGAGGTCCAGGTAGCACAGCACGTGGCTGGCGTTGCCCGCGCGCGCGGTCTGCAGCGCGTCTTCGAGGCGGCGCTCGAACTCGCGGCGGTTGACCAGCCCGGTGAGCGGGTCGTGGCTCGCCTGGTAGGACATCTGCCGGGTGATGCCGCGGATCTCCGAGACGTCGTGCAGCACGATCACGCAGCCGGTGGCCTGCGGCCCGGCGCCGCGGATCGGCGAGGCGCGCAGCTCGACCGAGACCTCCTTGCCCGAGGCGCGCGAGACCAGCAGCCCGCGGCGGCCCAGGTCCACGCGGCGCCCCTCCTCCAGGCAGCGCGCCACGGGATCGGCCAGCGCGCGCCGGTCGCTTTCATCCACCAGGGTGGCGAGCTCGCTCAACTGCCGGCCGGCGGCGCGCGCGCGGTCGCAGCCGAGCAGCGCCTCGGCGGAGGAGTTGAGGTACTCGATATGGCCGCGCGGATCGGTGATGACGACGCCTTCGCCGATCGACTCGAGCGTGGCTTCGGCCTGGCGGATGCCCTGCTGGCGGACGGACTTGACCTGTTCGTCGGGCGATATGCGCACGACCGTGCCGGCCAGGCCGCTGCCTTCCGGCAAGGGAAAGCCGGAAAGCTCGCACTGGATGTGCTGGTCGTTGTCGTCACGCAGGGTGAGCCGCACGCCGGACTGGCGGCCGGCGCGGCGGGCCTCCAGCCAGGCCTGCAGCGAGTCCTGCTGGTCCGGTTCCACCAGCTCGCCCAGGGGGCGGCCGACGAGA
Organism: Gammaproteobacteria bacterium; assembly: GCA_035268405.1. Taxonomy (GTDB): domain Bacteria; phylum Pseudomonadota; class Gammaproteobacteria; order Steroidobacterales; family XN24; genus XN24. The sequence continues at coordinate 13,908 of DATFKW010000022.1, forward strand.
GGCTTGCCGGCGCCGAGCAATTTCTCGGCAGCGGCGTTGGAATAGCGGATCTTGTCATCGTGGAGCAGCACGGCGTCGCCGATGCGCTCCGCCAGGCACAGGAAGAGCGATTGTTCGCCGAGGCCGGCGAGGCGCCGGTCGCCGCCCGAGGGCGGCGCCTCGCGGCCGGCCAGCGCCAGCACGTTGCCGTCGTGCTGCGAAGCCTGCAGCGGCGCGCCCGCGCCGTGCGCACGCGGCTCGCCGCGCCGGCGCCACCACGCAAGGCCGAGCCCGCCGAAAGCGGCGGCGGCCAGGGCAATCGTCACGGTCTCAATCAGCGGCATCCACGGTTCCCTCGTTCAATACCGACTCATTCGCATTGTTGCACTCGGCCGAGCTCAACCGGGCCGATACACCTGTCCCGCGGCCCTGCGGAACTCCAGAGACTTTTCTTCCATGCCTTCCCGGATCGCCTCCCCGACGCTGTCCAGGCCCCGGGATTGCGCATAGTCCCGCACTTCCTGGCTGATTTTCATCGAGCAGAACTGCGGCCCGCACATGGAGCAGAAATGGGCCAGCTTGTGCGCCTCCTTGGGCAAGGTCTGGTCGTGATACTCCCGGGCCCGCTCCGGGTCCAGCCCGAGGTTGAACTGGTCGTCCCAGCGAAACTCGAAACGCGCCTTGGAAAGCGCATTATCGCGCACTTGCGCCCCGGGATGTCCCTTGGCGAGATCGGCCGCGTGCGCCGCGATCCGATACGCGATCATGCCCTCGCGCACGTCGTTCCGGTCCGGCAGCCCGAGGTGCTCCTTGGGTGTCACGTAGCAGAGCATGGCCGTGCCATACCAGCCGATCTGCGCCGCGCCGATGGCGGAGGTGATGTGGTCGTAGCCGGGCGCGATATCCGTGGTCAGCGGCCCCAGCGTGTAAAACGGCGCCTCCATGCACGAAGCCAGCTCTTTCTCCATGTTCTCGCGGATTTTCTGCATCGGCACGTGGCCGGGGCCCTCGATCATCACCTGCACGTCTTTTTGCCAGGCCCGTGCCGTCAGCTCGCCCAGCGTCTCCAGCTCAGCAAACTGCGCCGCGTCGTTGGCGTCGGCGATGCAGCCCGGCCGCAGGCCGTCGCCCAGGGAGAAAGACACGTCATAGGCCGCCATGATGTCGCAGATCTCGTCGAAGTGCGTGTAGAGAAAGTTCTCCTGGTGGTGCGAGAGGCACCACTTCGCCATGATCGAGCCGCCGCGCGACACGATGCCGGTGACCCGCTGTGCGGTGAGCGGCACGAAGGCGAGGCGCACCCCGGCGTGGATGGTGAAATAGTCGACGCCCTGCTCCGCCTGCTCGAGCAGCGTGTCGCGAAACAGTTCCCAGCTGAGGTCCTCCGCGCGGCCCTCCACCTTCTCCAGTGCCTGGTAGATGGGCACGGTGCCGATCGGCACCGGCGAATTGCGCACGATCCACTCGCGCGTCTCGTGGATGTTCTTGCCGGTGGACAGGTCCATCACGGTGTCGCCGCCCCAGCGAATGGACCACACCAGCTTTTCCACCTCCTCCGCGATGGAGGAGGTGACCGCGGAGTTGCCGATGTTGGCATTCACTTTCACGCGGAAATTGCGGCCGATGACCATCGGCTCCAG
>DATFKW010000023.1:0-9978 GCA_035268405.1 Gammaproteobacteria bacterium
TACGGCCGCCTGCTGGATGCGCTCGCCCACGACCCCTGCGGGGTCGACGCCCTGGCCGCGCGCACCGGTTTGACGGCTGCGGAGGTTTCCTCGATGATGCTGATCCTTGAACTCCAGGGAGCTGTGGAGTCCTTGCCGGGCGGACGCTTTGCCCGGAAAACGACGAGGTCCTGAAATGTCCGAGAGTGTTCTCGACGTCCTGATGTACCTGTTCGAAACGGCGGGCGACGACGGCGTGCCCCCGGAACCGAGCCGCGAGGGCTTGCGGGAAGAACTGGAGCGCGCCGGGTTCCGCCACCGGGAGATCGACCGTGCGCTGGAATGGCTGGACGGCCTCGCCGGCCGCCGCGCCGGCGAAAGCGGCCAGCCGCCCACCGAGCGGGCGATGCGCATCTATGCCCGCGACGAGTGCCTGCGGCTGGACCCCGACGGGCGCGGCTACCTGCTGTACCTGGAACAGATCGGCATCCTCTCGCCGGACCAGCGCGAGCTGGTCATCGACCGGCTCATGGCGCTGGACAGCGAGGAGATCGACGTCGACGACATCAAGTGGGTGGTGCTGATGGTCCTGTTCAGCCAGCCGGGCGAGGAAACGGCCTACGCCCGCATGGAAGACCTGGTGTTCGAGGACCGGGCCTGGGCTGCCCACTAGGCGGAACCGGACCCGCGACCCTGGCAACGACGACAGGGGTCGTGGCGCGAGCCACGGCCCGTTTTTTCGACCTTAATAACGCACGGATGAAATGAGCAAGAACCTCGTCATTGTCGAATCGCCGGCCAAGGCCAAGACCATCGAGAAATACCTCGGCGGCGATTTCAAGGTGCTCGCTTCCTACGGCCACGTGCGGGACCTGCGGGCGAAAGAGGGCGCGGTCGACCCGGACGCCGGTTTCGCCATGAACTACCAGGAGATCGACCGCAACAAGCGGCATCTCGACGAGATCGCCAAGGCGATGCGCAAGTCCGACGCGCTCTACCTCGCGACCGACCCGGACCGGGAGGGCGAGGCGATCAGCTGGCACGTCTGCGAGGCGCTGCGCAAGCGCGGCCTGCTCGAGGACCGGCCGGTGCACCGCATCGTCTTCCACGAGATCACCAAGCGCGCGGTGCAGGAGGCCCTGGAGCATCCGCGCGATATTTCCGGCGACATGGTGGATGCCCAGCAGGCCCGCCGCGCGCTGGACTACCTGGTGGGCTTCAACCTCTCGCCGCTGCTGTGGCGGAAGATCAGGCCCGGCCTGTCCGCCGGCCGGGTGCAGACCCCGGCGCTGCGCTTGATCGTGGAGCGGGAGCGCGAGATCGAGGCTTTCAAGCCGGTCGAGTACTGGAGCATCGAGGCCAGGCTGGAGAAGGACGGGCAGGGATTTCCGGCGAAGCTGGCCGAATACGGCGGCCAGCGGCTGGACGACAAGCTGCAGAAGTTTTTCATCGGCAACGAGGGCCAGGCGCGCGAAGCGGAACAGGCGCTGCGCGCGGGCGCCGACGGCAAGCTGACGGTGTCCTCGGTGGAACGCCGCCAGCGCCGCCAGAACCCGGCGCCGCCCTTCACGACCTCGACCCTGCAGCAGGAGGCCGCGCGCAAGCTGGGCTTCACCGCCCAGAAGACCATGCGCACCGCGCAGCGCCTCTACGAGGGCGTGGACTTCGGCGAAGGCGCCACCGGCCTGATCACCTACATGCGTACCGACTCCGTGTCGCTGGCCAGCGACGCGATGAGCGAGATCCGCGCCACCATCGGCCAGCGCTTCGGCGCCGAGGCGCTGCCGGAAAAGCCGCGTTACTACCGCACCAAGGCGAAGAACGCCCAGGAGGCCCACGAGGCCGTCCGCCCGACCTCGGCGATGCGCCACCCGGATGATCTCACCGGGCGACTGGATCGCGACCAGCAGCGCCTCTACGAGCTGATCTGGAAGCGCGCCGTCGCCAGCCAGATGGCGAGCGCGGTGTTCGACACGGTGTCGCTGGACCTGGTGCCCTCGGGCGCGCCGGACGCGGGTCACCGCTTCCGCGCCTCCGGGTCCATCCTGGTGAAGCCCGGCTACATCGCCGTCTACCAGGAAGGCCGCGACGACGCCGAGGACGAGAAAGACCAGCGGCTGCCGCGTGTCGAGGAAGGCGAGCAGGTGGCGCTCAAGAGCCTGGACGCCGAACAGCACTTCACCAAGCCGCCGCCGCGTTTCACCGAGGCGAGCCTGGTCAAGACGCTGGAAGAATTCGGCATCGGCCGGCCGTCCACCTACGCCACCATCATCTCCACGCTGGTGGACCGAGAGTACGTCGAGATGGACCGCAAGCGCTTCATCCCGACGGACGTGGGCCGCATCGTCGGCACCTTCCTCAGCGAGCACTTCGCGCGCTACGTGGACTATGACTTCACCGCGCGCATGGAGGACCGGCTGGACGCCATCTCCCGCGGCGAACAGGGTTGGAAGGAGCTGCTGGCGCGCTTCTGGACGCCCTTCCACGAGCTGGTGGAAGAAAAGATGGAGTCGGTCAGCAAGCGCGACGTCATGCCGAACCGCGAGCTGGGCAAGGACCCGGCCACCGGCAAGCCGGTGCTGGTGAAGATCGGCCGCTACGGTCCCTATGTGCAGATCGGCACCCGCGAGGACGAGGACAAGCCGCGTTTCGCCGGCATCCCCCGCGGCAAGAGCATGCAGAACATCACGCTCGACGAAGCGATGGAGCTGTTCAAGCTGCCGCGCGAGCTCGGCGAGACCCCCGAGGGGCTGCCGGTGATGGTCAACATCGGGCGCTTCGGGCCCTTCGTCAAGTACGGCGCGAAGTACGCCTCGCTCAAGAAGGACGACGACCCTTACACCATCGGGCTGGAGCGGGCGCTCGAGATCGTGCGTGAAAAAGAGGCCCTCGACGCGGCCCGCACCATTCGCGAGTTTCCCGAGCAGGGCGTGCGCATCCTCAAGGGCCGTTTCGGACCCTACGTGACGGACGCCGGCCGGCGCGCCAGCATTCCCAAGGACCGGGACCCGGCGACCGTCACGCTGGAAGAGGCGCTCAAGCTGCTGGACGAGGCGCCCGCCAAGAAGGGCGCACGCAAGAAGAAGTCGGCCGCAAAGAAGGCACCGGCCAAAAAGGCCGCCACAAAGAAAAAAGCCGGCAAGAAAACCGCGGCCAGGAAAAAGCCCGCCGGCAAAAAAGCTGCAGCGAAAAAGACGGCGAGCAAGAAATCGGCGGCCAAAAAAAGCGCGGCCAAAAAGACTGCGGCGAGCAAGAGCACGGCCAAGAAAGCCGCGGCCAAAAAATCCGGCGCGTCCGGGACGACCGCCGGCAAGCGGGCCACCAGCGGGGGTGACGCCGCGGGCGCTGGAGAAGCCGGAGACTGATCCATGGCAGGCAGGCTTGCGATCCGCCGGGCGGCCGCCGTCATTCGCGCAGGCGGCGTGATCGCTTACCCGACGGAAGCGGTCTGGGGCCTGGGCTGCGATCCTTTGAACCCGCGAGCGGTGGCCCGCATCCTGGACATCAAGCAAAGACCGGTGAGCATGGGCCTGGTCCTGATCGCGGCGGACCTCGAGCAGCTGGAGCCCTGGGTCGAGCCGGTGTCCTACGAGAGCCAGGCGCGCATCGAGGCCAGCTGGCCCGCCCCGGTGAGCTGGCTGATGCCGGCGCAGCGCTGGGTGCCGCACTGGGTGCACGGCGGCCGCGGGACGGTGGCGGTGCGCATCACGGGCCACGCTCAATCGGCCGCGCTGTGCCGGGAGACGGGTTTCCCCGTCGTCTCCACCAGCGCCAACCGCAGCGGTCGTCGGCCGGCGCGCAACGGCGTGCAGGTGCGGCGCTGGCTGGGCGAGCGGATCGATTTCGTGCTGGGCGGCGCGACGGGAGGTTTCGACCGGCCCAGTGAAATCCGCGATGCCGTCACGGGATGGACCGTGCGCGCCGGCTGAGACGAAATCCTGAGCGGCCGAAACAGAATGACTGCCACCTGAACGGAGAAAACATGGAGCGTCCCGTAGGAACCCGCGAGATCGAGGCCGTCGAGACCTGGCTGCGCTCACTGCACGACCATCTCACCGCCGAACTGGAGACGCTCGACGGCGGCGCCCGCTTTCGCAGCGACAGCTGGCAGCGGCGCGAGGGCGGCGGCGGCGACAGCCGCGTCATCGAGGAAGGCGCCCTGTTCGAGAAAGGCGGCATCAATTTCTCCGCCGTGCACGGCGCGATGCTGCCGCCGTCGGCCACCGCCCGCCGCCCGGAGCTCACCGGCCGCAGTTTTCGCGCGACGGGCGTCTCCATGGTGCTCCATCCGCGCAATCCCTACGTGCCGACCACCCACGGCAACTGGCGTTTCTTCGTCGCCGAGAAGCCCGGCGAAGCGCCCGTCTGGTGGTTCGGCGGCGGCTTCGACCTGACGCCCTACTACCCCTTCCTGGAGGACGTGCAGCACTGGCACCGCCAGGCACGCGCGGCCTGCCTGCCCTTCGGCGAAGAGGTCTACCCGAAATACAAGCGCTGGGCCGACGAGTACTTCCACCTGAAGCATCGCAACGAGCCGCGCGGGGTGGGCGGGCTCTTTTACGACGACCTCAACGAGGGCGGCTTCGACCGCTGTTTCGAATTCTCGCGCACGGTGGCGGGCAACTTCCTGCCCGGCTACGCGCCGCTGGCCGAACGGCGGCGTCATACGCCCTGGGGCGAGCGGGAGCGGGAATTCCAGCTCTACCGCCGCGGCCGCTACGTGGAGTTCAACCTGGTGTACGACCGCGGCACGCTTTTCGGCCTGCAATCCGGCGGCCGCATCGAGTCAATATTGATGTCGCTGCCACCGCTGGTACGCTGGCGCTACGACTGGCGCCCGGAAGAAGGCACGCCCGAAGCCGCCCTCTACCAGGACTTCCTGAAGCCGCGCGACTGGCTGGGGGACGCATGAGACCGAGATTTCACCTCGCATTTCCGGTGCACGACCTGGAGGCCGCGCGCGGCTTTTACGCCGGCCTGCTGGACTGCGCCGTGGGACGCGAGTCCGACCGCTGGATCGATTTCGATTTTTACGGCCACCAGATCACCGCGCACCTGTGCGCCAGTGACGAGCAGACGCCGGCCAACGCCGTGGACGGCGACCGCGTGCCGGTGAGGCATTTCGGCCTGATCCTGGCAAGAGAGGACTGGGAAGCGCTCGCGCGGAAGCTCACCGGGGCCGGCACGCAATTCCTGATCGAGCCGCGCGTGCGCTTCGCCGGGCAGCCGGGCGAACAGGCCACGATGTTCATCCGTGACCCTTCGGGTAATGCGCTCGAATTCAAGTCTTTTGACGACGATAGCGCCATTTTCGCCGCCGATCACACCACAAGCTAGCGCCCGGAAAGGTCTCGCCGGGCGGCGGAGCGCCTCAGCCCAGCGCCAGCCAGATGTTCGCCAGCGCGGCCACCAGCAATGCGATCCAGGTGACCAGCGTGCCGTAGAAGCGCCCCGGTGTCGCGCCGCTGCTCCGGGCCAGGCCGAAGGCGTGACCGACGCGCGCCAGCACGAAAGCCGCACCCAGAAGGTGCAGCAGGACAACCGCGCCGCCGTTGAGCTCGGCGAGCAGGAGCAGCACCAGGAACAGCGGCGCATACTCGGCGAAATTGCCGTGCACCCGCACCGCGCGCTCCAGCGTGGCGTCCTCGCCGATGCCCAGCCCCACGCGGGTGTCGCGGCGTTTCGCCACCACCAGCCAGCAGAGGGCGAGATAGAGCAGGCCGAGCAGGCCTCCGTACAGGGCGGTGATGGCGGGACTCATCGGCAGCGCTCTCCGGCTTGACTGAAGCGCGCAGCTTAACCGAGTCGGTCCGCCGCCGCGATGCATTCCCGGCGACGGAAACAGGACAGCCCCGCCTGCGCATATCGGGCCGGCGGCTGGCAAGGGCCGTCGAATCGCGGGACAATTGCGGGATTGCGCCACGCGGGATCGAACCATGAATGCTCCAGTCCACCAGAACTTTCCGGGCACGCGCATGCGCAGGCTGCGGCGCCACGAATTCAGCCGCCGCCTGGTGCGCGAGTCCCGCCTCTCTGCAGACGACCTGATCTGTCCCGTTTTCGTGCTGGAGGGAGAGGGCCAGCGCGAGGCGGTGCCGTCCATGCCAGGCGTGGAGCGCATGTCCATCGACGTGCTGCTCCGCGAAGCCGAGCAGTGGCACCGGCTGGGTGTGCCCGCCCTGGCGCTGTTCCCGGTGACCGCGCCCGAGGCCAAGAGCCTGGACGGGCAGGAGGCATGGAATCCGCAGGGCCTCGCGCAACGGGCGGTGCGCGCGCTGAAGGCGGCGCTGCCCGAACTCGGGGTCATCACCGACGTCGCGCTGGACCCGTTCACCACTCACGGGCAGGACGGCATCATCGACGACGAGGGTTACGTGCTCAACGACATCACGGTCGAGGCGCTGGTGCGCCAGGCCCTGTCGCATGCCGACGCGGGCGCCGACATGGTCGCGCCCTCGGACATGATGGACGGCCGCGTCGGACGAATCCGCGCCACGCTGGAGGACGCCGGGCACGTCAACACCGCCATCCTGGCCTACTCGGCGAAGTACGCGTCCAGCTTCTACGGGCCTTTCCGCGACGCGGTCGGCTCGGCCGGCAACCTGGGCGGCGGCAACAAGTACAGCTACCAGATGGATCCCGGCAACAGCGACGAGGCGCTGCGCGAAGTCGCGCTCGACATCGCCGAAGGCGCGGATGCCTTCATGGTCAAGCCCGGCATGCCCTACCTGGACATCGTGCGGCGCGTGAAAAGCGAACTCGGCGTGCCCACCTTCGTCTACCAGGTGAGCGGCGAATACGCGATGCTCAAGGCGGCCGCCGCCAACGGCTGGCTGGACGAACGGGCGGTGGTGCTGGAGTCCCTGCTCTCGATGAAGCGCGCCGGCGCCGACGCCATCCTCACTTACTTCGCGCCGGTGGTGGCGCGCTGGCTGAAGGAAGGCTGAGGCCGGCCCCTTGGGCGCGCCTGACCGATACGCGGTGTTCGGCCACCCGGTGGGCCATAGCCGCTCGCCCTGGATCCACCAGCGATTTGCGGAACTGACCGGCGAATCGCTGCGCTACGAGGCGCGCGACGTGCCGCCCGGCGGTTTCGATGCCGCGCTGCGCGAGTTCCTCGACGCGGGCGGTCGCGGCCTGAACATCACGCTGCCGCACAAGCTGGCGGCTTTCGCGGCGGCGACGCGGCACACACCGCGGGCGCGCCGCGCCGGCGCGGTCAACACGCTGGCGGTGGAAGAGGGGCGCGTCCTGCTGGGCGACAACACGGACGGCGCCGGCCTGCTGCGCGACCTGCAGGCCAACCTCGGCGTCGCGGTCACGGCGCAGCGCGTGCTGTTGGTGGGCGCGGGCGGCGCCGCCCGGGGTGTGCTGCCGGCACTGCTGGACGCGCGGCCGCAGGCGGTGCTGATCGCGAACCGCAGCGCCGACAAGGCGGTGGCGCTGGCGACGCATTTCTCCGGCGAGGGTCCCGTCGCCGGCACCAGCCTGCCCGGCGCGCGCGAGGCCTTTGAACTGGTGATCAACGCCACCTCGGCCAGCCTGTCGGGTGCAGTGCCCGCCCTGGATGCCGGCGTGATCGGCCCGGATACTTTCTGCTACGACCTCGCCTACGGCGACGAGCCGACCGCCTTCATGCGCTGGGCTCGCGAACGCGGCGCGACGGGCGTCGCCGACGGCGTCGGGATGCTGGTGGAGCAGGCCGCCGAGTCCTTCGAGCTGTGGCGCGGCAAGCGGCCGCCGACGGCCCCCGTGCTGGCCGATCTGCGGCGGCTGATCGGCGGCTGAATCCGGCGGCGAACGCCGGTTGATGCCGGGGCTGCAAGCTCGCGCCGCCCCGGCATGCCCCCATGGCCCGGCGCGCTCAGCTTCCCTGCCGGTAACGTTCCTTGAGCCGCACGTAGTGCGCGGCAGAGTAGCGCAGCATCTCCAGTTCTTCGGCCGACAAGGCCCGCACGCGGCGGGCGGGACTGCCGCGATAAAGACTCTTCGCCGCCAGCCGCTTTCCCGGCGGCACCAGGCTGCCCGCCGCCAGCAGCACTTCGTCTTCCAGCACCGCCCCGTCCATCACGGTCGAGCTCATGCCCAGCAGGCAGCGATCGCCCACGGTGCAGGCATGCAGCATGACGCGATGGCCGACGGTCACCTCTTCGCCGACCAGCAGCGGCAGGCCGCCGGGCGAGTACGGGCCGTCGTGCGTGACGTGCAGCACGCTGCCGTCCTGGATGTTGCTGCGCGCGCCGATGCGAATGAAGTTGACGTCGCCGCGCGCGACCGCCGTCGGCCACAGGGAGGCGTCCTCGCCGATGTCCACCCGGCCGATGACCACTGCGGAAGGGTCGATCCAGGCGCGCGCGCCCACCACCGGCGTCTCCCCTTCGAAGGGGCGCGGCGTCATCGCTTGCGGCCTCGCAGCGTCACCAGCTCTTCCGCGGTGGTGGGATGGATCGCGACGGTGTCGTCGAAATCTTTCTTGGTCGCGCCCATGCGCACGGCGACGGCGAAGCCCTGCATCATTTCGTCGGCGCCGTGGCCCAGCACGTGGCAGCCGACGATGCGCTCCTCCTCGCCGACCGTGACGAGCTTGACCATCGCCGGCACCTTGCGCTCGGTGACGGCGTGGAACATCGGCGTGAAAGCCGCCTCGTAGACATGCACCTGGTCCCCGTGCCGCGCGTGCGCCTCCGGCTCGGTGAGGCCCACGGTGCCGATGGGCGGGTGGCTGAAAACCACCGTGGGCACGCACTCGTAGTCGAGCCGGCGATCGGTCATGCCGCCGAACAGGCGGTCCGCGAGCCGGCGGCCCGCGGCGATGGCCACCGGCGTGAGCGCGATCCGGCCGGTGACGTCGCCCAGCGCGTGGATGCCCTCGACATTGGTGTCCTGCCATTCGTCCACCGGGATGCAGCCCCGGGCGTCGGTGCGCACGCCGACGCGCTCGAGTTCCAGGCCGGCGATGTTCGGCAGCCGGCCGATAGCCCAGAGGACGGCGTCGAAACCGCCCAGCCGCCGGCCGTCGCTGGCCAGCATTTCCAGGCCGTCGTCGCGGCGGCAGACCGCGGCCGGCACCACGCCGGTCTCGATCTGCACGCCGTCGCGGCACATCTGGTCCATCAGCGTTTCGCGCAGCGCGGGGTCGAAGTTGCGCAGCACGCCGTCGCGGCGCGTGCTGATGGACACCTCCGAGCCGAGCGCGCGGAACATCCCGCCGAGCTCCACCGCGATGTAACCGCTGCCCACCACCAGCACCCGCCCGGGCCGCTCTTCCAGCGCGAAGAAATCGTCCGAGGTGATGCCCAGTTCGGCGCCCTCGATGTCCGGCAGTTCCGGCCGGCCGCCGGTGGCGATGATCACGTGCGCGGCCTCGCAGGGGGTGCCGTCCACCACCACCAGGCCGTCTTCCGCGAAGGCCGCATGGCCGCGCAGCAGCGTGACGCCTTTCTTGTCCAGGTTGCTTTCGTAGATGCCGTTGAGACGCTGGATGTAGGCGTCGCGCCTGGACTTCAGCCCGGGCCAGTCGTGTTCCCCGGCCTCCACGGCGAAACCGTAGCCCGGCGCGTCATGGAACTTGTGCGCGATGTCCGCCGCGTACCACATGAGTTTCTTGGGCACGCAGCCGACGTTCACGCAGGTGCCGCCCAGCGGGCCGAGCTCGGCCACTGCGACGCTGGCGCCGTATTCGACGGCCCGTTGCGCGGCCGCGAGGCCGCCGCTGCCGCCGCCGATGACCAGCAGGTCGAATTTACGGTTTTCTGGCATCTGTCTCTTCCGTCAGTCCGAATTGCCTCGGGTGTATTGTTTCAAGCCGCTGCGCGCGGTCCGGCGAGCGCCGGCCGCATGCTAAAATTCCGCGCCGAGAAGAGCCCTGGAGCGCTCATGGACAACCCCCTGCTGGACACTTCCGGACTGCCGTCATTCTCGCGCATCCGGCCACACCACGTTGAGCCCGCCGTGCGCACCTTACTCGAGGAGAGCCGCAGGCGCATCGAGGAAGTCATC
>DATFKW010000024.1:0-6966 GCA_035268405.1 Gammaproteobacteria bacterium
CGTAGTAATCGCGCTTGGCCATTCGGCGCTCCATGGTTGCAGGGGAATACGCCCCTTCTTGCTATGCAAAAAAGGGCGGAAACCCCTTCAGCCCGGTTACTTGTTGTTCTCGCCTTCCTTGACTTCCTCGAACTCGGCATCGACCACATCCTCGTCCGACGCCTGGCCGCCTTCCGCCTGCCCGGCGCCCGCGCCCTCGGCTTCACCGGCCTTCGCCTCTTCGGCGTAGACCCGCTGCATCACCGTGGCGGACGCTTCGCCCAGCGCCTGCGACTTGGCCTGGATCCGCTCCAGGTCGTCGGTCTTCACCGCCTCCTTGAGGTCGGAGATCGCAGATTCTATCTTGGCCCGCTCTTCGCCCTGCACCTTTTCGCCCAGTTCGCTGAGTGACTTCTCGCTCGAGTGGATCAGCGCTTCCGCCTGGTTGCGCGTCTCGACCAGCTGGCGGAACTTCTTGTCCTCCTCGGCGTGCGCCTCGGCGTCGCTGACCATCTGCTCGATCTCGTCTTCCGTCAGGCCGCTGGAAGCCTTGATGACGATCTTCTGCTCCTTGCCGGTGGCCTTGTCCTTGGCCGACACGTTGAGGATGCCGTTGGCGTCGATATCGAAAGTCACCTCGATCTGCGGCACGCCGCGCGGCGCCACCGGCAGGTCGGTCAGGTCGAAGCGGCCCAGCGACTTGTTGTCCACGGCGCGCTCGCGCTCGCCCTGCAGCACGTGGATGGTCACCGCGGTCTGGTTGTCGTCCGCCGTGGAGAACACCTGGTGGGCCTTCGTCGGAATGGTGGTGTTCTTCTCGATCAGCTTGGTCATCACGCCGCCCAGCGTCTCGATGCCCAGCGACAAGGGCGTCACGTCGAGCAGCAGCACGTCCTTGACCTCGCCCGAGAGCACGCCCGCCTGGATGCCCGCGCCGATGGCGACGGCCTCGTCCGGGTTCACGTCGCGCTTGGGCTCCTTGCCGAAGAAGTCCTTGACCGCCTCCTGGACCTGGGGCATGCGCGTCTGGCCGCCGACCAGGATGACGTCGTCCACGTCGCCGACCTTGATGCCGGCGTCCTTCAGCGCGACCTTGCAGGGCTCGATCGTGCGACGCACCAGGTCCTCGACCAGCGATTCCAGCTTGGCGCGCGTCAGCTTGATGTTCAGGTGCTTCGGGCCGCTGGCATCGGCGGTGATGTACGGCAGGTTGACCTCCGTCTGCTGAGCGGACGAAAGCTCGATCTTGGCCTTCTCGGCGGCTTCCTTGAGGCGCTGCATGGCAAGGGCATCCTTGCGGATGTCGATGCCGCTGTCCTTCTCGAAGCTGTCGGCCAGGTACTGGATGACCTTCAGGTCGAAGTCCTCGCCGCCCAGGAAGGTGTCGCCGTTGGTGGCCAGCACCTCGAACTGGTGCTCGCCGTCCACCTCGGCAATCTCGATGATCGAGATGTCGAAGGTGCCGCCGCCCAGGTCGTATACGGCGACCTTGCGATCGCCCCGCTGCTTGTCCAGCCCGTAGGCCAGGGCCGCGGCAGTGGGCTCGTTGATGATGCGCTTGACTTCGAGCCCGGCGATCTTGCCGGCGTCCTTGGTGGCCTGGCGCTGCGAGTCGTTGAAGTAGGCCGGCACGGTGATCACCGCCTCGGTGACCTTCTCGCCCAGGTAATCCTCGGCGGTCTTCTTCATCTTCATCAGGACGCGGGCAGAAATCTCCGGCGGCGCCATCTTCTTGCCGCCCGCCTCGACCCAGGCGTCGCCGTTGTCCGCCTCAACGATCTTGTAAGGCACCATGTCGCGATCCTTCGCCACGACGGGATCGTCGTAGCGGCGCCCGATCAGGCGCTTGACCGCGAACAGGGTGTTCTGGGGGTTGGTGACCGCCTGGCGCTTGGCCGACTGCCCGACCAGCACCTCGCCGTCCTTGGTGAAAGCCACGGTCGACGGCGTCGTGCGATCGCCCTCGCTGTTCTCTATGACCTTCGGGTTCTTGCCTTCCATCACGGCCACGCAGGAGTTGGTGGTCCCGAGGTCGATTCCAATCACCTTGCCCATGTCAATCGTCTCCAGTTTTGAATTCTCGCGTTCGGCCCGAAGGCCCGCCTTGTCCCAACATGGGGGCGGGTTTCAGGCTTTCAAGGGTAAATCCCGCTTCAGGCGTCCGGCGCGCGGGCGACGATCACGCGCGCGGGCCGCAACAGCCGGTCATGGATGCGATAGCCCTGCTGCACCACGCCGACCACGGTATCCGGCTCGGCTTCCGCGGAAGGCTGCGTCATGATCGCCTCGTGGGACTCCGGATCGAAGCGCTCGCCCGCAGCTTCGATGGGCGTCACGGCGAATTTCTCGAGCACCGACATGAGCAGGCGGAGCGTGGCGTCCATCCCCTCGGCGACCGCGCCGCCCTCGCCGGCGCTGCGGGCCGCATCGCGACCCATCTCCAGGCTGTCCACCACCGCCAGCATCTCCCGCGCGAAACGCTCCACGCCGTAGCGGTGGGCATTCTCGATATCCTTCGCCGCCCGGCGGCGCACGTTCTCCAGCTCCGCCGCGGTGCGCAGGAACTGGTCGCGGAAGTCGTTGGCCGCGTCCTCCGCTCTTTTCAGGCGGGCCTCGGGATCCAGCCCCTCGTTCGGGTCGGCATTTTCCTCTGTCGCGTTGCCGCCGGAACCTTCTTCGGCCTGCTTGTCGGTATCGCTCATCCGGGATTCTCCGTGCTGAAGCGGCGCGCGCCGCATCCGCGAGCCGCGCCGGGGAAAGTGTCGCTGCCTTCGTCGAATAGTCTGGGGGCTAGTCCCGCGAATTCAAGGCCGAGCCCAGCAGGCGGGCCGTGACGTCCACGATCGGGATGATGCGGTCGTAAGCCATCCGCGTCGGGCCGATCACCCCCAGCACGCCCACCACTTCGTCGCCCACCGAGTAGGGGCTGGCCACCACGCTGACGTCGTCGAGAATCTGGTAGCCCGATTCCTCGCCGATGAAGATCTGCAGGCTTTCCGCCGCCACGCAGCGGTCCAGCAGGTGCAGGATGTCACGCTGGCGCGCAAAGGCCTCGAAAAGTCCGCGCAGCCGCTCAATGTTCGACAGTTCGGCGAACTGCATCAGGTTGGTCTCGCCCGCCAGCACGTAGCTCTGCTCCGGGTCGTCCACCGTCTCGAAGGCCTGGCGGGCCATGCTGATCGCGCCCTGCATCATGTCGTTCATGGTCGCGCGCGTATCGGCCAGTTCCGCCAGCAGTTTCTCGCGCACGCTGGCGAGCGACTGCCCGGCGAACTCCTCGTTGAGATAGTTCGCGGCCTCGCGCAATTCTTCCTGGCTGTAATCACGGTCCACGTGCAGGATGCGGTTCTGCACCTCCTTCTCGTCGATCACCAGGATGGCGAGGATGCGCTGCTCCGACAGCGGCAGGAACTCGACCTGGCGCAGCGCCACCCGGGTGCGGCGCGGCACGGTCACCACGCCGGCCATACGGGTGAGCGCCGAGAGCAGCGTCGAGGCCGAGCCGACGATGTCGCCGTCGCCGCTCCTGATCGCATCCATTTCCGCCTGCAGCCGCCGGATCTCGGCGTCCGACATCGGCTGGACCTTCAGCAGCGCGTCCACGAACAGGCGGATGCCCTTCGGCGTCGGCACGCGGCCGGCCGAGGTGTGCGGCGCCACCACCAGGCCCATTTCCTCGAGGTCGGCCATTACGTTGCGGATGGTCGCGGGGGACAGGTCCAGGCCCGGTGATTTCGACAGCGTGCGCGAGCCGACCGGCTGACCGTCCTGGATATAGCGCTCCACCAGCACCTTCAGAAGATGCCGGGCGCGGTCCGAAAGTTCGGCGTCCGAGGGGCTGCTTGGCGTCACTGGGGCTCTCCGGAACTCCTCATGTGCGGCATGGGGCCATTTGAGAGATGATACTCGCTGGACGGCTCAACGCTAAACCCTGGCAGCAAAGACCTTGGGGCCACACCCCGCTTTTGCGGCTTCGCGGCGCAATTTCGGCGGATGACCGCGCTCCCGGCTTCATGCTACAAGAAAGCGGCCGCGCGACTGACAAGAGAACCGGATGAGCCGAAGCTTCAAGACCATCGCCCTGACCGGCAAGTACGAAGACCCGCGCGTCGGGGACTCCATGCTGATCCTCGCCCGTCACCTGTCGGCCGCCGGCGCGCGGCTCCTGCTGGATCCCGGCATCCGGATGAACTTCGACGATGTCCGGGTCGAGTCGCTGCCCGAAGCGGAACTGGGCGACGCCGCCGACCTGGTCATCGCAGTCGGCGGCGACGGCACCATGCTGTACGCCTCGCGCCTGGTCGCGGGCCGCGACGTCCCGCTGCTGGGCATCAACCGGGGCCGTCTCGGCTTCCTGGCCGACATCACCCCGGGGGAAATGCTCCGGCGGCTCGACGAGGTGCTGGACGGCGTCTACGAGGAAGAGCGACGCCTGATGCTCGAAGCCGTGATCGAGAACGGCGAGAGCGCCCCGCGCCGCGCCCTGGCGCTCAACGACGTGGTGCTGCAGAAGCGCGCCGTGGGCCGCATGCTCGACTTCGAGAACTGGATCGACGGAGTCTACGTAAACACGCACGGTGGCGATGGCCTGATAATTGCCACCCCCACGGGTTCCACCGCCTACGCGCTATCCGGCGGCGGGCCGATCATCCATCCCAGCCTGGACGCCATCGCGCTGGTGCCAATCTGTCCGCACACCCTCTCCGATCGCCCGATCGTGGTGCGGGCCGACGCGCGCATCGAAGTGCGGGTGCTGCAACGCCCTGACACGCTCGCCGCCGTTTCCTGCGACGGGCTGCCGCTGGGCGAACTGACGGCAGGCCAGCGGCTGCTGGTGCAGGCGGCGACCGAGCGCGTATTGCTCATTCACCCGCGCGGGCACGACTATTTCCGCCTGCTGCGCTCCAAGCTGCACTGGGGACGGGGCAGCCAGAGCCGGCTGGACGGCCCCCCGGATACCTGAGGCGCGCACATGCTGAGCAGCGTCTCCGTCCGAAATTTCGCGATCATCGACCGGGTGTCGCTGGAGCTCGGCGCCGGCCTCACCGTGCTGACGGGGGAGACCGGCGCCGGCAAATCGATCCTGGTGGACGCGCTGGGCCTCGTGCTGGGCGATCGCGCCGACGCCTCCGCGGTGCGCCACGGCGCGGAGCGCGCCGAGATCACGGCCAGTTTCGACCTGGCCGAGCTGCCGCTGGTCGCCAGCTGGCTGGAAGAAAAGGGCCTGGACGCGGATGGCGAATGCGTGCTGCGCCGCGTGATCAGCGCGGAGGGCCGTTCGAGAGCCTGGATCAACGGCACGCCCGCAACGTTGCAGACGCTGCGCCAGCTGGGCGAGCAGCTGGTCGACATCCACGGCCAGCACGAACACCAGTCGCTCGCTCGCGCCAGTGCCCAGCGCGAACTTCTCGATGCGCGCTTGCCGGACCCCGCGGCGCCGCAGGCGGTGGCCGCGGCGTGGAGCCGCTGGCGCGAATCGGTGCAAGCCCGCGACCGGCTCGACAGCGAAAGTCGCGATCGCGAGCAGCGGCTCGACCTGTTGCGCTACCAGGCGAGGGAGCTGGAATCATTCGCGCCGGCAGAAGGCGAAGCCGGTGAACTGGAAACGGAGTTCTCCCGCCTGGCGAACGCCGGCCGCCTGGCCGAGGGAACCGGCGGCGCGCTGGAGAGCATTTACGAGCGCGAATCCGGCGCGGCGCACGACGCCGTGGCGCGCGCCGCGGAACAGCTGGCGGAACTCGAGGCGCTGGATGCCCGCCTGGAGACGCCCCGAAAACTCCTGGCCGAGGCGCAGATCCAGCTGGCCGAGGCCGCCGCCGAACTGCGTCATTACCTCGGGCATCTCGAAATGGATCCCGCGCGCCTGGACGCGGTGCAATCGCGCCTGGAGGGCATGAAGTCGCTGGCGCACAAGCACCAGGTCGAGCCCGATGCGCTGCCCGCCCGGCTGCAGGCGCTGTCGGCAGAGATCGAGGCGCTGGAGCAGGCCGAAGTGCGGCGCGGACAGGCCGATGAGCAAGTGACGCGGAGCGAGAAAGCCTACCGGGCGGCGGCGGCCGAGCTGAGCCGCTTGCGCCGGGAGGCGGCCGAAGAGTTTTCCGCCGCGGTCACGGCGCTGGTGCGGCAGCTGGGCATGCCGGGCGGCAAGTTCGTGGCCAGCGTGGAACATGCCGCGGATGCGCCCTTCTCGCCCCACGGGCTGGACGCGATCGAGTTCCGCGTCAGCGCCAATCCCGGGCAACCGCCGGCTCCCGTCGGCCGCATCGCCTCGGGCGGCGAGCTGTCGCGCATCAGCCTGGCGATCCAGGTGGCCGCACGCAGCGAGCGTCCTATCCCGGTGATGATCTTCGACGAAGTGGACGCCGGCGTCGGCGGCGGCGTCGCCGAGATCGTCGGCAAGCACCTGGCCGAACTCGGGCAGCGCGCGCAGGCGCTGTGCGTGACGCACCTGCCGCAGGTGGCCAGCCAGGCCGGCGCGCATCTCAGGGTCGTCAAGCTCACGGACGGGGAAAGCACCCGCACCACCCTGAAAGCGCTGACCGAGGAAGAGAAGGTGGAAGAGCTGGCGCGCATGCTGGGCGGCGTGGAAATCACCGGAACCACCCGGGCGCACGCCGAGGAAATGCGCTCCCGCGCGCGGCGCGGCTGAGCGCGGGCTCAGGCTCCCCGCGGCCTGCGCCGCGCCGCCTGCGCCGGGCCAGGGCTCAGGAGGCTTCCGCCTCGGATTTGCGCGCGTGCGGGCAGTTCTCGCGCACGCAGTTGCCGTAGATCACCAGCGAATGGTCGCCCACCGTGAAACCATGCGCGGCCGCCGCGGACTCCTGTCGCGCCTCGATGGTCGGGTCCACGAACTCCTCCACGTGACCGCACTGCTGGCAGATGATGTGATCGTGGTGACCGCCGTCATCCAGCTCGAAAACCGCGCTGCCGCTTTCGAAGTTGTGTCGCCGCACCAGGCCGGCCGTCTCGAACTGGGTCAGCACGCGG
>DATFKW010000025.1:0-3354 GCA_035268405.1 Gammaproteobacteria bacterium
GGCGCGTCCAGGGCGAAGCGGATGCAGGGCGTGATGCCGTCCCACATCGACATCACCCGGGGGTCCTCGCGGTTCAGCACCACGCACTCGGCGCCGTGCAGGATGCGCGCCTTGGCGGCGGCGTAGCGCTCCAGGTCGCCGTGCCGGTCGATGTGGTCGGCCGAGATGTTGAGCACACACGCCACCCGCGCGCGCAGCGACTCGGTCAGCTCCAGCTGGAAGCTGGACAACTCCAGCACATACAGGTCCGGCGCCTGGTCCTCGAAAAGCGCCAGCGCCGGCGGCCCCAGGTTGCCCCCGGCGCGCACCCTGAGGCCCGCGGCGCCGGCGAGCTCCGCCAGCAGTTGCGTGACCGTGCTCTTGCCGTTGGAACCGGTGATCGCGGCCACCGGCGCGTCGGCGGCGCGCGCGAAAATCTCGATGTCGCCGAGCAGGGCGTAACCGCGGCGGCGCGCCTCTTCCAGCAGCGGCTCGTCCAGCGGCACGCCGGGCGAGACCACCACCTCCGAGACGCCTTCCAGCGCCGCCGCCTCGAAGCCGCCCAGGCGCAGGTCGGCGGTCTCGCGCAGCGCGCCCAGGCCGGCCAGGCCCGGCGGCTCGGCGCGGCTGTCGACGATGCGCACCGGCTGGCCCAGGCGCTCGAAATAGCGCGCGCAGGACAAGCCGGTCGCGCCCAGGCCAACCAGCAGCACCGGCGCCCCGCCCGGCTGCATGCCCGTCTCCGTGGTGGTGGCGCCCATGCTCATCGCACCTTCAGCGTGGCGAGGCCGAACAGCACCAGGATCACCGTGATGATCCAGAAGCGCACGATGACTTTCGGCTCGGCCCAGCCCTTGAGTTCGAAATGGTGGTGGATGGGCGCCATGCGGAAGATGCGGCGCCCGGTGAGCTTGAAGGAGGCGACCTGCAGGATGACCGAGACGGTCTCCAGCACGAACACGCCCGCCATGATGAAGAACACGATCTCCTGGCGCACCGCCACGGCCACGGCGCCCAGCGCGGCGCCCAGCGACAGCGCGCCGATGTCGCCCATGAAGACCTGCGCGGGGTAGGTGTTGAACCACAGGAAGCCCAGCCCGGCGCCCACCAGCGCGGTGCAGAACACCAAAAGCTCGCCCGCGCCCGCCACGTAGGGAATGCCCAGGTAGTTGGCGAAGTTGATGTTGCCGGTGACCCAGGCGAACAGCCCCAGCGCGCCGCCGATCAGCACCGTGGGCATGATCGCCAGGCCATCCAGGCCGTCCGTCAGGTTGACCGCGTTGCTCGAGCCGACGATGACGAAATAGACCAGCGCGATGAAGCCCACGGTGCCCAGCGGCAGCGCCACCTCCTTGAAGAAGGGCACGATCAGGCCGAGGTCCACCGCCGGGTCGGTGGCGGTGAGCAGAAAAGCGAGGCCGGCCAGCAGCGCGCCGGCGGACTGCCAGAAGTACTTCCAGCGCGCCGCCAGGCCGCGGCTGTCGCCCAGCACCAGCTTCTTGTAGTCGTCCACGAAGCCGATCAGGCCGAAGCCCAGCATCACCGCCAGCACGATCCACACGAAGCGGTTCGCCAGGTCGGCCCACAGCAGGGTGGAAATGGCGATGGACACCAGGATAAGCGCGCCGCCCATGGTGGGCGTGCCGGCCTTGGGCAGGTGGCTGTCGGGTCCTTCGGCGCGCACCTGCTGGCCGATCTGGTGGAAGGTCAGGCGGCGGATCATCCACGGCCCCAACAGCAGCGAGATCGCGAGTGCCGTCAGCGCGCCCAGGATGGCCCGGAAAGTGAGGTACTGGAAAACATTGAAGCCGGACTGGAACTGCGCCAGGTATTCCGCCAGGTAGAGCAGCATGCTAGCGGTCCTCCCCGGGCGACGAAGGGTCGGCCAGCCGCGCCACCAGCCGTTCCAGGCCCATGGAGCGCGAGCCCTTCACCAGCAGGTTGACGTCACCATCCGACGCGTCCGCCAGCGCCTCGAGCAGCGCCTCGGCCAGCGCGTCCAGGTCGTCGTAATGGCGCCCTCCGCCGAAAGCTTCCGCGGCCGCCGCCGACTCCGGCCCCAGCGCGTACAGCCGCGCCACGCCGCGCTCGCGCGCAAGCCGTCCCGCGGCGGCGTGCAGCGCCCCGGACTCGGGCCCAAGCTCGCCCATGTCGCCCAGCACCAGCCAGGTCTCGCCCGGCAGCGCCGTGGCGTACTCGACGGCGGCCTGCAGCGCCACCGGGTTGGCGTTGTAGCTGTCGTCGATCAGCAGCGCGCCGCCCGGCGTCTTGCGCAGGCTCATGCGGCCGCCCACGCCGCGCACCCGTTCCAGGCCCGCAACGATCTCCTCGAGCGACCAGCCGGCGGCCCAGCAGGTGGCGGCCGCGGCCACCGCGTTCAGCGCGTTGTGGCGGCCCGGCAGGCCCAGCCGCACGTCGGCGGCGCCGTCCGGCGTCACCAGGCTGAACTCCAGTACGGCCCCGTCGGCGTCCAGCGACTGGCTCAGCTGCTCGGCGCGGAACTCAGCCCGCGAGCCCAGCCCGAAGCCGACCTGGCGGCGCGCGCCGGCCATCTCCCGCCACAGCGGCGCGAAGGCGTCGTCCTGGTTGATGATCGCCACGCCCTCCTCCGGCAGGCCCGTGTAGATCTCGCCCTTGGCGCGCGCCACGCCCTCCAGGCTGCCGAAACCTTCCAGGTGCACCGGCCCGGCGGCCGTCACCAGCCCCACCGACGGCCGGCAGATCGCGGTCATCCGGGCGATCTCGCCCGCGTGGTTCGCGCCCAGCTCCAGCACCGCGGCGCGGTGCGCGGCCTCCAGCCGGAACAGCGTCAGCGGCAGGCCGATCTCGTTGTTCAGGTTGCCGCGCGTCGCCAGCGTCTCGCCGCGGCCGGCGCAGATCGCCGCCATCATCTCCTTGACGGTGGTCTTGCCGAAGCTGCCGGTGACCGCCAGCACCGGCAGCTGGAAGCGGCTGCGCCAGTCGGCCGCCAGCGCGCCCAGCGCCTGCAGCGTGTCTTCCACCTGCACGCAGGGCAGCGCTGTTTGCAGCGGCTGCGACACCACCGCCCCGGCGGCGCCGCGCGCCTCGGCCTCGGGCACGAAAGCGTGGCCGTCGAAGTTCGGCCCGCGCAGCGCGACGAACAGCTCGCCGCCGCGCAGGCTGCGGGTGTCCGTGGAGACGCCCCTGAAGTCGCGGTCCGGCCCGGCCAGGCTGGCCGACAGCATGCGCGCGGCGCCCGCGAGACTGCCGTGGATCATGGCGCGCTCCCCGTCAGCTCGGCGACCAGCGCGCGGTCGCTGAAGGGCCGCTGCTCGGCGCCGACGATCTGCACCTGCTCGTGGCCCTTGCCGGCCACCAGCACCGCGTCGCCCGGCCGCGCGCCCGCCAGCGCGT
>DATFKW010000026.1:0-31526 GCA_035268405.1 Gammaproteobacteria bacterium
CATTCCGGCGGCGCTCCTATTTTTCGGCCGTCGCGGCCGGGGTCATCTCGGGCCTCGGACCGCTGGGCTATGAACTCGCGATCCGCGCGGCAGACGCCCTGCTGCGCGGCAGCGACAGGGACTGAACATGGACATTCGCAAAGTCAAAAAACTGATCGAACTGCTCGAGGAATCGGGCATTTCGGAAATCGAAATCCACGAGGGCGAGGAGTCGGTGCGCATCAGCCGGCACCCCACGGGCGCCAGCTACGCGATGGCGCCCCCCGTGATGAGTGCGCCCGCCGGCGAGCCCGCGCCGCCCGCCGCGGGCACGGACGCCTCTTCCCCGGTGCCGGCGCCCGAGGGCCACACGGTCGCGGCGCCGATGGTCGGCACCTATTACAGCGCCGCCGCGCCCGGCGCGAAGCCTTTCGTGCAGATCGGCAGCAAGGTCGAAGTCGGCGACACGCTGTGCATCATCGAGGCGATGAAAATGATGAACCAGATCGAGAGCGACGCGGCGGGCACGGTCGTGGCGATCCTTGCGGAAAACGGTGAGCCGGTGGAATTCGGCCAGCCGCTTTTCATCATCGAGTAAGCCTGATGCTCGAAAAGGTGGTCATCGCGAACCGCGGGGAGATTGCGCTGCGCATCCTCCGCGCCTGCAGGGAACTCGGCATCAAGACGGTGGCCGTCCACTCGACGGCCGACCAGAACCAGAAGCACGTCCTGCTGGCGGACGAGTCCGTCTGCATCGGCCCGCCACCGTCCGCCCAGAGCTATCTCAACATGCCGGCCATTATCAGCGCCGCCGAGGTCACCGACGCGGTGGCGATCCATCCCGGCTACGGCTTCCTGTCGGAGAACGCCGACTTCGCCGAGCGCGTCGAGAAGAGCGGCTTCGTGTTCATCGGCCCGCGCCCGGAGACGATCCGCCTGATGGGCGACAAGGTCTCCGCGATCCGGGCGATGCGAGAGGCGGGCATCCCCTGCGTGCCCGGCTCGGACGGCCCCCTGGGCGACGATCCGGAGACCAACCTGGGCATCGCGCGCCGCATCGGCTACCCGGTGCTGATCAAGGCGGCCGGCGGCGGCGGCGGGCGCGGCATGCGGGTGGTGCATTCGGACGCCACGCTGATCAACGCCATCACGCTCACGCGCGGCGAAGCGCTGGCGGCCTTCAGCAACGAAATGGTCTACCTGGAAAAGTTTCTCGAGAAGCCGCGCCACATCGAGTTCCAGGTGCTGGCGGACGGACAGGGCAAGGCCGTGCACCTCGGCGAGCGCGATTGTTCCATGCAACGCCGCCACCAGAAGGTCGTCGAGGAGGCGCCCGCGCCGGGCATCACGCCGGAACAGCGCGACTTCATCGGGCGGCGTTGCGTGGAGGCCTGCCTGGCCATCGGCTACCGGGGCGCAGGCACTTTCGAGTTCCTTTACCAGGACGACGAGTTCTACTTCATCGAGATGAACACGCGCGTGCAGGTCGAACACCCGGTGACCGAGATGATCACCGGCGTGGACATCGTCCAGGAGCAACTCTACATCGCGGCCGGCAAGCCCTTGCGGATTCGCCAGGAAGACATCGTGCCGCGGGGTCACGCGATCGAGTGCCGCATCAACGCCGAGGATCCCAAGACCTTCATGCCGAGCCCCGGACCGGTCACACAGTGGCATGCGCCGGGCGGGCCCGGCATCCGCGTCGACAGCCATGTCTACAGCGGCTACCAGGTGCCGCCTTTTTACGACAGCATGATCGGCAAGCTGATCGCGCACGGCCCCAACCGCGAGTCCGCCATCGCGCGTATGCAGACGGCATTGACGGAAATCGTGATCGAGGGCATCCGCAGCAACATCCCGCTGCACCAGGAGATTTTCAGTCACAACGCCTTCAAGGCCGGCGGCACTGACATCCATTACCTGGAAAAAAGGCTGGGCCTTTAGCGCCTGCGGCGCGCCCGGACCGCTGCACGGCGCTATGGTCGAGACCGGAAAAAGCCGGGGCTGGCTGCAAATTTCCGCCGTGCTGCGCCCGGAGCAGCTCGCGCCGGTGGAAGAACAGCTGCTGGTGGCCGGCGCGCTGGCCGTGACGCTTCAGGACGCCGCAGATGCTCCCGTGCTCGAGCCCGCGCCGGGGGAAACGCCGCTCTGGCCGCAGCTGAGCGTGACCGGCCTGTTCGCGGCGGACCGCGACCCCCTGGCGCTGCTCGCCGAGTTGCACGCCGCCGCACCGGGCGTGGAATGGCACAGCGCGGCGCTCGCGGACCGCGCCTGGACCCGGGAATGGCTGCGCGACTTCAAGCCGCTGCGCTTCGGCGAGCGCCTCGCCGTCGTGCCGCACGGCCAGGAGGCGCCCGCAAACGCGGTGGTGGTGCGCCTCGACCCGGGCCTCGCCTTCGGCACCGGCACCCACCCGACCACCGCGCTCTGTCTCCAGTGGCTGGACGGCCTGGCCAGGCCGGCGCCACAAGGCGCAGTAAACGCCCCGCTCGAGGGCGCCCGCGTGCTCGATTACGGCTGCGGCTCCGGTATCCTCGCCATCGCGGCACTGCGCCTGGGCGCATCGACCGCCGTGGCCGTGGACCTCGACCCGCAAGCGCTGCTGGCGACACGTGACAACGCCGCCGCCAACGGCGTGGGCGACCGGCTCACGACCTGCCCGCCGGCCGAACTGGCGGCCGTGCTCGGAGAGCAAAAAGCGGATATTCTGGTGGCCAACATCCTCGCGGGCCCGCTGCAGGCGCTGATGCCGGAATTCGCCGATCGGCTGGCGGCCGGCGGCGCCATCGCGCTGTCGGGTATTCTCGAGGACCAGGCTGCGGCCCTGGCGGCCGCGGCCGAACCCTGGTTCAGGCTGGAGGCGCCCGTGTCCAGCAACGGCTGGACGAGACTTGCGGGCCACAGGAAAAACGCACGCTGATGTTTACTCGCTGCCCCGAATGCCGAACGGTTTTCCACGTCTCCGCCGCGGAGCTGCGCGCCGCGGCGGGCACCGTCGTCTGCGGCGCCTGCGGCGTGACCTTCGACGCGCTTGATTCGCTCAGCGAGACGCGCCCCGCGGAGAGTACGGCCGAAAGTCCGGCCGATGACACGGAAACAGAGGAAACGGATCAGCTGGAGGCGGATGACGGCGAGCCGTTGCGCGACGAGGACGCCTTTCTCGAGGAGCTGGAAGCGCTGATCGGCGCCGAGGGCGAGGACGAGGACGAGCAATGGCTGCCCGAGAAAGAAGCTCCGCAAGAAGCGCCGGAGCATGCCACGGAAGGGATTGCTCAAGAGGCTGCCGGCGAAGCGCCGGACGAGGCGGAGGAAACGCCGACGGGCGACGAGACGCCGCCCGTGGAGGAACCCCCGGACGAGCCGGCCGTCGCCGAAGCGCAAGCCTCGCCCGAGGACGACTTTTCCGAAGCGGACTTCCGCGAGGAGGCGTTCAGCGACGAAGATTTTCCGGATCCCGACGCCGTGTTTCGCGTGGAGGACTTCACGGAAGACAGCGGGCCGGAAGATGACGAGCCCTACGTGGGCGACGACGCGGCGACCGAAGACGATGCGGAATGGAACGTGGACACGCGCGAGGCGCCCGACGGGCAGGACGTGGAGGATGGCCGGGCGCCGGACGAGGATCGCCAGCACCGCGGGACCAGCGTGGGCGAGGCGGGATCCGATCGCGGCTCGGAGCCGGGCTGGGAGATGGAGCCGGAGGAAGGCGAAGTCCTGCCCGAGTTCGCGCGCGACGCTTCCCCCGGCTACACGCGCCGCATGTGGCTGCCGCTGCTGCTGGCGCTGGTGGCCGCACTGCTGCTGACCGGCACCTGGGCGCACAGCCAGCGAGGCAAGCTGATGCGCCACCCTGCCGCCGAAGCCATCCTGGCCCCGGTCTATTCACTGCTCGGCATGGACGCGGCGCCGGTGTGGAACCCGGCGGAGTTCCGCGCGCTGAAATGGGAAGCAGTGGCCGATCCGGACCGGCCTGGACAGCTGGTCGTCGCCGTGGCCTTCGTCAACGACGCCTCCTACGCCCAGCCTTACCCGATCATCCGCGTCGCCCTGCAGGACCGCTTCGGGCGGCCCGCGGGACGCCACGATTTCACCCCCGCCGACTACCTGGAAAGTTATTCGCGGGGCCGGCGTCTGCCAGCGGGAGGGCGGGTGCAGACCACGGTCGAAGTGCCGGACCCGGAAGGTCGCGCGGAAGGCTTCCGCATCGATTTCTGCCTGCAGACGCGAGCGCGGGGCCTGGTGTGCGGCCCCGAGCTGTTCCGCTAGCCGTGCAGATAGGCAGCTACCGCTTCGACGCGCCCGTGGTGGCCCTCGCCCCCATGGCGGGCGTCACCGACCGCCCGTTCCGCGCGCTGTGCCGCCGCCTCGGCGCGAGTTTCGCCGCCACCGAAATGGTCAGCGCCGACCAGCGGCTGTGGCACACGCCCAAGAGCCGCTACCGGCTCGACCATGCCGGCGAGGGCGATCCCGTGATCGTGCAGATCGCCGGCGGCGATCCGGCGATGGTCGCGGCGGCCGCGCGCGCCAACGTGGCACTGGGCGCGCAGGTGATCGACATCAACATGGGCTGCCCGGCGAAAAAAGTCTGCAACCGGGCCGCGGGGTCCGCGCTGCTGCGCGACGAGGCGCTGGTGGCGGAAATCCTGGCTGCGGCCGTGGCAGCCGTGGCGCCGCAGGGCGTCCCGGTGACGCTGAAGACGCGCACCGGCTGGAGCCCGGATCGGCGCAACGCCTTGCGGGTAGCCCGGCTGGCAGAAGAGGCCGGCATCGCCGCCATTGCCGTGCACGGCCGGACGCGCGCCTGCGGCTACGGCGGCCAGGCGGAGTACGAGACGATCCGAGCCGTCAAGCAGTCGGTGGGCATCCCGGTGATCGCGAACGGCGACGTCCGCACGCCGCAGGACGCGCGCCGGGTGCTGGCCCTGACCGGCGCGGACGGCCTGATGATCGGGCGGGCGGCCCAGGGGCGGCCCTGGGTATTCCGCGAGATGCGCCACCTGCTCACCACCGGCGATCTCCTGCCCCCGCCTGATGGCGCCGAGCTCCGTGATATCATCCTCGGCCACCTCGATGCCGTGCACCGCTTCTACGGCGAAGCGCGCGGGGTCAGGACGGCGCGGAAACATCTCGGCTGGTATCTTGCCGGACGGCCGGGCGGCGAGAATTTCCGGCGGAGCTTTGTCCGGATCGAAAGCGCGGACGCGCAGGTGACGGCAATAAAAAGATATTTCGAAGAAGCCCTGGATAAAGGGCTCGCAGCGTGACGGGGATAGACACTGTGTCCAGCAACAAGAAGCAACCGGCGCCGGGGATCAACGGTCATGCGCGCTCGGGCGACGGGGCGCTCGGCAGCATGGCCCGGGAAGCCCTGGATCGATATTTCCATACCCTCGACGGGCACAAGCCCGAGGCCCTTTACGACCTGGTCATCGGTGAAGTGGAGAAACCGCTTTTCAGGGCCGTGCTGGACTACACCAGCGGCAACCAGAGCATGGCCGCGAACATACTAGGCATCAACCGGGGCACGCTGCGCAAGAAGCTGCGTCTCCACGGCCTGCTCGACTGAGCGGTCCGGAAAACCGCGGACAAGAACATGGCGCAGACAAAGCGCGCGCTCATCAGCGTATCCGACAAGAGCGGCGTCACCGAGCTCGCCCGCGGACTGGCCGAGCTCGGCATCGAGATCGTCTCCACCGGCGGCACCGCGGCACTGCTGCGCAAGGCCGGCATCGAGGTGCGCGAGGTCGCCGATCTCACGGGCTTCCCGGAAATCATGGACGGGCGGATCAAGACCCTCCACCCGCGTGTGCACGGCGGACTGCTCGGGCGTCGCGGCACCGACGAAGCGGTGATGAGCGAGCACGGCATCGAGCCCATCGACCTGCTCGTGGTGAACCTCTACCCCTTCCGCGAAGCGGTTGCCGATCCGGAATGCACGCCCGAACAGGCCGTCGAACAGATCGACATCGGCGGCCCCGCCATGCTGCGGGCCGCGGCCAAGAACCACGATGCCGTCACCGTGCTGGTGGAGTCTTCCGACTACCCCCTGGTGCTGATGGCGCTGCGCGCCGCCGGCGAAGTGCCCTACGAGGCACGCGTCAAGCTGGCCTCCAAGGCCTTCGCCCACGTGGCGAGCTACGACTCGGCGATCGCGCACTGGCTGGGCTGGCGCTCCGAGATGGAAGGCGCGGAAATGCCCGCCGACCTGGTGCTGCCCACCCGCAAGATCATGGATCTGCGCTACGGCGAGAACCCTCAGCAGCGCGCGGCGGTCTACACGCCGGGTATGCCGCGCAAGGGCACCATGGGCGCGGCCAGGCAGCTCCAGGGCAAGGCTCTCTCGTACAACAACCTCCTCGATGGCGACACGGCGCTTGAATGCGTCAAGTACTTCGACGAGCCGGCCTGCGTGATCGTCAAGCACGCCAACCCCTGCGGCGTGGCCACGGCCGACAACATACTGGACGCTTACCGGCGCGCTTACGCGACGGACCCGGTATCCGCCTTCGGCGGCATCATCGCCTTCAACCGGCCGCTGGACGGCGCCACTGCGGAAGCGATCCTGAAGCGACAGTTCGTGGAAGTGCTGATCGCTCCCTCGCTGGAGCCGGATGCAAAAGAGGCGCTCAGCCGCAAGCCCAACGTGCGGGCGCTGGCCAGCGGTCGCTGGTCGCAATCGCCCCTGGGCACCATTCAGCTGCGCAGCATCGCGGGTGCGCTGCTCGTGCAGGACACCGATGACGCGGCGCCTGATCCAGCGCACCACCGAGTGGTATCCGAGCGCCGGCCGTCGCAGCACGAGCTGGACGACCTGCTGTTCGCCTGGAAGGTGGTGCGCTTCGTCAAGTCCAACGCCATCGTGTTCTGCAAGGACGCCGCCACCATCGGCGTGGGGGCCGGCCAGATGAGCCGCATCTACAGCACGCGCATCGCCGCCATCAAGGCGGCCGACGCGGGCCTGGCCATCAAGGGCTCGGTGATGGCCTCGGACGCTTTTTTCCCGTTCCGCGACAACGTGGACACGGCGGCCGAGATGGGCGTCACCGCGATCATCCAGCCCGGCGGCTCGATGCGCGACGAGGAAGTCATTCGCGCGGCGGACGAGCACGGCCTGGCCATGGTGTTCACCGGCGTGCGCCACTTCCGCCACTGAGCCGGCACCCGGGGAGACGTCAAGGTGAAGATTCTGGTGGTAGGCGGCGGCGGCCGGGAACATGCGATCGCCTGGAAGGCGGCGCGCTCGCCACTCGCGGAAAAGGTCTTCGTGGCACCGGGCAACGCCGGCACGGCGGCCGAATCGGGTTGCGAGAACGTCGCCATCGATGCCGCAGACATAGCGGCGCTCGCGGATTTCGCGGCCCGGGAAGGCGTCGGGCTGACTATCGTGGGCCCCGAGGTGCCGCTGGTGGCCGGCATCGTCGACGCGTTCACCGGCCGCGGCCTGAAGTGCTTCGGGCCCACCGCGGCCTGCGCGCGCCTGGAAGGGTCGAAAGCGTTTTCCAAGGATTTCTGCGACCGGCACGGCATCCCGACCGCGGCCTGGGGCGAGTTCAGTGAACTGGAGGCGGCCTGCGCCTACATCCGGCAGCAGGGCGCGCCCATCGTGGTCAAGGCCGACGGGCTGGCCGCGGGCAAGGGCGTGGTGGTCGCCGGCACCATCGAGGAAGCCGAAGCGGCCGCGCGCTCGATGCTTGCCGACAACCGCTATGGGGACGCCGGCGCCCGCGTCGTGATCGAGGAGTTCCTGGCCGGCGAGGAAGCGAGTTTCATCGCCATGGTGGACGGCGCAAACATCCTGCCGCTGGCCTCTTCGCAGGACCACAAGGCGCGCGACGACGGCGACCTCGGCCCGAACACCGGCGGCATGGGCGCCTACTCGCCCGCCCCGGTGATCGACAACGCCCTGCACGCGCGCATCATGCGGGAAGTAGTGGAACCCACGGTGAATGGACTGGCAGCCGACGGCACGCCTTACACCGGCTTTCTGTACGCCGGCATCATGGTGGCGGCCGACGGCAGCCCGCGCGTGCTGGAGTTCAATTGCCGCTTCGGCGATCCCGAGACCCAGCCCCTGCTCTTCCGCATGCAGTCGGACCTGGTCGCCCTGTGCCTGACAGCCCTCGAGGGCCGGCTGGACAAGACCGGGTGCGCCTGGGATGCCCGGCCCGCGCTCGGGGTGGTGCTGGCGGCCGAGGGCTACCCGGATGCGTATCGCAAGGGAGACGCCATCCAGGGCCTGGACACCGATGCGGGCCGCGAAGACCTGAAGATTTTCCACGCCGGCACCCGGCAAGAGGACGGGCAGGTGCTCACCAGCGGCGGGCGCGTGCTGTGCGCCGTCGCGCTCGGCGAGACGATCGCCGATGCACAGCGCAAGGCCTACGAACTCGCCGACAGAATCCATTGGAAAGGGGTGTTCTACCGGCGCGACATCGGCTGGCGCGCCCTCGCCCGCTGACGCGGCGGACCGGCGAAAAGACTAGAATCAAGGCTGAACGCAAGCCATTCGGCGGTTTCAGCAGTGCCTCGACATCCCCCGCGCGCCAGTCTCCGGCGCGTTCCCCGACGTGACGTGCCGGCGGGCGCAGCGCGCCTGCCGGCGGGCCTGTTGTGCGTATTTTTGCTGTCATGCCTGTTGCTGCCCTGGCGCGCGGCCCTGGGCGAGGTGCGGGTGGAGATCAGCGGCGTGGAAGACACGCTGGAAACCAATATCCGCGCTTCCCTCGACCTGGTGCGGCACGGTACGCGCGAAGATCTCTCCGAGGCCGCCGTGCGTCGCCTTTACGCAAGGGCGAACGGGCAAGTGCGCGAAGCGTTGCGACCCTTCGGTTATTACAGGCCGCGCGTCGAGGGCGAGCTGGAGAAATCCAACGGCCAGTGGCTTGCCAGCCTGCAGGTGGACCCCGGCGAGCCGGTGCTCATCGAGGAAGTGGACGTGCGCATCTCCGGGCCCGGCAGCGACTCGGCCGAGCTGGACCGGATCGTGGAGCAGAGCCCGGTGCGCGCCGGTCGCCGGCTGCGTCACCAGGAATACGACCGCCTGCGCAATAACCTGCAATCCAGGGCCACCGCGCTGGGCTACTTCGAGATGCGTTTCGAAACGCGGCGCCTGGAAGTGAGCCCGGAAGAGCGCAGCGCGCGCATCGAGCTTCACCTGCACACCGGGCCGCGCTACCGCTTCGGCAAGGTAAATATCGAGCAGGACGTCATCAGCGAGCCGCTGCTGGACCGCATCCTCAGGGTCCGCGAGGGCGAGCCCTACGATGCTGACCGCGTGCTGGAGACCCAGTACCGCCTGACCGACAGCCTCTATTTCGCCAATGTCTTCGTCGAGACCGCCGTCCCCGACGAAGAGACCCGCACGGTGCCGATCCACATCGAGAGCGAGGCCGCCCGCCGCCAGCGGATCCGGCTGGGCGCCGGCTATGCCACCGACACACGGCTGCGCGCCAGCATCGAAAGCGACTGGCGCTATGTGAACAAGGCGGGGCACTCGGCGGGCGTCGAGCTGCGCCTCGCGCAGACGCTGAGCCGCATCGGCGGGCGCTACCGGATTCCGATCGGCGATCCGCTCAAGGAGCGCCTGTTGTTCCGCGGCGACTACATCCGGGAAGACCTCGCCGACCTGGAAAGCGACCGAATCACGCTGGGCGTCGGCCACCTGACCCTGCGCGGCGGCGACTGGCAGCGCAGGGTTTACACCGACCTGATCCGCGAGCAGACCCGCATCCCCGGCGAACCGGACTTCGAGGACACGCTGCTGGTGCCGGGCATCAGCATGGAAAAGCTGGTCGCCGACGACATCCTCCTGCCCCGACGGGGATACCGGGTGCGCGGCGACCTGCGCGGCTCGCACGAGGCCCTGGGAACGGTTGCGAACTTCCTGCGTTTCGAGGCCACGGCCAACCGCGTCGATGCCTGGGGCGAGCACTGGCGCTTCTTCAGCCGCGGCACCATCGGCATCGGGATGGTCGACGGCTTCGACACCCTGCCGGCCTCGCAGCGTTTCTTCGCGGGCGGCGACCAGAGCGTGCGCGGCTACGGCTTCAACAGCCTGGGGCCGACGGACGACGAGGGCAACGTGATCGGCGGCCGGCACCTGCTGTTCGCCAGCCTGGAAGCGGAGCGGCGCATCCGCGGTCCGGTCGCCCTGGCCGCCTTCGTCGACGCCGGCAACGCCATGGAGAACTTCAAGGACGGCGTCGAGGTCTCGGTGGGCCTGGGCGTGAACGTGCACACGCCGATCGGCACGCTGCGCGTCAACCTGGCGCGCTCGGTGACCGAAAGCCGGGGATTGCGCTTCCATCTGAGCATCCGGCCGGACCTGTGAGGTACCGCAAGCGCATCGTCGTCGCCGTCGCAGCCGCCGTGCTGGCAATCCTGCTGTGCGCGTCGCTGGCCTGGCTGGCGGGCACGACCGGCGGACTGCGCTTCCTTGCAGCGCGCGTCCTGCCGCTGCTGCCCGTCGAGGTGCAGGCCGACCGGGTCGAGGGCCGGCTGCTGGGTCCGTTGAGTCTTTCCGGCGTGGAGCTGCAGGGCGCCGGCTTCTCGGCCAGCATCGCCCGGATCGAGCTCGACTGGCGGCCCACCGCGCTGTTCGGGCGCACCGTGGAGGTGCTGCACCTGCGTCTCGAGTCGCCGGCCGTCGCGCTGGAAACGAGCGCGGCCGCGAAGCCCGCGGCCGGCCCTGCAGGCTTCGACCCACTGTCCATTTCGCTGCCGATGCCGGTCATCGTGGCCGAGCTGGTGCTGCGCGACGGCCGGCTGACGCGCGACGGCGAGATCCTGCTGGACGAACTGGAAGTCGAACTCGCAGGCCGTGCTTCGGGGCAGCAACTGATCCTCGAACGCCTGGCGGTGGACAGCACGCGGGGCGGCGCGAACGGCCGGCTGCGCGCTTCGCTGGCGGACGACCAGCCATGGGACGTGGACCTGGACTGGCGCGTGGCGCTGGAGGCGCAGCGATTCGCGCCCGAAATCGCAGGTCGCAGCCGCATCTCCGGGCCCTTCGACCGGCTCGATTTCACGCAGGAGCTCAGCATGCCGGTCTCCGCGCGCGCCGAGGGCGTGGTGCGCGGGCTGCCCCGGGCCCCGTCATGGAAGGTCTCGCTCCAGGTGCCGCCCCTGGCCGAGGAAGAAGGCTGGCCGGAGCTGATCCACCGCGCCGCCGCCCGGCTGGAAATCGAGGGAGAACTCGCGCGCAGCACCCTGGCCGGCCACGTCGAGGTGCCGGCGCTGGTGGCCGGCGAGATCGAGATCGGGGGCGCGCTCGGCTGGGACCAGGGCGCGCTGCAGCTGGACGAACTCGGCCTGGCACTCCCGGAGGGCGGACAACTGGTTGCCAATGGCCAGTTCGAGCCGGGCGGCGCCCCGGCGGCCGACCTCAGCCTGCGCGGGCGCGGCATCGGCTGGCCGCTCGGCGCCGCCGAGCCCGCTGTCGCCTTCGAGGAATTCAGCCTGCAGGCCAGCGGCGGCGGCCGGTCCTGGCGCATCGCGGCCGAAGGGGATGCGCGTCGCGGCACCTTGCCGCAGACCGCCATCGAGGCGGTGCTCGAGTGGGACGGCAGCCGGCTGCGGGCCGAGCGGCTGGCGCTGGATTCCGCCGACGGCACGCTGCAGGCAGTGCTGCAGGGCGCGCTGGAGACCGGCGACGGGCGCATCGATTACCGCCTGGCGGGTGACGCGCGACTCCAGCCGCCCGATCTTTTCCCGGTGGACATGCGGTTTTCTGCAGAGGGCGATACGGCGGGACTACGCCTCGAGACGCTGGAGGCGCAGTTGCTGGACGGCAGCGTCCAGGGCGGCGGCTGGCTGCGCTGGGCGGGAAGCCCGGACAGCGAGTTCAGCTTCCAGTTCGAGAACCTGGACCCCGCCGAGGCCGCACCGGGGTGGCCGGGCCGACTGGCGGGCTCGCTTTCGCTGCAGGGTTTCCCCGCCGCGGGCGACGGAGTCGCGGTAGCGCTGGAATCGCTGCGCGGCGAGTTGAAGTCCCTACCGGTGACCGGCCATGCGCACCTGGCGACGAGCGGCGAGGCATTCATCCCGGAGGTCATGACCCTGAGCGCCGCGACACTGCGCATCGGCGACGCCTCGCTGGACGCCAGCGGGCGCCTCGGCGAGGACACCGTCACATTCGAAGCATCCCTGGACGCGCCCGACCTGGAACGGCTGGATGCGGGGGCACGCGGGCGTCTCAGCGCGACAGCCCGGCTGGAAGGCTCGCGTAGCGAGCCACAACTCGAGTTACAGGCGGAAGGTCGCGGGTTGCGCTGGCAGGGCCGGCGGCTCAGGACACTCGAGCTGAATGCGGCGTTGGACCTTTCCGGTACACGGCAGTCCACCCTGCTGGCCGAGGCCAGGGGATTTGCCATGGCGCCCGGTCGCGCCGTGAATATCCGCCTGGAGGGCGACGGCACGCCCGGGGATCACCGGCTCGAACTCGAGCTCGAGCGGCGGCGTCCCGCCGGGCGCCTCGAGCTGGCCGCGGAGGGCCGCCTCGCCGATGCCGGCTGGCAAGGGATGGTGACCCGGCTGGCGCTGGCGGATGCGCAACAGGAGATCTGGCGCCTGCAGGCGCCGGCGAGCGTGCAGGCGGGAACCGCAAGCGCCGAACTGGACAGCGCCTGCATGGACGGCACGCTCGGCCGGCTTTGCCTGGCGGGAGAGTGGCAACAGCAAGGCGACTGGCGCGCCGACACCGACCTGGAAGCGCTTGAGCTGGCCCGGCTCGCCCCATGGCTGGGCGCCGGCCTCGATGCCAGCGGCGAGGTCACGGGCGCCGTCCTGGTGGAGGGCGACGCGCAGGGATTCCGCAAGCTCGACGGCCGCCTGGAAGCGACCGCGGGCGCGCTCCGCCTGGTCGAGCAGGACAGCGCCGCATTGCTCGCCTGGCAGGGCGGGCTGCTGGAACTGGATGGCGACCGGGGCGAGGCGCGTGCCGAGCTTTCCTTCTCCCTGGCCGAGGGTGATCGCGCCGAGGGCCGCCTGGTCGCGGGCTGGAACGAGGCCGACCCGCCGCTGGACGGCCGCTTCGC
Source organism: Gammaproteobacteria bacterium (assembly GCA_035268405.1). Taxonomy (GTDB): domain Bacteria; phylum Pseudomonadota; class Gammaproteobacteria; order Steroidobacterales; family XN24; genus XN24. The sequence goes on from DATFKW010000026.1 coordinate 13,014, forward strand.
GGCGGAACTCGGGCAGCTGCAGATCATCAGCGAATTCCTGCCCGAGCTCGCCCGGCTCGAGGGACGGCTCAGCGCGCGGGCGAGTCTCGCGGGCACGCTGAGCGCGCCCGTGGTGGACGGGCGCCTGGAGTGGCTGGATGGGGCCGCCACCATCCCCGAGCTCGGGCTGCAGCCCGATGACATCAACCTGGTCGCGGAAGTAGCGCAGAGCGAGCTGAATTTCCGCGCCACCGGCCGATCCGGCGACGGCACCTTCGAGAGCCATGGCCGCTTCGACCTGTCCGCGGAGGGCGTGTCGGGACGGGCCGTGCTGGCAGGCGAAGACCTGCTGATGGCCGCGCTGCCGGACCTGCGTCTCGAGGCCAGCCCCGACCTGAGGCTGCATTACGCGGGCCGGGCGATCGGCCTGGGCGGCACCGTCGAGATTCCCCGCGGACGCATCAGCGGCTTCGGCGGTCCGACGGCCGTCAGGACGAGCCCGGACGAGGTCATCGTGGGCCGGCGCGCGCGGCCGCCGGAAAACGGGGTCGAGGTGACCAGCCGCATCCGGGTGAGAGTCGGACCGGACGTGCAGGTGCAGGCGGCCGGATTGCGGGGCCGCATCGAGGGCAACCTGCTGACCGTCACCGAACCGCGAATGCTGCCCTGGGGCCGCGGCGAGCTGCGCGTGGTGGACGGGACCTTCGGCGCTTTCGGCCAGCGCCTGCAGATCGAGACCGGCCGCCTGATCTACACGGGCGGGCCGCTGGAAAACCCCGGGCTGGACATCAGGGCGGTGCGCAAGGTGGACCAGGTGACGGCCGGGGCCATGGTGCGGGGGACCCTGAAGAACCCCGAGATCTCCATCTACTCCGACCCGCCGATGCCACGCGCTGAGGCGCTTTCCTACCTCACGCTGGGCAAGAGCCTGGACGAGCTGCAGTCGGGCGAGCAGACCACCGTCAACCAGGCCGCGAACTCGCTGGCGCTGTCCGGCGGCGGGCTGATTGCACGGGACCTGGGACAGCGGCTCGGCTTGGACGATGTCTCGGTGACCGCAGAGGGCGGCGCCGAAGGCGCTGCGCTGGTGGTCAGCAAGTATCTCGGCGGCGGCCTTTACGTCAGTTACGGCCTGGGCCTGTTCGACACCATCAACACCCTGCGGCTGCGCTACCAGGTGAACAAGCGGCTTTCACTGGAAGCCACCTCCGGCGAGGAGGTCGAAGCAGACCTCTTCTATACCTTCGAGCGCGACTGAGGTCCGGCGGCAGGCGCGCGTCAGAAACTGCGCTTGCCCTCCAGCAGCACCTGGAAGCTGTCGATGGAGGGATCGCCGTCCAGCGGGAATGCGAAGTCCAGGTGGATCATCTTGCCGATGCTGGAGCGCGTGCTGGCCAGGCGCAGCCCGAAGCCCACGTCGCGCAGCAGGCCGAGGTTCTCGCCGCCATAGGGGTTTTCTCCCCAGACGCGACCGGCGTCGAAAAACACCGCACCGCCCACGCGGAACAGGCGCCACAGGTAGTAGTCGGTGAAGTAACGCTGCTCGATGGTGAAGCGGGCCCGTCCGTCGCCGCGCTGGTAGCGCAGTGGATAACCGCGTATGCCGCTGTCGCCGCCGATCTCCAGCGGGTTGTCCAAATCCAGCGCGCTCGTGATCTCTGCGCTGAGGGACGCGAACAGCAGGCGGCGCTCCGACTGGCGCAGGTACCAGCGGGCGGCGCCGCCGACAACGGCATTTCTCAGGTCGCCGTCCTCGATGCGGCCACTGGTCCGGACCGAGAAGTTCCACAGTGCCCGCGCCGGATCGCCGTAGCCGCGACTGGCGCCGCCTGTAAAAATTACGCCGCCGCGGGTGCTGCCCAGGGTTTCGCTGAGCAGGCCCAGGCGCAGGTCGACCTGCGCGCCCAGGGAAACATCCTCTGTCCGGTAGATCTGGTCGAGGTTCTCGGCCCTGCGGAAACGGTCCTCGAGAAACTGGTAGGCCAGGTAAGGATAGACATGGCGGCGGTCTTCCGGCAGCGGCGCGCCCGGCGGCAGGGCTTCCTGCTTGCTGAAAAGCCGCTGGTCGTAGACCAGCCCCGCAAACCAGCGATGGACCCAGCCTCCGGACAAGCCGCTTGACCAGCCCCGGTACACGTCGATGTGCTCGATGTCCTGGCGGAACTCGCCGATGTCCTCGCCGAGCGAGTAGACGGTGTCCTCACGCTTCGCATCCAGAACGCGGCCGCCGAGCGCCCAGCGCGTGTCCAGCGCATAAAAAGGCCGTGCCAGCGCCAGGTCGAACTCGTGGCCGTCGCTGTTGTCGGCGACGGTGGCGTCGATGGCGATCCAGCGCCCGGCCAGGTTGTCGTCGCTGTAGCCGATCTGCGTGGTCCTGCGCTCCTCGTCGATCTTGCGCGCATAGCGGACACTGCCGCCGCGACCCAGGAAATTCTCTTCCTGGATGTCCAGTCCCACCCGGCTTTCGCCGCCGCTGCGAGACACCGAGATGCCCGGCTGCAGCGTCCATACGTCGCGCGTGCGCACCAGCACCTGCACGCCATCTTCGTCGCAGGAAGAAAGCACGACGCGCGCGTCGTAGAGATAATTGGTGGCCCGGAGGATGCGCTCCGTCTCCTGCAGCTGGCGACGGTCGAAAAGATCGCCCTCCTCGAACAGCAGCTGGCGTTCGATGACCCAGGGCCGGGTGCGCGCGTGCAGGCCGTTCATGAGCCGGAACAGGGCCTTGTCCTCTTGCGGATCATCCAGGTCGAAAATGTTCAGATTGTCGATCGTGATCTCGCGAATGCGCGCGCCTTCCGCTTCCAGGCGCGCATCGGGAAGGTCGCAACGATCGACCGCCAGGGGCGCCTCAACCTCGGCTGCGAGCGCGCAGTTCGTCCCGGGCAGCGCGAGCAGCACGGCCAGCAGCGCCGGCCACGGCCATGCGCGGCCGCAACCGGCCCCGGTGACGAACTCGGCTGAGCGCCGATCCCACGGAAATCTCATGGCGCTAGATTACATCGGCGCTCCGCATGGCGCTCGATTCCGCGACGCATGAGGGAAAGCGCCGATTGACGCGCGCCGCGCGGCGTATGCACTGTGACGCCAGTCATTCACGGGAAAAGCCATGCCGCCTCCCGAAGCCACCAAGGCCCGGGCGCAATCCCTGTTACCCGGCCTGAACGGGCCGGTCCTGCTGGCGCTCTACGGCGCGCTGGCGCTCGCCCCCATGGGGCTGGCCCTGTTGTCGGGAAGGACGCCGGGCGGATTCTGGCACGAGTTGGCCAGTGGCCTGGCGATGACCGGCTACGCCATGCTGCTGCTGGAGTTTCCGCTTTCCGGCCGCTTCCGCGGCGTGTCCGGCAAGGTGGGCATCGACGTCACCATGCGCGTTCACCAGTTCGCCGCATGGGGCCTGCTGCTGTTCCTGCTGCTCCATCCCCTGCTGTACGCGGCGCCGCGCCTGGGCGGCGATCCGGCACGCGCGCTGACCATGCTCGAACGCATGTTCACGGCCGAATGGAACCGCTCCGGCGTGATTGCGTGGCTGCTGTTGCTGATGCTCGTGCCGGTGGCCTGGCTGCGCGAGCGGCTGCCCTTCGGCCACGAGGCATGGCGCGCCACGCACGGCGTCGGCGCCGCGCTGGTGGCCGGCTTCGGCCTGCACCATGCGCTTACCGTGAGCCGGCACGACACGGCCTGGCTGGCCGGTTTCTGGATCATGCTGGCTGCCACGGCGCTCGCCACCCTGTTGTTCGTGTATGCGGTCAAGCCCCTGCTGCAACTGCGGCGCCCCTACCACGTGATCGCGAACCGGCAGGTCGCGGAGCGCACCTGGGAGCTGCGGCTCAGTCCGCAGCATGAGCGGCAGATTCATTTCCTGGCGGGCCAGTTCGCCTGGCTGAACCTCGGCCACTCCCCCTTCAGCCTCACCGAGCACCCCTTCTCCATCAGTTCGGCGCCCGCGGAAAGCCCGGAAATCGGCTTCACCATCAAGCAGAGCGGCGATTTCACCAACCGCATCGGCACCGTCCCGCCCGGTACCCTGGCATGGCTGGACGGTCCGCACGGTCACTTCGTCGTGCCGCCCGGGCGCCACGAGCGGCTCGTCTTCATCGCCGGCGGCGTCGGCTTCGCCCCGGTGATCAGTATCCTGCGCCAGCTTCGCGCCGAGTCGTACGCCGACCCGGTGACCCTGGTCTACGGCAACCGGGTGGAAACGCAGATCCTGTATCGCGAGGAGCTCGAAGCAATGGCGAGAGAAATACCGCTCGAGCTGCGCTTCGTGCTCGCCGAGCCGCCGCCGGGCTGGCGCGGGGCGGTGGGACAGCTGACGCCGGATGTGCTCGCCGGCCTGCTCGACGCCCCGCGGCGCGCGCACTGGCAATATTTCGTCTGCGGGCCGCCGCCGATGATGAACAGCGTCGAGCACGGCCTGCGCGCCTTCGGCGTTCCCGCCCGGCAGATCGTCGCGGAACATTTCCAGTATGCGTGAGGCGCCCGCATGAGCACCCGCAACCTGAAACGCCTGTGCGCGGCCGTCCTGCTCGTCTTCCTGCTGGCCGCGCTTTTCTATGCGCTGAGGTAGGGCGCCGGGGTAAACCCGGCCATAGTTTTTCTCTATCGAATCGAGAGAAACAATTCATTTCACACATGACGGCGCCTGGCATAGGCTGACATCCGCAGCCATACCGCAGAGGGCCCGCCGATGACCAAGACACTCAGCTTCGCAGTCGTGCATTTTGCCGTCGCTTTCAGCGTGGCCTACGCGCTGACCGGCAGCCTCGCCATCGGCGGCGCCATCGCGATGGTCGAGCCCGTGCTCAACACCGTTGCTTACTTCTTCCACGAAAAAGCCTGGGACCGGGTGCGGGCGCAGCGTCCGCGGGGGGTGGGCTTCGCGTGAAGAGCTCGCCCTTGAGCAAACAGGGGCACTTCGGCGGATAATCGGGCCATGACTTCTCCTGCGAACGAGCCCGCCAGCCCGCTCGCCAGCGAGGCTGGCAACGAAGCTCGAAACGAAGCTGGCAACCAAGGACGCGCCGCGGACCGGCCCGCGGAACTCGTGCTCAGCATCAGCGGCATGCACTGCGCCTCCTGCGTGGGCCGGGTCGAAAAAGCCATCGAGGCGACGCCCGGCGTGGAAGGCGCCGCGGTGAACCTGGCATCGGGACGCGCCTTCGTGCGGCTGGAAGACCCGGCTGCGACGCCGGACGCGGTCGCCCGCGCCGTGCGCGACGCCGGCTTCGAGGCCGAGCCACTGGCGGACTCGGCCGAGCAGGCGGATCGCGAAGCCGAGGCGCGCCGCGGCGAGAGCCGCGAGCTCCGCCGCGCCTTCCTGGTCGCGGCCCTGCTGGCGCTGCCCATCTTCGTCCTGGAAATGGGCGGCCACCTGCTCCCGGGAATGGCGCAAGCGCTGACCGACAGCATCGGCACGCGCAATCTCCACCTGCTGTTCTTCGTGCTGGCGACGGGCGTGCAGTTCGGGCCCGGGCTGCGCTTCTACCGCAGCGGCTGGCCATCGCTGGCGCGCGGCGCGCCGGACATGGACTCGCTGGTCATGCTCGGCAGCACGGCGGCCTGGGCTTACTCGGTGGTGGCAGTGTTCTTCGCCGGAGTGCTGCCGGAAGGCACCGCCAACATCTATTTCGAGGCCTCGGCCGTGATCATCACGCTGATCCTGGGCGGCCGCTACCTGGAAGCCCGCGCGCGCGGTCGCGCCAGCGACGCCATTCGCCGGCTGCTCTCGCTGCAGCCCCGCACCGCGCGCATCGAGCGTGACGGCGGGACGCTCGAGGTGCCGGCCGAGCACGTCCGGCCCGGCGACGTGCTGCGGGTGCGGCCCGGCGAGCAGGTGCCGGTGGACGGGGAGATCGTGGCAGGCGCTTCCTGGCTGGACGAGTCGATGATCAGCGGCGAGCCGTTGCCCGTGCGCAAGGGGCCGCAGGACGAGGTCGTGGGCGGCACTATCAACGGCAGCGGTGCCTTCAGTTTCCGCGCCACGCGGGTAGGCGCGGAGACGGTGCTGGCGCGCATCGTGCGCATGGTCGAGCAGGCGCAGGCCGCCAAGCTGCCCATACAGGCGCTGGTCGACAAGGTGACGCTGGTGTTCGTGCCCGTGGTCATCGCCGTTGCCCTGCTCACTTTCGCGGCCTGGCTGGTGTTCGGCCCGCAGCCGGCGCTCAGCTTTGCGCTGGTGAACGCCGTGGCGGTGCTGATCATCGCCTGCCCCTGTGCCATGGGCCTGGCCACGCCGGTGTCGATCATGGTCGGCACAGGCAAGGGCGCCGAGCTCGGGCTGCTGTTTCGCAAGGGGGACGCGCTGCAGTCGCTGCAGGAGACCGCGGTGGTCGCCCTCGACAAGACCGGCACGCTGACGCGGGGCGAGCCGGCCCTGACCGTCTTCAGCCCCGCACCGGGCTTCGACGAGCAGGCGTTGCTCGCCATGGTCGCCTCGGTCGAGCAACACTCGGAGCACCCCGTCGCGGCGGCGATCGTGGCGGGCGCCCGCGAGCGCGGCGTCGAATTGCGCAGCACGCAGGCATTCGAGGCAGTGGCGGGCCTCGGCGCCACGGCGAGCGTCGATGGCCGGCAGGTCGCGGTCGGCGCGCTGCGCTTCATGGCACAACTGGAGGTGGATGCGACGCCCTTCGCCGCGCAGGCGGCCGGCATCGCCGAAGCCGGCGGCACGCCGCTTTACGCGGCGCTGGACGGCCGCCTCGCGGCACTGATCGGTGTCGCGGATCCGCTCAAGGACGACGCGCGCAGGGCGGTCGCCGAACTGCGCGCGATGGGCCTGCGCGTGGTCATGCTCACCGGCGACGACCGGCGCACCGCCGCCGCCATCGCGAGCGAGGCCGGCATCGACGAAGTGCGCGCCGAGCTGATGCCCGGGGACAAGGTCGCGCAGCTGAAGGAACTGCAGCGCGGCGGCGCGAAGGTCGCCTTCGTCGGCGACGGCATCAACGACGCGCCCGCGCTCGCGCAGGCGGATGTGGGCATCGCCATCGGCACCGGCACGGACATCGCCATCGACAGCGCCGAACTGGTGCTGATGTCGGGCGACCTGCGCAAGCTGCCGAATGCGGTCGCGCTGTCCGCTGCGACGCTGCGTAACATTCGCCAGAACCTCTTCTGGGCCTTCGCTTACAACGTGAGCCTGATACCGGTCGCCGCCGGCCTGCTATACCCGGCCAATGGCGTGCTGCTCTCGCCCATGCTGGCGGCGCTGGCCATGGCCCTGTCCAGCCTGTGCGTGGTCAGCAACGCGCTCCGGCTCAAGTGGTTCCGGCCGCCGCTCGCTACCAGTTCCGCGGCCCGGACTTGACCTGCACTTCGCCGGTCTCGACGTCCATCACGTGACAGCTCAGGCAGTTGCCGCCGTGGTCGATCACGAAGGCGTTGCTGGTCGGATCCTCGAAATGCAGCACGTGGCTCATCTCGCTCATCATCCAGGCGCCGCCCGCCTCGCCGTGGCATTCCATGCAGTCGTCCGGCACCGTCTCGACCATGTCATCGACCGGCATGTGCCCGAGCCCGTCCAGCAGCGTGCCGATGGTGGCCGCCATGTCGCCATTGTGGCAGTCCACGCAGCCCGGCGAGACCGTGGTCTCTCCCGGCTGGAGCGCCGCTTTGGCCTCGTCCCCGTCGGTCTCGGCATGCAATGTCCCCAGGCCGCCGAGCGACGCCAGGGCCAGCGCCAGGGCCAGCGTGAGAGCGAGTGATTTTCTGCGTGAAGTCATGTTGGCCTCCGAGGGCGGAAATCTTGTTGACCCTCCCAATATAGTCGGGGCCGCGACACATTTCCGGTAAGGCCGCCTTCAGCCGCCCAGCAACCATGCCGTCGCGCCGGCCATCAGCATCACCAGCAGGCCGGTCACCGACCAGGCCGCGATACGCGTTTCGGCCGCGCCCGCGAGGATGGCGAGTCCTGCCCTGCGATCGGCCATGGCCACGCCAAAGCCCCTCAGGCGCCTCACCTCGCGCGGCAGCCGCAGCGCGCAGAATACCGCCAGCCAATGCAGCCCAGCGGCGCCGAGGCGTTCCAGCGGGATGCCCAGGTCCCCCGGGGGAACCGCCGGCCAGCCCGGCGCCCGGTGCCGGTGGCGAAGCCATGCGGCGGCGACGGCGAGCAGGCCGGCCAGCGCCACCAGCAGCGCCGCGTCCCGGGCGTAGGCAAGCCCCATGGCCTTGTGCCACAGCTGAACATCCGCGAGCAGCGCGGGCCCGGCAATCCAGCCGACGATCAGCAGCAGCCAGGGCGCGAGCAGCATCGCGCCGCCCGCCTCCGGCCGGGCCGAGGCGCGTGGCCACGCAAGCCACAGAAAGCGCAGCAACAGCAGGGCCGTCAGCACGCAACAGGCGTTCAGGAGCGGCGGCAGCAGCGTGTTCCAGGGTCCCGGCAAGGCCGTCGTGGCCTGCTTGAGCGCCGTTTTGGCCAGCAGCCCGCTGGTCCACGGCCCGCCGGCGATTCCCAGCGACAGGAACACCAGCGCCAGCGCGGTCAGCCGCGCCGCCACCAGGCCCAGCCGGTGCTGCACCAGTCCCGCGCCGAGGAACAGCGCGCCTTTTGCCAGCCCGTGGTGAGCCATGTAGAGCAGCAGCGCGGTGTACAAGGCGCCCCAGTGGCCCGGAAAGGCCAGGCCAAGCCCGACCACCATGCTCATCAGGCCCATCTGGCTGACGCTGGAGTAGGCCAGCACCGTCTTGGCTTCGCGCTGGGGCAGGCCGACGACCACCGCGTAACTGGCCGTGAACAGCCCCAGCACAGCGAGGGCCACGCCCCAGCCCGGCAAGGCCATTTCACCGATCGGCAGCAGCCGCAGCCAGGCCACCAGCCCGGCCTTGATCATCGCACCCGACAGCACCGCGCTGGCCGGCGCCGGCGCCACCGGGTGAGCCAGCGGCAACCAGAAGTGCAGACCGAAGACGCCGGCCTTGATGCCGAAGCCGGCCAGCAGCAAGCCGATCACCAGGTCATTGTTGCCCGCGCCGCGCTCCAAGAAGACGGCGCGGATGGACGCGAAGTCGAGCTCGGCCCGGTCCACCAGCAACATCAGGGCGCTGATGACGCAGATCTCGCCGATCACCACCATCACCATGTAATAACGGCCGGCATGACGGGCACGCGCATTGTCTTCATGCACGACCAGCCCGTAGGAGGCCACGCTCATCAGGGCGAAGCCGACATAGAAGGTGGCCACGTCCAGCGCCACCAGCAGCAGCAGGTTGCCGCTCATCACCGCCAGGAACCAGCCGTAGAACCGGTCCCCGCGGCGATCGCGCGGCAGGTGCCGCGACGCGAACAGGCCCGCCGCCAGCCAGAGGCCGGCGGTGACCGGCAGCATCACGCGCGCGATGTGATCGACGCCCAGCTGCGCGCCCAGCAGGAACCAGCCGGCGTCCAGGCCCGGCATGGACAGGGGCACGGCAAGCAGCGCCGGCAGCGCCGCCCAGGGGGCCAGCAGGCGCGCCATGCCGCGCAGCGGCGGCAACAGCAAGCAGCCCGCCAGCAGCAGCGGCCCGCCGGCGCACACGAGCAGCGCGGGCGAGCTCATTGCAGCAACAGCAAAGCTGCGGCCAGGGCCACCGTCAGCATGAACAGGCAGGTGGCCGGCCAGGCCCGCAGCCGAAGGTCCAGCCAGCGCACTCGAGCGGACCAGCGCTGGCCGTCCCACAGCGCCAGCAGGCCGGCTTCCAGCCGGTCGCGGGCGGCCCCCAGCCCGTTGACGCACAGCACGCGGCCGCCGTGCAGCGCGCCGGCAGACGCTCGCTCCACGGCGAGCAACAAATCTCCGGGCTCCATGCGGGCGCTGGCGGGCAACAGCCGGTAAGCCACCAGGCCCGCCGTGATGCCCAGCGGCGCCGCCGCCGCGGCGCTGAGGCCGGGCCAGCTTGCAGTCCACGCCACGCCCGTCCCCACCAGGGAAAAAATGACCGGCGCGAACGCCAGGTAAGCCGCTTCGGCGGCGCGGTCCGCCGGTGCCAGGAAGCGGCTCCGGCGCGCGGCCACCGTCAGCAGCAGCGTGGCCGCGACGGCCACCGGCAGGCCGAGCAAGCTGATGCCGGCAGGCAGTACCGAGGCGGCGTGCGCGGCCGCATATCCTCCGGCCAGGCCGTGCGCCAGCAAGGCCGCGGCAACCGCCAGGTCCCGCTTCCAGCCCGCGCGTTGCAGCGCCACCAGAGGCAGACTGGCGGTGGCGGCAAGCAGGCCGAGGGCCAGCCAGGCCAGCTGCATCGCCTGCCCGGGCCCGGCGGGCAGCGCGAGCAGCAGCAGCGCCGCCGTGGCCGCCAGCGCATAGCCCAGTGTGGCGCGCGCCGAGCCCTGGCAAAGACCCGCCAGCAGGCTCCAGGCGACGCCCGCCAGGGCCAGCGCGAGGCTGCCGAGGGCGAGCACGGGCGCGCCATCGGGCAACAACTTCATGGTGCCGAACAGCGCGGCGGCCACCGGCGCCACCGCCAGCACCGCCGTGGCCGGGCTGACGGCCGCCAGCAGCGTCGGCAACCAGCCGTGCGCCGGCGGGATGCCGCCGCGGAGCACCAGCGCCAGCAGCCCGATCACCAGCAGGCTGGCAGGCATGCCGCCGGCCTCCGGCATGACGACTCCCGGCTTGACCGTGGCACTGAGGATCAACTCGAAAACCAGCAGGTCGCTGATCACCAGCAGGACGACGAACGCACGGGCGGCGCGCCGCCAGGCGTTTCCCTGCTCGCTCGCGATCACGCCGTAGAAGCCGTAACCCGCCGCGACCATGCCCGCGTAGACCAGCGAGCCGCCCTGCGCGAGCGCCAGGCTGTTGGCGCCCGACAGGGCGATCAGCACCATGACGGCGCCCGGCCCCTCATCTCGTGCGCGCGTCAGCAGCAGGCCGGCCATCAGCCACAGGCCGCCGAACAGGAGCAGGGCGGCGCGCGCAGTGGCGTCCAGCACCAGCGCCGCGTTCCCCTGCACGAACACCATCGGCAGCGCCAGGCGGTCGGGCGCGACCAGCGCGGCGACGGCGATCGTGAAGGTGGCGCACAAGGCCACCACCCAGCCGCCCGCGACGGGCGCGACCGGCACGAAGCGGGGCGAGATCGCCAGCCAGGCGGCGGCGGCCAGCGGCAAGAGCGGCAACACGATCAGCAGGTTCACGGCGCGTACTTCCGCGCGGCGATGAACTGCACCCAGTCCAGCGGCGTGCCCGGCATGGAGGCGAGCAGGCCCCAGACCAGCGTCGCAGCGGCAGTGGCCAGCGGCGGCAACAACAGCAGCCAGGCGGTTTCCTTGCCGCCGTAGTCTCGCTCCTCGGGCCATTCGGCGGGCGGCGCGTCGAACCAGGCGGTGCGCAGGATGGGCAGGAAATACGCGGCGTTCAGCAGGCTGCTGCCCGCCAGCACGAACACCACCCAGTGCTGGCCAACTTCCAGCGCACCCAGCCCGAGGTACCACTTGCTGACGAAGCCCACCGTGGGCGGCAGGCCGATCATCCCCAGCGCCGCCACCGTGAACGCCGCCGTGGTCCAGGGCATGCGCCGGCCGATGCCCGCCATCTCGCTCACCTTGTGCACGCCGAGCGTCTCGGCGTAATTGCCGGCGCAGAAGAACAGCGTGATCTTCATGAAGCCCTGGTGCACCAGGTGCACCAGGCCGCCGATGGTGGCGATCGGCCCGGCGATCGCCACGCCCAGCGTGATGTAGGACACCTGGCTGACGGTCGAAAAAGCGAGCCGGCGCTTCAGGTCGTCCTGGAAGAGCGCCCGCAGGGACGCGTAGATGATGGTCGCCGCGGCCAGTATCGCCAGCGGCAGGGTCACGCCGATGCTGGCGGCGAACTCGATGCCGAACACGTCGTAGATGATGCGCACGACGCCGAAGGCGCCGGCCTTGACGACCGCAACCGCGTGCAGCAGCGCGCTCACCGGCGCGGGCGCGACCATCGCCTGGGGCAGCCATGCGTGCAGCGGCAGCAGCGCCGCCTTCACCCCCACCCCCAGGATCAGCAGCAAAAAGACCATGCGCAGCACCGCGGGATCGACGCCGGCCTGCGCGACGAAACCGCGGTCGATGAACTCCAGCGTGCCGGTCAGCGAATAGAGCCACACGGTGCCGGTCAGCAGCAGCACGCCGCCCAGCAGGGTGTAGGCGAGGTAGGTGCGGCCCGCCTTGCGTGCCACCTCGGTTCCCCGGTGCACCACCAGCGGATAGGTGGTGAGCGTCAACGCCTCGTAGAACACCAGGAAGGTCAGCAGGTTGCCGGCCATCGCCAGGCCGACGGTGGCGGTCACGCAGAGGCTGAAGTAACCGAAGAAGCGGCTGCGGTTGGGCGAGTTTTCCAGGTAGCCGATGGCGTAGAAGGTGGTAGCCAGCCAGAGCACCGCCGAAAGGTTCACGAACATCAGCGACAGCGCGTCCGCGTGCAGCACGAAGTCCAGCCCCGGCACCAGCGGGACCCGGAACTCGTAGTCCACGCCGTGGAAGACGCCGATCATCATCAGCACCAGCAGCACGATCTTCAGCACCGCGCCGCCGAGGTTCAGCGTGGTACGCAGCGCGGTCGCCCGCTCCGGCAGCATGAAGATGATCAGCCCGGGGACCAGCGACGAGCAGAGCAACAGCACCGGCAGCCAGGTGTTGAAGCTCACGGCAGCACTCCCTCGAGCAAGGGCAGCGCCCAGGGCGCCGCGAAGCCCAGCAGCACGGCGCCCAGGGCGAGCACCAGCGCGGTCCATTCCATGGTTGCCGGCACGTCGTGGCGCTCATGCTCGTGCGGCGACTTGGTAAAAGCGAAACCGAGCACGCGGAAGACGTAGGTGGCGGTCAGCAAACCGCCGACGATGATCACCAGCGCCCAGAACCATGAGCCCTGGGTCATCGCGGCCTGCAGCAGCATCCACTTGCCGACGAAGCCGCCGCTCGGCGGCAGTCCCGCCAGGCTGATGCCCGCCAAGGCAAAAGCGGCCAGCGTCAGCGGCATGCGCTCCACGACCCGGTCGAGCTCGTCGATCTCGTCGTGCCCTCCCTGCGTCATGATGCTGCCGGCGGCGAGGAACATCGCGCCCTTGGCCATGGCGTGGGACAGCGCCAGGTAGACGGAACCGCTCCACGCCAGCGCCGGCTCCAGTTCCGCCAGCGGGAAGGCGATGAACAGGTAGCCCAGCTGCGCCACCGTGGAATAGGCGACCAGCAGCTTCAGGCGCTTTTGCCGCAGCGCCTGGATGGACCCCCAGAAGATCGCGGCCGCGCCCAGCGAGCCCAGCAGCAGGGGCACGCCCTGGCCCTCCGGCGTGAAGGTGAACCAGAGTCGCAACAGCAGGTAGAAGGACGCCTTGACGACCAGGCCGGACAGCAGTGCGCTCACCGGCGCGCGCGCGCTGCCGTGCGCCGGCGGCAGCCACACGTGGAAGGGGAACAGGCCGGTCTTGAGCAGCAGGCCGGCGATCATCGCGCCCAGCGGCACAGCCAGCTGCAGCCCGCCGTCGGCGCGCTCGGACAGCAGCGCCAGGTCGAGCGTGCCGTAAGCGTGGTACAGCAGGGCCACGCCGACCAGGTAGGACAGCGAGCCGAGCAGGCTGACCAGCAGGTAACGCATTGCGCCCCACAGCGCCGGCCCGGAACCCGACAGCGCGACCAGCGCCACGGCCGACAGCCCCATCAGCTCCAGGGTCACGTACAGGTTGAACGCGTCGCCGGCCTGGAACAGCGCGTTCAGCGCGGCCCACAGGAACAGCCACAGCGGCCAGAAGCGGCGCACCTTGTCCGGCGAGTCCGCGAGATAGACGCGCGCGTAGACGCTGACGGCGACGCCCACCACCGCGGTCATGGCCAGCATCAGCACGCTCAGCCCGTCGGCCACCAGTTCGATGCCCAGCGGCGCGGGCCAGCCGCCCAGCCGGTAAGCCTGGCGACCGTCGGCCGCCACCTGCAGCATCACGACCAGCGCCGCGCAGGCGGTCAGCAGGGATGCGCCCAGGCCGACGAGCGCGCTGTGGCGCGGCAGCAGGAAGGCCACGAGGGCGCCCGACAGGGGCAACATGATGGCCAGCATCATCCAGGGCGCGCCTGCCAGCCATTCGCTCATCGCCTAGCGCTCCTCCGAATCCATCAGGTCGCGTTCCCGGTCCTCGGGCAGCGCGGGCTTGCCCGTGGCGTTGGCGAGCCGCAGCACCAGCGCCAGCGCCAGCGCGGTCGCCGAAATGGCCACCACGATGCCGGTGATCACCATCGCCTGCGGCACGGGATCCACGCCGGCTTCTCCCATGGAGCCCGCACCGACCAGCAACAGGAATGCGCCGCTGCCCATGACGTTGATCGCCAGCACCTTGCGGATCAGGTGGGCGCGCAGCACCAGCGCCCAGATGCCGATTGCCAGCAGGCCCAGGCCGCCGCAGGCGAACAGGATGCCGCTGCTCAAGGTTCGCCCTCCGGCCGGCCGCCGACGAACAGGCTGGCAAGGATGAGCGCGATCGAGAGCGTGGCCGCCGTTTCGATCAGCAGGATCAGGCCGCCGGCCAGCCCGGCCGGATATTCCATGAAAGCGCGCCCGCCGCCCATCACGCCGAAACCGGTGGCGATGAAGACGCCCAGGCCGATGACGATCCCCGGGCGCAGCGGCGCGCTCGGCAGCCGCAGCTCCGGTCTCCGGCAGGAGATGTTGTAAAGCACGGCCGCCGCGGCAAGCACGGCGCCGGCCTGGAAGGCGCCGCCGGGACGGCTCGCGCCGGCCCACAGCAGGTAGGCGCAGAACAACGGCGCCAGCGGGATCAGCACGCTGTTCATGCCGAGCAGCACGGGACTCGGGGTCGTTTCCTTGATGTCCGGCGCGACCCCCAGCGCCCAGACGCCAACCAGCGCGGAGGTCAGCACCGCGAGTTCGAGCAGCGTGTCGTAGCCGCGGAAATTCAGCAGCACGGCGGTCACGTGGTTCTTGGCGCCGCTGTCCCCGAGCGCGGCCTCGACCTGGCCCGCGACGCCCGGCGCCACCGGTTCCGCCAGCAGGGCGAGGGCCAGTCCGGCGGTGATCGCGAACAGCAGCAAAGCCAGCCCGATGCGAAACACCGGGCCCGGCTCGGTCGCCGCATGCCTAGTCTTCATCGTCCTCCCCTTTCGCATCGAGCTTCGAATCCTCTGTCTTGCCCGGCAGCCGCGCCCAGGTGGCCAGCAGCAGGGCGCCCGCCAGGCCCGCCCCGATCGCCGCCTCCGCCAGCGCCACGTCGGGGGCCCCCAGGCGCACCCAGGCCATCGACAGCACCAGCCCGAAGGCGATGAACAGCACGATGCAGCGGAACAGGTCGCGGCTGGAGAGCGCCGCCCAGGCCACCCACAACAGGACGAGCACCAGCAGCAGGTCGAGCGCCTGGCCGGTGTTCATGGCGCGGTCCAGGGCTTGATGCCGCGCCGCAGGCTGGAGCGCGCAATCAGGTGCGAGGCCGTGGCGCCTGCCAGCAGCACCAGCATCCATACCATCACCAGCTTGCCGACCACGGCGAAGGAATCCGCGCGCAGGGCCAGGCCCAGCACCGTGAGCCCCAGCCCCACGTTGTCTCCCTTGGTGAGGGCATGCAGCCTGCTGAAAACGTCGGGAAAGCGCAGCATGCCGACGGTGCCGGCGAAGAAGAAGCCCGCCCCGGCCAGGACCAGGAAAGCGCTCAACAGGTCAATCATCGTCATGACTGCCTCCGCGGCTCCAGATCCGCTGCACGAAGGCCACCGCGGCCACCGCGGCGAGAAAGGCGAACACCAGCGCGATGTCGCGCAGGGGCGGCTCGCCCATGCCTTCGGCCAGCAGCAGCAGCACCGCCACGGCAGTGGTGCCGAACAACTGCGCGGCCAGCATGCGGTCAGCCGCCGTCGGTCCCTGCATCACGCGCCACAGCCCGGCCGCCAGGTTGAGCAGCAGGAACACGGCCACGGCGATGAACAGGGTGCTCATGACGCACCCGGGGCGCCGCTGCCGGCTTCCAGGTCCAGGCTGAACAGCGCCGCGATGCGTGGCTCCAGGTCCCGCACCATGGCGTGCATGTCGCGGCCCGTGTCCAGCGTGTGGATGACCAGTTCATCGTCCACCAGGTCCGCGCTCAGGGTGCCGGCGAGCATGCTGATCACGTTGGCCAGCGAGACCCTGCAGAGTCCCGCGGGGAGGCGCACCCGGTGGCGCACCAGTCCCGGCTTCAGCGGCATGCCGGGCCGCAGGGCGCGCTGCGCCACGTCCACCGCGCCGACCAGCGACTGGTATGCGAACCAGGGCAGGAAACGCAGCACGCCCGTGATCGACAGCTGCGCGTCGGCCCACAGCTGCAGGCTGAGCCAGCTCGCGATGACGATGAAAGGCGCGCCGAGCAGCCAGCCATGCGCGTCGCCGCCACTCAGCACCCACCAGAAAACCGCGAACAGCAGCAGGCGACGCATCCAGTCCTGCCAGCCGATCCTGCCGGCGCGGCGCGGCGCTAGGGACGTGTTGCCTGGCATCAGTCCTCTCCTTCGGGCGACTCCATTGCTTCCTGGTCGGACTTTCGCGCCAGCAAGGCATACAGGCCCTGCGGCAGCGCCTGCTCGGCATAGCCGTCCAGCAACTCCACGCTGAAACCCGCTGCCTCCAGGTCGGCCATGAGTTCATGCGAGGACCACAGGGCCAGCTCGTGGCACTCGTCGTCGCGCCGGAATAACTCGCCGATCCTCCTGAAACTCGTGATGCAACGGGTCAGCCGGCGCGCCTCACTGTTTTCCTCGGCGTTCATCAGCAGCACCCAGTCGCCGCCGTCCACGTGGGTCTTGAGAGGTTCATCACTCGCCACCCGGCCGGGGCCCGCGGCGTCGAAGAGCAGGAGGCCGCCCGGTTCGAGGGCCTCGTGAATGCGCGCGAACAGCCGGCGCAACTGCTCGCGCGAATTGCGCTCGTCGAAAAGATAGTTGAAGCATTCCCCTACCGCCACGACCGCCGCGCAGCGCGGCAACTCGGCCTCCAGCAGCGATTCGCAGCGGAACTGCGCGTCCGGAACCCTGCGACGCGCGAGCTCGATCATGGCGGGCGACAGGTCGATGCCAAGCACTTCGTAGCCGGCATTGCTCACGGCCTCCACGAGGATGCCGGTGCCGCAGCCCAGGTCCACGACCAGGCCTTCCTCGACCGCCTCTTCCGCAAAAATGCGCAACAGGTGCTCGGCTGCATCCCGGGCCAGCTGACCGAACCCGAGGTCGTGGATAAAGGACAGGTCTTCCCGGTAAGCATGCCCCATCGCTATGCTCCTTCCTTGGCGAATGGCCCTGGCAAATGACACGGCGCCGGGCCGGCTCGGGACCGCGCAACCGGCGGCCGCCCCCGGCCTGCGTCCGGCGAGCACTGGAAACCCATGATGGCCCGAGCCGCACCCCGGCCGCGTGGGTGTTTTCCGAAGGGCCGCGAACGCTCAAGCGCCCCACCACAGCACCGCCGCAAGAACGGCCAGGAGCAGGAATAGCGACGCGATGTTCAGACTCACGTCACGCGCATAGCGCTGGATCGCGAGACGGGTCCGCACCGTGGCGGCCGCCTCGTGCACGTTGCCGGCGCGCAGCCATGCGGCGGGGCGCTGCTGCAACTCTGCCGCAAGCCGGTGCCGCAGACGGGCCGTCGTCCGCGCCGTCCCGCGCAGGCGCCGCAGGCCGCGACGCACATGCCGGCCAGTGCCCTGCTGCAGGCGGCGCTGCGCCGCCGCGGCCTCTTTGCAGGCGGCGACGAGGGCGCGCGCGGCGCGCCTGTACCAGTAGTCCAGGCCGACCCAGGCCGGCGCGCGCAGGTGAAACCAGCCGAAGCTCATGCCGGCCGCGTACAGGGCGCCGCCGAACAGCAATGTCGCGGCCGCAGTCAGCAGGTCGCCGGCCGACAGGAAGTAATGGCCGAGGTAGTCCGCCGGCGCGCTGGCCGGGAAGCCGCTCGCCGCCAGCGCGGGCCCGATGATGCCCTCGAGCAAAAGCCCGGGTCGCAGGCCGAGAACCACGATGGGGATCGCGAGCAGGAACATCGCCAGCAGCATGGCCAGCGGCGCCTCGCGTGGTTTCGCGCCGCTCTCGCCCCGCGGCCGGCCGAGAAAGACCAGTCCGATCAGCTTGATGAAGGACGCGGCCGTGCCGACGCAAACCAGCAGGTAGATTCGCTCCGCGACGCGCATTCCGGGCGCCTCGCCGACGGCCACCGCGGCCTCCAGGGCGTGATGGACCAGGCACTTGCTGACGAAGCCGTTGAACAGCGGCATGCCCGTGATGCCGGCGGCGGCGACCAGCATCAGCGCGAAGGTCCAGGGCATTGCGCGCCACAGCCCGCCCAGCGCGTACATGTCGGCGCTGCCCGCACGCAGGACCACGGCGCCCACGCCGAGGAACAGGCTGGCCTTGAACAGCGCGTGGTTCACGGTGTGCGCCAGGCCGCCCGCCATGCCCATGCCGCCCCCGTCGCCGAGGTACGCCCCCGCGCCGATCCCGGCCAGGATGAAACCCACCTGGCTGATGCTGTGGTAGGCGAGCATGCGCTTGGCATCGCGCTGGCCCAGCGCCAGCACCACGCCCACCGCCATCGTGAAGATGCCCAGCCACAACAC